>JAEEVS010000095.1:0-10647 GCA_016290975.1 Prevotella sp. | reverse complement strand
TCGAAGATATCAAGAAAGCCCTGGTGAAAAGGCAGTTCTGCCCTGAAGACGGTGCCTATCACTATGTTGTCCTTAGGCAGGTTCATCTTAGTTGTTGCCAGTGGTGTCACCACCTCCTTTTCCTCATACCTAAGCGTCTTGCTTATCTCGTAAGCCATCAGACTGCCTATGCGCTTGATGTTGTTACGGAAACGCATACGGTCCTTCTGTATTTCTACATCGCGTAGCTCTGCTACAAACTGATTGATGATGGAGTTATTCTCTCCTAAGTTGATTACTTTCATGGTTATGTCGATATGCCGTTATTTCGATATGTCGATATGTTGAGGGGTCATTACATCAGTGCTTTCACTATCTCGCTCACCTGTTGGGTGCGAGTCATAGTGTAGAAGTGAAGCACAGGGAATCCCTCTCTCAGCAGTTCCTCGCCCTGCTTTATGCCCCACTCTATGCCTACCTTCTTCACCTCGTCGTTGTCCTTGCAAGCCTGCACCTTGTCCACCAGCAGTTGTGGCAGCACTACGGCAAAGGTCTGTGGCAACACATTGAGCTGTGTCTTAGTGGCAAAGGGTTTCAAACCTGGCAGAATAGGAACGTTGATGCCTATCTCCGAACAGCGGTCGCGGAAGCGCAGTATCTGTTCTGTGCTATAGCTTATCTGTGTTGCTATGTACTCTGCTCCAGCATCAATCTTCTGTTTCAGATAACCCATATCAGTAAGGAAGTTTGGTGCCTCCACATGTTTCTCAGGATAGCCTGCCACACCAATACAGAAGTCCGTACTGTGCGAGGTGTTGGGTTCGCCATCGATGAATTCTCCCTTGTTCATCGCGCTTATCTGTCTTACCAGAGCGTCAGAATGGGCATGACCGTCTTTGTTTGGTACAAAACGGTTAGTGCCAGGCATGGCATCGCCTCGCAGAGCCAACACATTCTGTATTCCTAAGAAGTCGAGGTCTATGAGCAGGTCTTCTATGTCGTATTTGCTCATACCACCACAGATAACGTGAGGCACTACCTCGATGCCATACTTCTGTCTGATGGCAGCACACACGCCAGTAGTGCCAGGACGGCGACGCACCACATGGCGTTCTATCAGTCCGTCTGGTCGCTCTACATACTTCATCTCCTCTCTGTGTGAGGTAACATTGATGAAGGCAGGATTATAGGGCATCAGCGAGTCTATTGCCTGATATATCTTGTCTAGTCCGTCGCCCTTCAGTGGGGGCAGCAGTTCAAATGAGAAACGAGGTTTGCCACTCTCCTTCGCTTGGGCTATTATTTCTGTAACTTTCATATCTTATATGATGTCTAATTTATTCATGAATATGCACACAATGAGTATGGGGCACACTATGCGTGAGAAGAAATAGAATGTCTTCACCACCCATGCGCGACGAGGATAGAGTCCGTTGCTGGTCAGCTCTACCATAACTGTCTCTTTTGGCATTACCCATCCCACTATCAGTATGGTGAAAAGTGCACCTAATGGCAACATTATGTTGGCTGTGAGTTTGTCGAAATTATCAAAGAAGCTGTCGCCAAAGAATCCTATACCCTTATGCGAGAGACTGTAGGCACTCAGCACTCCGATGACAGAGCAGAAAGCGCTCACCACCCATGCTGCCTTGCTACGAGAGAGGGGTGTCTCCTGAGATATTACTGCAGTACCTATCTCATGCATAGAGATGGTAGAGGTGAGGGCTGCTATGGTGAGCAGCAGGTAGAACATCACACTTACCACATAGGCTACACTGTGGGGGAAAGCCTGCTCAAAGACATTTGGCATAGTCATAAACACCAGACTCGGACCTGCATCAGGCTCCACGTTTACTGAGAAGGCAGCAGGGAATATCATCAGTCCTGCCATCATTGCCACAGCTACATCTATGAGCGTTATCTCGACAGTTGACCTCAGCAGGTTGGTCTCCTCTTTGAAGTATGAGGCATAGGTGCACAGACAGGCTGCACCTAAACTCAGTGAGAAGAATGCCTCACCTAATGCCTTGAAAGCCACATGGGCATTCAGTTTGGTGAAATCAGGGTTCAACAGGAATCGTATGCCGTCAAAAGCGTTAGGCAGTGAACATGAAGCACCTATCAGCAGTATCAGGAGCATTATGAGTGTTGGCACCATAATCTTCGATGCCCACTCTATGCCCTTGCGCACACCTCTTACTATTATCATCTGCGTGAGCAGAATGAAGCCCACAGAGATTACGCTGGGCAGGTAGTTGTCTGGTGCCATAAGGTGGGCGAAGGTGTTGTTTATATGTTCCTGACCACCCAGCACACCATCTCCCAAAGCCAGTCCGAAGAAATACACACACCAACCTGCTATCACACTATAGAAACCTAAGATGAGCGAACCACCCAGCACACCTATGGCACCTATGATACCAAAGACTTTCTTGCCGCCAGCCTTTCTGTATGACGAAACAGCATTCTTTCCGCCATTGCGTCCTATGATGAATTCACCCATCATGCCAGGAATGCCTATCAGCAGCGTGATGATGACGTAAAGCAGTACGAAGGCTGCTCCGCCATTCTGTCCGCAGGTGGTGGGGAAATGCCATATATTGCCCAGACCCACTGCACTACCTGCCGTAGCAAAGATAATGCCGAGTCTGGTGGCAAAGGTTACTTTATTTTGTTCTTTTTCCATTTATCAATCTTAAATTGTCAATTATCAATTGTCAATTGTCAATTAACATTAAAGTATTTCGTTGGAGTATTGGCGAATATCATTCCGCAGATGCTCTCGCCAGGGTTTATCATATAGGTCTCAGTGAGCGAGAGTCCGTCTTTCTCCCCTACCCCAAGTATCTGGAATATCTGCTCCTTTGGTTTGTGGTCAGGGCAGGCTCCATAGCCAAAGGCGAATCTTATGCGCCTGTCGCCCCAATTCAATTGGTCGCTGAGGTGCTCGGCAAGTGCTTCGGCTAAGCGGTCGCAGAGCAGTTTGGCAAGCATAGCTTTGTATTCGTCATTGTCCTTGCGATACTCATCCTGCAGGGCTTTCAGTCCTATGCCAGCACTCACCACGAAAGGACAGATGAAGTCCACACCTTCCCTCATGATGTAGTCGGCAAGACACAGAGTCTCGTCAGCCTCCTTCACGCTTCTTGGCATGTTGATGACATATTTGTTCCCGTTCCCGTTCCTGTTCCCGTTATCGTTCCCGTTAATTATAATGTCGTCATACTCATTGCTGTTAGCAGGCAGTATGCGAGCTTTGGCAAGCAGGGTTATGCGTTCGTCAATCACCTTCAGCATCTCCTCAGCGTCAGCCATCAGTTTCCTTGCCTCCTCGCCCTTGCGGTTGTCGCCCTTCAGTCCCCAAGCCTGGAAGAAGTAGTTCCAGTTTATGCGTTCCCTGATGTCCTTCACCCTCACCTTCAGGTCGAATGAGGTGTCGCCCTTTGGCAGAGCTACCTCCCCTACCCTCTTCTGGTGTCTGCGCTGGCGAGCCTCCACCATACTCAACTGAGGTTTCTTGTTAGCCTTCTCGTTGAGGTAGGTCTCGCGCACTATTCGCTGCTGGTTCTTCTGTTCTGCTATATATTCCTCGTGGTCGTCAGCCAGCAGACGGCGAATTATGGCAGCATTGTCAGCAGCAGAGTGAGACTGTATCACCACCCCATTAGGGTATTCTGGTGCCATCTTCACAGCTGTATGCAGAGCAGAGGTTGTTGCTCCACCCACGATCACAGGGGTCTTCATACCTCGACGTTGCAACTCCTGCACCACCTTTATCATCTCGTCGAGCGATGGGGTGATGAGTCCTGACAAGCCTATCACATCCACCTGATGTTTCTGTGCTGTGTCCACTATGGTCTGGGTGTCAACCATCACACCAAGGTCCTCCACCTCGTAGCCATTACACTGGGTCACCACACATACTATGTTCTTGCCTATATCGTGAACGTCGCCCTTGACGGTTGCCATCAAGACCTTGCCCTCACCTGTTCCCGTTATCGTTCCCGTTCCCGTTGTCATATACGGCTCCAGCACAGCCACTGCTTTCTTCATTACTCGAGCCGACTTCACCACCTGAGGCAGGAACATCTTGCCCTCGCCAAAGAGTTTGCCCACCTGTTCCATAGCTGGCATCAGGTAGTTGTCTATCACTCCTAATGCTGAACCAGCCTCTTTGTATGCTTCCTCTGTGTCAGCCTCTATATTGTCTGTCAGGCCCTTCAGCATGGCTTGGGAGATGCGAGAAGCGATAGAAGCCCCGACCCCCTCTCTGTCACCTGTGGTGACATCTCCCCCCGAGAGGGGGAGAGAGGATATGCGATTACTGCCTTGTTGCTCTTTTATCTCCTCCGCAAACTCTATTAACCTCTCTGCTGGAGAAAGCATATTGTTGCCCTCCCCACGGGGAGGGATGCCCTTTTGGGCAGGGAAGGGGTCCCTATTCAATATCACATCCTCCACCACTTGTAGCATATCCTGTGGAATGTCGCTGTATATGGTGGTCATGGCAGGATTTACGATGCTCATGTCGAGACCAGCCTGCATAGCATGATACAGGAACACACTGTGCATAGCCTGACGAATCGTGTTGTTGCCTCGGAATGAGAATGAGAGGTTGCTGATGCCTCCGCTCATGTGCACCTCGGGCATTTCCTCGTGTATGGTGCGACAAGCCTCGATGAAGGCTCTCGCATAATCATCGTGCTCAGGCATACCAGTGGCAACAGCCAGCACGTTGGGGTCGAAGATTATGTCTTCTGTTGGGAATCCTATGCCCTTCAGCAGTTTGTAGGCTCTGCGAGCCACACTGACCTTGCGTTCGTAGGTGTCAGCCTGTCCCTCTTCGTCAAAGAGCATCACCACTGTGGCTGCTCCCATGGAGTGGATATGGCGAGCCTTCTCAAGGAATTTCTCCTCGCCCTCTTTTAGCGAGATGGAGTTGACTATCGACTTGCCCTGCACACACTCCAGACCAGCCTTGAGTATCTCCCACTTCGATGAGTCTATCATCACAGGCACTCGGGCTATCTCTGGCTCTGATGCTATGAGGTTGAGGAAGGTCGTCATCGCTTCCACACCGTCTATCAGTCCGTCGTCCATACAGATGTCTATCACCTGAGCACCATTCTCCACCTGTTGTCTTGCCACAGAGAGAGCTGCCTCGTAGTCCTTCGCCTGAATGAGTTTCTTAAACTTAGCCGAGCCAGCCACATTGGTTCGCTCGCCCACATTTATAAAGGTAGAATGGTCTATTACCAGCTCCTCCAGTCCGCTCAGCCTCAAGACCCTCCTCTTACCCTCCCTTAAAGGGCGGGGGGTATAAGTTCCCGTTAACGTTCCCGTTAACGTCCCTTTCAGGCTTCTTATATGCTCAGGTGTAGTGCCACAGCATCCACCATATATATTCACCAGACCAGCCTCGAACACCTCTTTGGCAGTCTGGGCAAAGGTCTCTGGGGTCTCGTCATAGCCACCCATCACGTTTGGCAAACCAGCGTTAGGGTGCACAGAAACAGCACACTCGGCTATCTCAGAGAGTCTCCTCAGCCAAGGCAACAGCTGTTTGGCACCAAAGCCACAGTTCAGTCCTATGCTCAGCAGGTTTGGGTGGCTCAGCGAAGCATAGTAAGCCTCAACGGTCTGTCCTGAGAGTGTTCTGCCTGAGGCATCGCTCAGTGTGCCACTCACCATGATGGGTATGTCGATACCCATTTCCTCACCCAGGTCTGTGATAGCCTTCAGGGCAGCCTTAGCATTGAGAGTGTCGAAGATGGTTTCCACCAGCAGTATGTCTGCTCCACCATCTATCAGTCCGCGAGCCTGCTCGTGATAAGTCTCATACAGGTCTTGGAAGGTCACCTCCCTCGCCCCAGGGTCATTCACATCAGCCGATATCGATGTCGTCTTGCTCGTAGGACCCATAGAGCCAGCAACCAAGACCCTCCTTGCGCTTTGCGCTGGTTCAAGTCGCGCTTCGCGCTGGTTCAAGAGTTCAAGGGTTTCTGTTCCCGTTAACGTTCCCGTTCCCGTCCCGTTAAGGGTCGCCTCTCTCGCAATCCTCGCCGCTGCCTTGTTTATCTCATACACCTTGTCTTGCAGACCATAGTCGGCAAGCGAGAAGCGGTTGCTGTTAAACGAGTTGGTCTCTATGATGTCAGCCCCAGCAGCTATGTAGTCTTGGTGCATCTTCTTGATGAGGTCAGGGCGCGCCAGGCACAGGTAGTCATTACATCCCTTAGCCTCAGCCTTCGTCTCCTCAGGAAAATGCTGCTGCAGGTAAGTTCCTGTAGCACCATCGAGTATAAGGATGCGCTCCCTCATCATGTTGAGTATGTCCAGTCTTGTTGCCCTCATCTGTAGTCGTCACTATACAATAATTCAATTTGCAAAGTTACTAATAATTTCGCAAATTTCTTTGTTTTGTGCCAATTTTTTCGTAAAATAGCACTTGATAGTTATATAAATCCCACAGCCTCAGGAATGGAGACCGTGGGATTCTTATCTTATATCGCAAGTGTCAGGAAGCTTTATTCTTACTCTGGTGCCTCTTCAAAGTCTATATCTATGCCGTTCTTCTGGGGGTCTTGCTGGTCGTTAGCTCCAGGTCCGCTGGCAGCAAGCAGATGAAGAGGATGACTGATTATCAGACTCTGAGGTGTTATATATGCTTTTTTCATGACTATTTTATTTGTTGTCCAACGATGTTATAATTACCTATGTAGAGCTTGCCGTTCTTGATGACCTTGACCTTAGCGTTCCCGTTAGCGTTCCCGTTAACGTTCTCTATTCCTGTAGCATCATCGCTGCCTATGCCCAGACTACCCACGGCGGAGTCGAAGGTTGCAGCCTTGAAGTAGGCGCGGAACGGACTGCTGCCAGCAGTCTCGTTAAGCTCAAAGGCATTGCCGTCGGCATTGAGGCTGTAGATGTTGCTGGTGGCATCCTGACGGGTGCTGCCCACAAACCTGTAGTATGAGCCCGTCACTGTGCTCATGCCAGTCTTGAGCAGCTGGGTGTTCTCACCGATGAACTTGATTGCCTTTCCGCTCATGTCCCACTTTTCGCCCCACTTGCTTCCTGGGAATGCAACTATGTAAGGTGTGTTAGCCTCGATGTTGGAGCCAGAGACGAATGAGAACAGCACCTTGTCATAGGTGTCGTTAGCGAATGACTTCAGCCAGAAGTTCTTGCCTGAGTCGCCTGAGCTGTGGAACCAGTCTATATTTTTATCATCAGCAGTTACGGCAGTTGCTCTGAATGGCAGCATGAGGGTGTTCCATCCGTTGGAGCCGTCAGCCGCCGTTGTGAAGTTGTATGTGAACTCAGCCTTAGCCACGCTAATATCAACAGGCGAATAGAAAGGACTGCCGTCTTCGAGGGCTATGCTTGGGGCTGAATAGGTGCCATCGAGGTTGCTGGTTACCACATTCTTGCCATCAAGTCCGCTGAGTGCTCCATTGCTTATGTAGAGGGTATTCTTATTGGCATTAGGAGTAATCTGAGTAATGCTTGTGCCAGTAACATCAACCACCAAGACATCAGCAGGTGCTGTATATGAGGTTGCAGAGGTCTTAGTGATGGTCTTGGTGCCATCAGCAGCATAGGTCATCAGGGCAGGTTTCAGTACATAGAATCCATTTGGCACAAGGTTGTAGGTGTCACCCTTTACGTATGTGGTATAGAAGAAGTATTTTTCGCTATAGTCAAGGTCAGGCACAGTAACAGTAAACAGCTTCTCCTCACCTGCAGGAATGCTGGCTGGTATCTGGTTTATGGCTCCGCTTCCTCCATTAGCGTGGAAAACCCATATGAGTGTGCCTGTATAGTCAGTCTCAGTCTCGTTTTTCAGCGTAATGTTAGCCTCGAAGTCGTTGCCTGTGAGGTTGTAAACATCTACCAAGCCTGACTTAGTTTCTACCTGACTGCCTGTAGCCTCTGCATTAGTTACATCTAATTCCAGCGTGAGGTTCACATTATCTGTTATGTCAGCATTGTTTACTGTCAGCTGAACGCTCTTGTTGCCTGGCATCTTAAAATAGTTACCATTCTCACTTGGGTAAAACGGAGTCAAGGGTACTGTACCTACAAAGTTTGGTATCAGGTCTATCTCGCAGTCCTTTGTCTCGCCAGGCTGTAACTTGAAGGTTTTACCTGCATTAAGCAGGTTTTCGCCATAGCCCAAGATTATGTCGCCATCATAGGGCTGGCTACTATTGTTGGTTACGTTGACTGTCACCTTTACCGTCTCTTTTATTTTTGCTGTGCTCTTATCCACACTGATTCCATTGCAGAAGAGCGAAATATTAACCTTGGCACTCTCTACAAGCGGAGAAACACTGCCCTCTCCCCCACTCTTCTGTATGCCTATCACTGCCTCCTGGGCAAAGCGATAGCCATTAGTGCCTGTATAGCCACCAGTACCCTGCTCGTCAGGGTTAAGGGCTGAGAGCTTGAAGTAGTCGTCGCTCATGCCTCCCCATCCCCAGTTGATGTGGAAATAGTCCTCACTATCATAGCCATCAATCACAAAAGCATGACCACCTCCTGTTGACATACCGCCATAGAACACTGGGCGTTGCTCAGAGAGTTCGTGGTAGAGAATGTCTATCCAGTTGCCATAGCTGTAGAAACTGCGTGAGAGATGCTGGACTGTGGTGCTATAGTCGAAGTAAGTTTTCAGGGCTGGTGCAGCATTTGCAGAATTGGCTGATGAAGATGGTCCATACTCCATCTGTACAGATGTGCCCACATAGAGCATCAGTTCAGCCACTGCCTGTGCCTGCTCGCCAGTGTATGAACCAGCATAACTGTCTATCATGTTTGCCCAGTTGATGTCAGTGCCTGCAGGAATATCATCAGTGCTCAGACCATAGGCAGGAATAGTAGTGATGGTCTTGGTGACTTCGTTACCAGCATGGGTCTCAGTATAATACATCACCTGAGCCATCGCTGTTGCCACACAACCTGTAGCATAGTTATTTGGGCATAGGGAGTTGTAGGGGTCTCTTTGGTTCCACCTTGTGGTGAGCAAAGGTGCTATAGCAGTCTTCACAGCTGTAGGTTTGCTCTCCTCCATATCAACATCGAGAGAGTTGGATTTCTCCCCATCTATAGTTCTTGCGCTCTTCACCCAAGCTATCTCATCAGCATAGCCCTTGAGCCAAGCCCTCATATTATCAGGCATATTAGCTACATCGAGGTTGCCCCTCTCGCTATAACCTAAGATTGGGGTTACAGCATCGTCGTTGGCAACAACCACGAAGCCGCCATTGCCCTCCACATTAAAGATGTAAAGACCCTCTACCTTACCAGCCTCAATGAGCGAGGTAGTCTCAGTTGTGCTGTTCCAACTGCCCTTAGCCGAGCGTTTCTGCAAAAAGTTCTGTGCCTGCTCCATCGCCTGCTTAGGTGTAATGTCATCAGCCATTACCCCAGCACAACTCATCAAGGCAAAAATAAAAGTGATAATATTTTTCATATAGAATTGGTTAGGTTATGATGTTCTTTCCTCGCTGCAAAGTTACAAAGTAATTTTTAATTCACCAAAAGTTTGCGAGATAATCCGTGGCATGTTACCGTTATCGTACTCTTTGTGCGAGTAGTTTTTAACATTTCGCCCTTATGCTTCAGGATAGAGGCATTACTTCCGTTTGCAGAAGCATTACTTTTAGCGCTAAAAGTAATGCTTTTACCTACTAAAAGCATAGCCTTTGCAACGCACTAATTATCAAGAGGTTACAAAGCCCATTTTGAACCCATCAAACTCCTCGTTTTTGCACATTTTCTCACTTTTGTGCATCTCCGTTTTTAACATTTCGGGGCTCTATGCGTTGCAGCGTTGCAGTGTTGCAGTTACAAAATTCCCTTTCCCCATACCGGGAATATGCCAATATTATTAATTATATATATATTAATATATATATAATATAATATTGAACTCTCTTGGAGATTAGGCAAGAGCGTTTTTGTAACTGCAACACTGCAACGCTGCAACGCTAAAACTGAAATATTTGCGTGTAATCACCAATTTAGGTGGTTTTATGGCAATCTGACGAGAGTGCTACCCATACCATCGAGCTGAATAGCCACGATGCCATGAATGCCTGGCAGGGTGAGGCGATGCTCTGTGGAGTGGGAGGGTAGGAGGGTGGTGTGAACCAGTTTGCCGTCAGTGGTGAATGCCTTGCAACGGATGCTGTGCTGAGGCTCACCATCGAGCTTGATGCTGATGGTGCCATCGCTGTTTGGTCGCACAGTGGCATTGCTGAGGTGGTGGCTGGAGAGTCCCTCTACACCTAATATATTAAGTATGTAGAGCAAACCCTTATAGGCATCTATCTCGCCATAGCCATAGTGGTTGTTGGGGTAGGAGAGTGAGGCATCATAATGGTTGGCTGTCTGGGCAAAGACATTAAGAATGCGCTCACGGGTTAGGGTAGGGTCTGCCTCGAGCCACAGGGCTATGATGCCTGCCACCATAGGGGTAGCCATTGAGGTGCCGTCGAGGGAGTGCCATTCATAGGTCTTATCCTCATAGGTTATCTCTTGGGTAACCTTGAGTGGATTGATGGGGTAGTAACTGTTAGTTGCTGAGCAGATATTCACACCTGGGGCAAGGATATCGGGCTTGGTGAGTCCTGAGACGGCTGGTCCGCAACCAGAGAAGTC
>JAEEVS010000013.1:0-53738 GCA_016290975.1 Prevotella sp. | reverse complement strand
CTCAGTTGCTTGTCTGCATATACGTCGTGCTGCTGACTCAGTATGTAGTTTTCTAAGTCATAACGGCTATATGGCGCATTGGTGTCAGCAACCTGCCATTGTTCCCTATCGTTTTCTATCGTATAGAGAAGCTCTAAGTCTTGTGGTTCTAATGCTCGTAGGGTCATAGGTTACTCAGCGGTAGGTTTTTCCTTTTTCACAAAAAGCAATGAAATAACAGTAATAGCTGCAAGATAGAAGTAGGTAGCCAACTCTCCTAAAAGAAAATAGGCAGCTATATCAGCCACTATAAGCATAACAAAGACTGCATACGTTATCTTACGCATATCACGTTTCTTGCCCATCCATAGCAACAGTGGTATAAGTACTATGGTGGAGAGGGTCAATATATATTGAAAAATAAACTCTTGGTTCATTGCCTTTACTAACTGCTGATGATTATTTTACCTCTTTTATAAAACCATGACGATAAGCATAAAGCAGCATCCTGAGGTCGTCAACCTGTTTCTTCAGTTCTCGTCCTCTGTCTGTATCTGCCACAAGTATTCTACGTCCTGTAGTTGCCACAATCTGGGTCTTAGACTTAATATCACGCCCCTCACGAACAGCATCTTCTATATTCGTAAACGGTTCATGCTGAACGAGTTCAAACTCTCTTGAGTGGTAAACCAACGTATAACCCGCAATACCTGTCTCCTTATGGTAAGGCTCAGAGAAACCTCCGTCTATAACCATTATCTTGCCGTTGGCTTTTATCGGGCTCTCACCCTTCTTTACGTGAACTGGCACGTGACCGTTTATTATGTGACGGTTCTCACCTTTCACGCCGAAGGCATCAAGTATGGTATTTGCCATTTTCTCGGCTGTTGCCTCGTTGCCACGCAACTGGAAGAAGTAACCTTTCTTCTCCTCATGGGTCTCCTTCTCGGCTAAGAAATAGCGCTCAAAGGTTGCCATCTTTGATTTATCAAAAAGACATGAATCCTTACCACACCATAGATAGAGGAAATAGTCACGGGCATAGTCTTTTTCTTCTTGTGGAGTATCGTTGGCGAAGGCTGAACGCACCAGCATTCCTATTCTATGCATCAGCACATGACCTGATGCGAAGACTCCAGGCATAATCTCCACCTCTTTCAAGGTTCCGTCTTCATTGAGCGGTACTGAAGCGTGAAACAGCAGGTTATCATTGTATATGGCATACATACATCCGTGAGAGAGTATGGTGCGTATGTGTCGCTGTAACTTCTCAGATACTCTAAATGAGTGGTGCAACTTAGCCATCAACAGTTCTTCCTCTTTTGTGAATACCTCTGGATTTGCTGGGTTGACGGTTGGAAAATTCATGTCCAGCATTTTGTATCTCTTGCCGTCTATGTCACATGTACCGTCGTTAAAATCTACACGTGAGAACATACAACGGTCATCCATCTTCCATACTGGATTACGTTTTATGAGTTGTGCCTCAGCCTTAAACTGCAACACCGAGATAGCCTTGTGCATCATAGCCATAAGGCGCAAGGTCTTCTCGTCAAAACGGTCTTTGTTTTCGCTGTTGAGTCTTGGTTTGAATGCTTCACAAGGGTCGTTGCCGTATGTCTCCATAGCGAATGTGGCGAGTGGCATGAGGTTGATGCCGTAACCATCTTCCAAGGTCATAAGGTTGGCATAGCGCAGAGACAGTCTGATTACGTTACAGATGCAGGCATCATTTCCTGCGCAGGCTCCCATCCACAGTATATCGTGATTGCCCCACTGCATATCCCATGAGTGATAGTTCATCAGTTTGTCCATGATGATGTGAGCACCTGGACCTCTGTCATATATATCACCCAACAGGTGCAGCTGGTCTATTGCCAGACGTTGTATCACGTTTGCCAAAGCCGTGATAAAATCGTCTGCCGAGTCGGTTGATATTATGGTGTCGATAATATTGTTTACGTAAGCAGCCTTGTTGTCGTCCTCTGTGCGTTCCTGCAACAGTTCCTCGAGTATATAGCTGTATTCTTCAGGCAGGTTCTTGCGTATCTTAGAACGGGTGTATTTTGATGATATAACCCTAAACACTTCAACCAGTTGGTAGAGGGTCATGCGATACCATTCTGAGAGTTGCACGTCTGACGACTGATGCTGCGAAAATTCTGCTTTCACCAGTTCCAGTTTCTGCTCAGGATAATATATCAGGGTGCACAAATCTTTCTTAGCCTGATGGGGCATATATTCGCCGAATATCTGGTCCACCTTCTGCGATATGCGTCCTGAAGCATTCTTCAGCACATGCAGGAATGCCTCATGCTCACCATGTATGTCTGCCAGGAAATGTTCGGTTCCCTTTGGCAAATTCATTATGGCTGAAAGGTTGATTATCTCGCTCGACGCTGTTGCTACATTAGGAAAAGACTTAGACAGCAATTGCAGATAGTGTATGTTTTTTTCTATATCGTAGTTCATAAGATAGGTTAAAGGTTACCGTTAAAAGATATCGTATCCCACAGGCATATTATACAGTTCATGCAACATCTTCTGTATCTTTTTGGTGAAGCTCTTTAGACGCAGACGTGTCAGTTCCTCACCTACTATACCCTCGTCAAAATCATCGTTACGGAATATATTATACAGTTCTGCCTTATGTCGCAGAGTGAGTCGTTTAATACCCTCTTTCTGCACTCTCAATAATGAGGTTATCACTTTATATTCCAGAGTTTTCTCATCTGTTATATGCAGTTTTCTGACTGGCAACTGCAACTGTTCTATTCCCCCACGTTTCTTTGCCTTTCTGTCTGCATAGCGTGGTATGTCACCGATATTTGATGGTTCATGGAAGTTATACGACAGACTCTTTGCTCCCTCTATCACCTTGTCTAGCACATCCTCATCGTAGGCATAGAAATATATTCTGCGGAATGAGAGTGCCTGTTTGTCTTGATTTCCTCCGTTCTCAGCTGAACTTTTTGGTACAAACTTAGCGTCCATCGTGGTGGCTGTGATAAGACAGCGCTCCACGAGCATCTCCTCTTCTGGTGTGATATAATTCTTGTATGATGAGTCTATAGCCTTCTGGTAGGCGGCAAGTATTGCCTGAGTGTATGCCTGAGTACCTTCCTCCGTTGATAATGCTTGCGGTAATATCTCTACACGCTTCTTCAGGTTCAGGTTGCGGATGTCTTTCCACTCTTTCTCGTTTTGTGCTATGAGCGAGGTGGAATGACGTATGAGTGGAGCCTGATAGAAAATCAGCGGCAACAGTCTGTGTTTGAAAAATTCCGTGTTGAGCACCTCTGGTGCCATTCCTCCGTAGATTGACACACAGGTCACATATCCTTTCCTTCTGGCTGTGCGCTCCATTACAAACAGTAACGGATTCCACGAACCATGCACATGCACCAAGTCTGGCTGCAACTGCATCAGGCATTCCTTTATCACCTTATAGGCATGGTATATTTTGAGAGGATTGCTGGTAGAGAGTTTGGGCAGATACACCATTTGAAGTTTATACACATCTTTCAACTGCTGCTCCATCTCTTTGGTGAAAGGTGATGATGTTACCAAATACGATTCCGTTTGTCTTGACACAGCGGTTATCAGGCGCAACATCTTCTGTGCCTGGGTATTATTCAAAGACCAAAAGTCAGGTATGTAATGCAGTATCTTCATACTTGCCGCTTTTCTTCTCTATTAAAGTCTGTGCGTCATGAAATCATATTTGTCTGTAACCTTATACAAGACGCGAATAAACATGTTGTATCCAGACACCATCCAATCCATTATTATTGCTTGCGGAGCACTGACATTGCCGAATGTCTCTAATACCGGGGTGTATATGCGCCATCGCAGTGCTATCTGTCCTATCCAGAATAATATTGCGCAGACCATAAGGAGAATGCCCTCAACAGGACCTTCCTCGCATGTAAAAATATCCACCAGTCCATAGATTACTGCAGCAAGGGTGAGCCAGTTGTATATGTGCATCATCCACAGGTCGAAATGGAACAGCCATCTGAACGAATGTCCACGTTTCATAGCACTGAAGGAGTCTATGCTATGCATATGACGGTAGCGCCACTGTTTTTGTGATGGCACCCTGAATGTCAGCCACGTCTCGGGGTTTATGGCAATTGCCGTACTGTTTCTGTGCGCAAACTTATTAATTAAGTGCTCATACTCAGCACGCTGGTATTCCAGATAACCCGCAAAACCCTGCTCCTTAAAGAACTCCGACTTCTTCAGTGCCACCAGACTTTGGTTGGTTGAGAAAGCCATACCATTCTCTGCCGAACGTAGATGATAAAGCATCGTGCGCAACTGTTCGTATCTGTAATATGTTGGCGACTCCTTCTCGTAAGGTGTCATTCCTATCACCAAATTGTTATCGTCGCTAATGTGCTGGGCAAAGTTCCTAAGCCATTTATTTGAGGTTGGGTAGCAATAAACACTGGTTATCACACACCAGTCATATTTCGCTGCCCTCATACCTATCGTTATGGCAAGTTTCTTTCGACTCAAATAGCGTGATGATATTGGCAGTTTGGTGTAGTAGAGATGCTTGTTTTCGCTTCTCAGTTTCAGCACATCTTCTGATGCAGTATCATTTTCACCAATTATTATAACCACCTGATAGTCTGCATTATATTCTTGTGACAGAAAAGAGTCTATCACCTTCTCCAACTGGTGTGCGTTATCATGTACCGTGATTATTATTGACACTGGTTTGTCCTTAAACAATGGCTGTGTTGGTATAGCCTCCTCTTCGGCATCCTCATCCTCTTTTCGTTGGGGCAGATTGTCCTTGTCGGTACGATAGAAAGGAGTGCACAGAGGGGCTACCAGCGCAAACACTAGCAACACCGCTATCATTATAATCACAGGTAACGAAATCATCTTTCTTTCTTACATCAAATATGCCTTAGGCAACTTACGGCAATTGTATTGGCAAGCCATAATCTCGCCGTATGCTCCTGCTGAGCGCAGGGCAATCATGTCGCCACGATGACACTTGGGCAGTTTCTCGTTCTTGCCGAAGACATCGCTCGACTCACATATCGGACCTACCACATCGTACGTCTCTTCAGCCTCCATGCTTGATATGTTTTGTATCTTGTGGTGAGCATCATACAGGGCTGGACGAATAAGGTCTGACATTCCGCCATCCACTATGGCAAACTGCTTGTGGTGGGTGTTCTTGACGTAGAGTATGCGCGTGATGAGCGAACCCATCTGACCTACCACTGCCCTACCCAACTCAAAGTGAACCTGTTGTCCTTCACGCAGTTTGAGATTCTGGGCGTATGTATCAAAATACTTCTTGAAGTCTGGCACAGGTTTGCCGTCAGGGTCGTTATAGGCTATACCTAAGCCACCACCTACGTTGATATTCTTCACCATTATGCCCTGACTCTCCAGACGATCCTGCAACTCGTTCACCCTGTTGGCGAGGGCTGCAAAATCATCCATTTCGAGTATCTGGCTGCCGATGTGGAAGTGCAACCCTATGAACTCTATGTTGCTCAGTTCTTTGGCTTCCCTTATGGCAAGCTCCATATCCTCCATCGCTATGCCAAACTTATTCTCCATCAGTCCTGTGGTGATGTTGGCATGTGTGTGGGCACCTACGTTGGGGTTAATACGGAAGCATACCTTTGCCGTCTTATGCTTCTTCTGGGCGAGTTCGTTGATTATACGTAGCTCCTCGAGCGATTCCACATTAAAACAGAAGATGCCTGCATCCAGTCCCAGATTTATCTCCCAGTCGTTTTTGCCTACTCCTGCATATACTATCTTCTGTGCCTCAAAACCAGCCTTCAGTGCCTGTTGTATCTCGCCTCCGCTCACAGCGTCCACACCGAATCCTGCCTTCTGTATCTCTTTGAGCACTTCGAGGTTTGCATTAGCTTTTATGGCATAGTGCAGGTGATAGTTTGGGCGCTCTGCCAGTTCAGCCTTTATAGTGTCAAGTGTAGCAAGGAGCACCTTCTTATCGTAATAATAAAAAGGTGTCTCGATGCTCTGAAACTTGTCTGTCGGAAAATTTGTCATCTTCTTCTTTGTGCGTTGTATTGTGTTGCTTTGTTTCAGGCGAAGAGTTTAGCTGAGAGGTTCTGCAGAGCCTTCTTCTTATCTTCAGCCTTGATGAGGAATGAGATATTGTAGTTAGAACCTCCGTATGATATCATGCGCACTGGTATGTTAGCCATAGCGTCGGTCACTATTGTCTCAAAACCTACGTTTGACCAGTCCAGGTCGCCTGCCACACAGATGATACACATATCCTCGTCCACAGTCACCGAACCGTATTTCTTCAGTTCGTCAACTATGCGCTGCAAGTTGCTCTTGTTGTCTATTGACACGCTCACACCTACCTCTGAGGTGGTCACCATATCGATTGGGGTGTTGTTTACCTCGAATATCTCGAACACCTTTCTCAAGAAACCTGTAGCAAGCAACATTCGGCTTGACTTGATTTTTATGGCTGTGATATTGTCCTTTGCGGCTACAGCCTTAATCTTGCCGCGCACCAGTTCGTTGTTGATTACTGTACCCTCGGCATCTGGTTCCATAGTGTTCTTGATGCGCACAGGAATACCAGCAAACTTAGCAGGCTGCACGCATGTAGGGTGCAGAATCTTTGCTCCGAAGTAAGCAAGCTCGGCTGCCTCTTCAAAGTTCAGTTGGTGAACTGCATCAGTCTTCTCCACAAAGCGTGGGTCGTTGTTGTGCATACCGTCTATATCGGTCCAGATGATTATCTCTTTAGCGTTCATCGCTGCACCTATGAGTGACGCGGTGTAGTCTGAACCGCCACGCTGCAGGTTGTCTATCTCGTCGTATGCATTACGGCAAACGAATCCCTGTGTGATGTATATCTGATAACCCTGATTAGCCTTCATCACCTTATCCAGATGCTCCTTTATGTAAGGCATATCTGGCTCGGCATTCTTGTCTGTACGCATAAACTCCAGTGCGTCGAGCAGTATGGTCTTCACACCCTGCTCGTTCAGGTAGTTTGTCACCATATTGGTTGACATCACCTCGCCCTGAGCCACTACTATCTTCTCCTCAAAACTGGTGAAAGTGTCTTTGGTGAAAGAACGCAGAAACTCAAACTCCTTCTTCAGGAATGCACGAGTCTTCTGCTTCATGGCATCAGTAGAGTAAAGTTCCTCTACATGTCCCATATATTTCTTCTCCAACTTGTTGATTACCTCCTGTGCTCCCTCTGGATTTTTCTTGTAGAGGTAGTCAGAGATTTCCACCAGTGAGTTTGTTGTACCACTCATAGCTGAGAGCACCACGAATGTAGGCTCTCCAGACTTTGTTATCAGTTTTGCCACACCCTGCATACGCTCTGGAGAACCCACAGAGGTGCCGCCGAATTTCATTACTTCCATTTTATCCTTAATTACTAATTCCTAATTACTAATTGTCAATTATCAAATACTTCCGTAAACTTCTGCTCCTCGCACTTAAACACCCTTCCAGGGAAGCGCTCCAGCATAGGCAGGTTGTGGGTAGTCATAACCACAGCCGTACCCGTAGCGGCGATGTCGTTAAACAGACCTATTATCTGGTCTGCCGTCTCTGGGTCGAGGTTGCCCGTAGGCTCGTCGGCAAGTATTATCTTTGGTGAATTGAGCAGAGAGCGTGCTATGGCTATTCGCTGCTGTTCGCCGCCTGAGAGCTCGTGTGGCATCTTATCCTCCACGCCAGTCATCTTCACCATTTTCAGCACCTCGTCTATTCTTTGCTCTATCTCTTCCTTCTTCTTCCAGCCAGTAGCTCTGAGCACAAACTCCAGGTTCTTCTTCACCGTGCGGTCGGTCAGCAACTTAAAGTCCTGGAATATAATACCCATTTCTCTACGCAGTCGCTGTATCTCTCCATGCTTCACTGAGGTCATGTCGCGACCTAACACCATAGCCTCGTCAGCCGAGTCTATATCCATCTCGCCATAGAAGGTTCTGAGCAGCGAACTCTTTCCTGAGCCCACCTTACCTATTATATAGATAAACTCTCCGTGCTCCACGGTGAAGTTCACACCCTCCAGCACGAAGTCGTCATCTACGTGGCGAAAACTAACGTTTTTGTAATTTATCAGCATCTCTTTTTAATGTTTGACTCCAGAAGTCTCCCTTTAAGGGAGATTTAGAGGGTCTTAATGTTTTTTCCACCCTGGGTTATGGCGCTCAGCCAGTTCTGCTGCCAGGTCCTCTATGCGCAGACCCTTAGATGTCAGCAATACTATAAGGTGATACAGCATGTCCGAACCCTCATACACCAGTCTCTCGTTAGTGCCGTTGGTAGCCTCTATCACCAGCTCTAAAGCTTCCTCGCCAACTTTCTGCGCCATGCGGTTCAGTCCGTCCTTAAAGAGCGATGTGGTGTAGCTGCCCTCAGGCATTTCCTTGTAACGTGTCTCAATAAAGTCCTGCAACTCAGTCAGGAACAACAGTGGATTTTTCTCTTCCATTTATATTTAGTATTTTAACGATACGCCCTATGGGCTACGAAACGCTTCGCTACGAAACGCGAGCAATGCTCGCTACGAAAACGAAGACCAATTGTCAACTATGAACTATAAACTGTAAACAGTAAACTCTTGAACCCCAAAAGTCTCCCTTTAAGGGAGATTTAGAGGGTCGACTACTTATTCTCCTCCCCCCAGCAGGTGTCGGTGCCAGTGTGACAGGTCGGACCGTGTGGGTGAACCTTCACCAGCAAGGTGTCGTTGTCGCAGTCCACCTTTATGTCCACCAGGTCGAGGAAGTTGCCACTCGTCTCGCCCTTCGTCCACAGACATTTTCTGCCTCTACTCCAGAAGGTCACCTTCTTCGTTTCCAGAGTCTTCTTGTAAGCCTCTTCGTTCATATAGCCGAGCATCAGAACATTCTTTGTCTCAGCATCCTGTATTATAGCGGGAACCAGTCCCCCACCTTTTTCAAAATCTATTTTCATCTTACTACTATTCCTTCTTTTTTCAGCCAACTCTTTAGTGTCGGAATTGGTATTTCGCCAAAGTGGAACACGGAGGCAGCCAGGGCGGCATCAGCCTTACCAATGGTGAAGGCATCGCGAAAATGCTCCATCTTTCCTGCTCCACCACTCGCTATAATTGGTATCGGCAGAGCATCAGCCAGTTCAGCAAGCGCCTCGTTGGCAAATCCCTGCTTCACGCCGTCGTGGTTCATCGAGGTAAAGAGTATCTCGCCTGCTCCGCGGTCTGCCACTTCCTTAGCCCAGTCCAGCAGTCGGCGCTCCACCCTTATTCTTCCTCCGTTTATGTAGCAGTGCCAACCGTCCTCATCGTTACGGGCATCGATGGCGCACACGCACACCTGTGAACCGTATCGGCTTGTAATCTCGTCTATAAACTCTGGTCGGCGCAGGGCAGCGCTGTTCACGCTAACCTTGTCGGCACCAGCTTCCAGCATCCTGTCCACATCCTCTATGGCGTTTATGCCACCACCAACAGTGAAAGGAATGTTTATCTCGCGAGCCACTCGCGTCACCATGTCGGTAAACGTCTTTCTGCCCTCATGCGATGCCGTGATGTCCAGATAGCACAGCTCGTCAGCTCCTGCGTCACTATATGCCTTACCCAACTCCACTGGGTCGCCAGCCGAACGCAGGTTCACGAAGTTGGTGCCCTTCACGGTCTCACCATTCTTCACATCCAGACAAGGTATTATTCGCTTTGCTAACATTTTATAAACTCACTTCGTTCGTAGATAACGATACGTGGCTACGCCACTACGATACGCCCTAAGGGCTACGATACGCTTCGCTACGATAACTTAATTTCTAATTCCTAATTACTAATTACGCAGAATTATCGAACCGTCAATCCTCCCCTCATACCAGGCTTTGCCGAACACCACGGCGGGTATTCCAGCCTTGTCGAGGGCTATGATATCGTCGTTGCTCCCCACTCCGCCTGAGGCTATCAGGTGCAGGTCGGGAAACTCTCTCATTATCTCTTTATACAGTTCTATGGCAGGACCTTCGAGCGTGCCGTCCTTGCTTATCTCAGTGCAGAGCACGTTCTTCACGCCCTTGGCGATATACTTCTTCAGAAATGGCATCAGGTCCTCCTCGGAGTCCTCTTTCCATCCGTTGATACTTATCTTGCCCTTGCGCACATCGGCACCCAGCACTATTCTCTCCGCACCATATCGTGCTATCCACTCCATGCAGAGCTCAGGGTTAGTCACCGCTATGCTGCCTAAAGTCACCATCTTGGCGCCAGCAGCGAAAGCCTTCTCTATGTCCTCAGCAGTCTTTATGCCACCGCCGAAGTCCACAGTCAGACTGGTATTCTCCGTGATGCCCCTCAGCACCTCGTCGTTCACTATATGCTTCGACTTGGCACCATCCAGATCCACCACATGCAGACGCTTGAATCCCAGTGCCTCAAACTCCTTTGCCTGAGCCACAGGGTCTTCATTATATATCTTCTTGGTGTCATATTCCCCCTTGGTAAGTCTTACGCACTTACCTCCTATCAGGTCTATGGCAGGAATCAGTTCTATCA
This sequence comes from Prevotella sp., assembly GCA_016290975.1. GTDB lineage: Bacteria > Bacteroidota > Bacteroidia > Bacteroidales > Bacteroidaceae > Prevotella. Next base: position 43,213 of record JAEEVS010000013.1, on the reverse strand, counting down.
TATTTAAAAAAACGATACGCACCTATGGTGCTACGATACACTTCGTTACGATACGTGGCTAAAGCCACTACGATACGCCCTATGGGCTACGATACGCGAGCGATGCTCGCTACGAAAACTAATTATCAATTGTCAATTATCAATTATCAATTTTCATGAAGTTCTCTAAAATCTTCTGTCCCACCATTCCGCTCTTCTCTGGGTGAAACTGCGTGGCATAGAAATTATCCTTATGTATGGCAGCCGAATAGTCCAACGTGAAGTTTGCCTTCGCTATGGTATATTCCTCATGTAGCGGCACGTAGTAAGAGTGCACAAAATACACGAAGTCACCCTCCTTCACGCCCTTAAACAGGTCAATGTTCCCGTTAACGTTCTTGCGCTCCAGTTGGTGTTCTTGCCTTGCAAGCGTAGCTTCGCGTCCGATTACAGGCGCTTCGCGGAACCCGTTCCCGTTAACGTTCCCGTTTTCGTTCTTTGGGAACGAAAGACAATTCCACCCCATCTGTGGCACCTTATCCTCGTGCCTCGTAGGCTGAAACTTCTTCACTTCCATAGGGAAAATGCCCAGACAGTCCGTGTCGCCCTCCTCAGAGTGCTTACACATCAACTGCTGACCGATGCAGATGCCCAGCACAGGCTGCTTAAGGTCGCATATCACCTTGTCCAATCCCCTCTGGCGCAGATAGTTCATAGCATGGCTCGCCTCGCCCTGACCAGGGAAAATCACTCTGTCAGCCTTTGCCAACAGTTCTGCGTCGTCAGTCCACAGCGGCTCTATGCCCAGTCTTTTCACTGCGTTTATCACGCTGAACACGTTGCCTGCATTATATTTTACTATTGCTACCTGCATCTTTTCTTTAGAAAAACAACTGCAAAGGTACACATTTTTTCTGAAACAACAAAAAAAGTAAAGGGTTTTTCGCCCTGTCGTTAAAACTCTTATATTGATATTTCCTGAAACGGCAAAAATAATCCCCTTACACCGACCAGGGTGCAAGGGGATTAGTGATTATACATAATAAAGGCGAACGCAAAAAAGTGCGTCTGTAGGCGACGGGCTGTTTTTTTGTTAAACAAGGAACAGTCGTCCCCTCGCCTATGTTATACGTTGATGCCGTCAGCAGCACGGCGTATGCGATCAGCAAGATCGTAGAGTGCTCCCTGCAGCTGCATCTTTTCTTCGTAGCTGAACTCAGTAGGCTTTCCGTTGCCGTCGATACCGTCCAGTTTGTGGTAGAGCCATGAGTTGGATCTTCCGAAGTAACGCTTTGAGAGGTCAGCCCATGATATGGAGATGAGCAAGTCCTTGAGTTGCTCTTTCATCGTACCCACGTGCTGGAAGTTAAGTGTCATTGTTGCCATAGTCTAATATTGTTTTTAGTGCCCCACTCTCAGTTGGAGCGTGTTATTTAGTCTTCTAAAGGTTCGTCTAAGTATTCTGCGAATGTCCTTTCGATGTAGTACCTTATCTCAGGTTCTCCGTTTGGGTAACTCCTCTTGTAGTTTCTTACCGTTTCGATAAGGTCGAATTCGAGTTCTGTGAGTTTGAGCGTTCTGGTTTTCTGTTTCACTTCTAACTGTTTTTTTTGTTCGACAATACAAAGGTAGTATTTTTATTCGTATTGTGTAAACTTCTAGTACGTTTATTTATACTAACTGCTATTTTCTTGACTAATGTCAATATACTCTTTTTGCATTTTTCCTACCCCGATATCAAAAAACGCACCTTAAAATGTTAGTTATGGTTCTTGCGACTTTCACACCACCTCGATGGAGGCGAGTATGCCGTCGAGGGCGTCTTTGGAGCAGGCTATGTTGAGGTTGTGGCACTCTGACTGGATGTGGACGTGGCCGTCGGCGATGGAGCTGACGTAGTGCATGTTGACGGCGCGTCCTCGGCGCACGTAGGTGAGCACGTCGCCCAGGGCGGTGAGGAGGTCTTTGAAGGTGCGGCTGATGACGAGTGGCGCGTGGCGGTTGCAGAGGAAGAGGTTGCATACGTGGTCGTCGGATGTGAGGTAAACGATGTGTGCTTTTACGACCTGTATGAGGTTCCTGCCATCCTTAATGAAGGACAGCTTGGGTGCGGAGCTGACGGCGTCGCCTCTCACCACACCACGAGGATATTTCTCTGTGGTCTGCATCATTTTTTTGTTTACCAAAAAAAATCATGTGGTGAATAACTGCCGTTGGTAGCTGCGAGCCGAGGCCGCCTCTAGTGCCTTTTATTCAATCATGTTTCCTTGTGTTTAATTTCGGAGAGCAAAGTTACAAAAAAGGTGGGAATTCTCCAAACTTTTTTTGGGGTTTTTGTGGGGCTTTTTTTAAAGGTCTGAAACACAAAAAATTAAATATTGACGACAACACGGACATGGTGTTCGCGCTGATTTTCTGTGAGTTGGCGTTGAGAAGGTGGTGGGTTGGCGATAGTTGGGTTTTCCATGAGGGGTTTTTGGCGTAATTTTGCATCAACTTCCTGACGGAAGAACGTTAACGGACTCCGCGAAGCGCCTGAGCACCAACTGGAGCGCAAGAACGCTAACGGGAACCATATTTTATTAACCCAGAGAAGTGGAGTGAGATTCCTTCGGAGGTGAAAAGTTGCGCAACGGTCTTCTTCCCTCTCACTTAAAACTTTCTCTAAAAAAATGAAAAAGGAAGACAAGAACAAGAAGGCTGCCGAGGAGCAGCGAGTGATGAACAACAACACGGCTTTCGGCTGTACGGTGAAGACCGTGCTGCAGCGGGAGCGCAGGATGAAGCCTGGCAAGGTGTATGAGGGCACGTTCCGTCGCGATGTGGAGCATGACGACTTTCAGTGGGATGAGCACTACACGTTTACCGAGGGTCAGAGGCAGATGGTGGTGAGCAGGCGTTATCCGCTGGTGTATCAGGGATGGTACGTGAATGTGCACCGCCACGACGACGGGGCGCTCTACCCGAGCTTCAAACGTGTGCCGATAAAGGAGGACACGGATGTGGAGGACTTTATCAAGATCGTTGGTCTGGAACTGCGTAACGGGCTGAAGGGCCTTGTAGGGAAAAGTACAAGGTGACTAAGTACAAGGTACAAAGAAATATCAGATATCAGTATATCAGTTTCTTTTCTGCAACCTTTTTATTTTCAAAACCCCTTATATATAATATATAACTAATTAATAATTAATAAGTTATATAAAGAAGAAGTGAAAAATGAGGGTGCTTAAAAATTAACTGATATAACTGATATTGATATAGCAAACCAATTATGTTTCATCTAAAAAGCTAAGAATCAATGAAATACGATATTAGTAAGAAGGTGGCTCCAGCTATGCCACCACTCGGAAAGGGTACGGAATGTATCAAATTGTTGCTCTCACAGGTGTCAAAAGACATGCAGGAACCTCTCGTTCCGATGCTTTTCCCTGTACTTGGCGCTCATGTGAGTGGTTCTGAATTTCAGTACCCAGACCTCAGTTGGAAGGAAATGTGTGGTCAAATGGCTAACCTAGTGGCGGGAAGTGGCGATAATAAGGGTCAGTTGACGTTACTGGTAAAGGCTATCAACCGTAAGTTTAACGAGCATGACAAGGAGGAGTTTGACCGACTGAAGGAATGGTCACGACAGATTAAGACTAAGGGTGCCAACAAGGAGAAGCCTGAAAGACCTGAGGTGTGTATATGGGCTCCGCCTGCTAACGTGACGGCTGCTGCGTTTTTGCAGAATGCTATAGCGCTGGAGAATCAGGGAGGGCGCTCTCAATATCTGAACCTGCCTGAGGTGGAGATGGCTGACAGTATATGTGGCGGACACAAGCAGGTGTCGCACTTGCTCAGAAACATCTACGATCGTGCTCAGGCTGGCGCACTGCGCGCAACGGCTGACGGCGTATCGGGCAACCCCGTGCTGAGAGTGAACATGACGCTATCGTCAACGCCTGGTCCTGCACGTAAGTTTTATAAGAACGAGTTGTTTAACGGCACTTTCGGACGCATGGTGTTCTCCTATAAGGTGAGAGGCAAGCGTAGCGGTAAGATTCCGAGAGTGGGACAGTTTGACGAGGAGTTCTGCGAGAAACTTGACGGATATCTGGAGCGTCTGGATGGCAATAAGGGCAGGTTTATTATCCGTCCGCTGAACAGACTGACTGACAGGCTGGCTGAGGATATGGCTACGCTGGCTGACCTGGCTGACGATGACGTGCTCTTCGAGGTGTCACACCGCGCTCTGGTGTCGGCATGGAAGGCTGGCTGCGTGATGTGGATTATGAATGGTCAGGTGTGGACTAAGGCTATGGGCGAGTTGGTGGAATGGTTGGTGTACCACGACCTGTGGAGCAAGATGCAACTGTTCGCTGACATGCTGAACGTGGGCGCAGACTCGCTGACGGAGGCTCAGCGACGCGGACCGAAGAATATGCTTGACAACCTGCCCGACCACTTCAACGAGGCTCAACTGGAGGCTTTGCGCGTGCAGTTGGGTAAGAGTAAAGAGGGAGCTAACAAACAGCTTAATGTTTGGAAGAACCGTGGCTTCATCGAATACTCGGCACAGACTGGACTGTATTCTAAGACTCAGGAGTACTTGGGGACAAGAGTTCAAGACGCTGCGCTGGTTCAAAAGGGTTAAACCATGATGGACAGACTTGAGATACAAAAGCTCCGCGACCTTCCCATTGAGGAGGTCGCAGAGCGCCTCGGAATGGAGGTCAAGATGCACAAGGCGCTGTGCCCCTTTCATGACGACCACCACGCCTCGCTCTCGTTCTCGGTAAGGCGGAACACCTACCGCTGCTTCGTGTGCGGCGAGCACGGCGACACCATCAGTCTGGTGATGAAAAGACTGAACAAACCATTCTGCGATGCCTGCAGATGGTTATCTGACGGGAACGGGAACGTTAACGGGAACTACAAACCTCTAACCTCTAACCCCTCAACTCTAACCTCTAACCCCTCAACTCTAACCTCTAACCCTTTCGACGCTTCGCGTTATGAAAGGTACTTTGAGCATCCGTGGCTCAGTGACGAGGCGAGGCGGTTCCTGTTTGAGGAGCGCAGGCTGGACGAGCGCGTGGTCAGCTGGTGCCGACTCACCTCGTGGCGTGACCGAAGGGGCGTGCCGTGGTTGCAGATACCTTACTACAGCCGTGAAGGCAAACTGATAGGCGTGCAGAACCGCAACCTGGTGAAGGGCGGACAGCCGCGTTTCCGTTTCCCCACGGGTTCGGAGTGCAGCATATATAACCTGCCCGTGCTCCGTCGGCTCAAGCCTGGCGACGAGCTGTGGATAACCGAAGGCTGCTCCGACTGCTGGGCGATGCTCTCATCAGGGCGCAAGGCGATTGCCATTCCATCAGCAACGCTGCTGAAGCGCGAGCAGTTGATCGAGCTAACTGGAACGGGAACGTTCCCGTTATCGTTAAACATGTATCCCGACCGCGACGAGCCTGGCGAACGCCTGTTCATGCAACTGAAGGAACTGCTGCCCTCGCTCCAGCACCACCAGCTGCCACCCGACTGCAAGGACTTCGGAGAGTATTATGTGAAGACCCTCCCTTGCCCTCCCTTAAAGGGCGGGAACGGTTAACGGTTAAAGGTTAATGGTTAATGGTTAATGGTTAAAGAATAAACGATATGGAAGACTTTAAAATCAAAGCATACACCAAGAAGGAGCTGGCGCTGAGGTATTTTCCTGACAGCATGCCACGCACGGCGGTGAACCACCTCATGGCGTGGATACGCCGATGCCCCTCGCTGTGGCAGGAACTCGCTGCCACGGGCTACGAACCCACCTGCAAGGCGTTCACACCACGGCAGGTGAAGATAATAACCGAAATGCTCGGAGAACCCTGAGGGCTTTTTCTCTGTTTCTCGCAAAGACTAAGGACAACTCCTACGGAGTCTTGATGGCTCATTAACCCATCCTTATGTGAGCAAGCTCACCAAGTATGTCTTAATTGCTCCATCACTGGCTCTGCCAGTTGTCCTTAGTTACGCAAAAGAGCAAAGACGCTTCTCCGAAGCTTACGCAAGGAGACCCCCTCTAACTCCCCCATTAAAGGGGGAGGACTTTGCACACTGTCCGCATGGTCTTGGCGTGAGTGCTGAAAGCACGACCTTTGCTCTTTTGCGTAGAGATGATTACTGACCCTCGGTCAGTAGTGTATCGAGAGAAGGCACTTGCAGAAGCTTGCTTATGGCAAGAGACTTATCGAGAGACACGTAGGGCTCGAAGAGCTAAGCATCTCGGCTTTGCGAGAAACAAAAATAAAAAGGGCGGGCATCGCACGGCAAGGTGCGCTATCGCACAGACGAGATGTGAAAAAGTCGTAACTTTGTACTTGTGAAAAGGAGCTGAGCTTTTACCCCTCAGATGCATAACTTCCGGACGCGGAGGGACTGCTTCCAGAGACGGAGGCAAAGCTTCCACAACATCACAAAAGAGCGCTCAAAAATTCAAATTTTTCAATTATTAACCCAAGAGGAAGAAGGAAAGAAGTTACAGAAGTTAACGCTCTTCGAGCTTAGAAGTTAGAGACAAATGCTCCGACTATCATATAGTTTATGGTATTGTCTAAGTGGCTGCAAGCCACGATAACTTCTCTAACTCCTCTAACTTCTCTAACTCCTCTAAATTAAAAAGAAAGGAACAAAACTATGGCAGTAATTGTAGATGTCTATCAGGACAAGAGAAAGACCGGTAACATGCTTTGGTACGGACGTGCCTGGCACCCTGGCATCCTCGATACTCGCGCGCTGGCTAAGCGCATTGAGCAGAACGTATCAGTGAAGGAGAGTGATGTGTATGCCGTGCTCATAGAGCTGGCTGAGGTCATGAGCTACGAGCTTCAGAACTCTAACAAGATTCACCTCGACCGCTTCGGCTACTTCGGTGTGTCACTCCGCTCATCTGGTGCCCTGACCCAGAAGGACTGGACCATTCAGGACAACATCAAGAATGCAAAGTGCATCTTCACCCCTGAGTACACCCGTACGAAGAACCAGGTGACCGGCAAGAGCCAGCTCGCTTCACGCGCCCTCGGCGACCGCGGTTCATTCCAGTACGTGATCAAGAACCCAGTGGAAGAGACTGAGCCTTAAAGTTAGAAGGAGTTAGAAGGAGTTAGAAGGAGTTAGCGTTCGCTCCGCTCACTAAGGAGTTAGAAGACAATACCTCTAACTACCTCTAACTACTAAAAATTGTGACAAGGGACAAAAAAAAACAAGGAACCACTGAAATGATGTGATTCCTTGCTTTTTTGTTTTCTATAATGTGGCTGCCTGACCCTGAGGGGGCGGGAGCCTTGTGAATAGTCAATGCTTAGTTGTTATACAGACGCATAACCTTGTTGTAGTAACCTTGTGTGCCTCGCTTTGTGTAGTTTGCTCCACCATTCCACAGACGGATGGCACGTTCTACGTTGTTTGATGGGTTGTAGTGACTCATAATGAGTACGAACATCTCTCTGCTCTTCTTTACACTGAAACGGTCGTTGAGTGTGTAACGCTTGCTGCTGCCACGCTTCTTGAGTATGATGTTGCAGTCCTCCACAAGTATTGGAGTAATCTGCATGGCGCCGCAACTCTTGCCGCTTACCGCACGACTGTTTCCTTCACTCTCCACCTGGATGATAGCATCCATGAGTGGGCCCCAGTTAAATTTACGCCCGTTGTCACGAGCATTAGCCTCGAAAAGGAAGCTGTTGATAATGAGTGTAAATAATACTACCTTAGCAATCTTGTTAAAACGCATAATGTTAATGTTTCAGAAGCCTGAGGTGGTTTGCCTCCTGACGTCTTACCAAAACTACCCCTTTTGGTGGGTGCGGGGCAGAGTGCATCGCTTATTGCGGAGCTAAATGCTGAATGGCAGCAGTTCAGGTGCAGCTCTGGAACGGATGGTGTTGGTCACTCTCTATGAAAAAAAGTGTGGGTGTTAGGTTGTGTACCACCAAGCCTGTTCCGACTTCCTGTTAATAAATCTGTCAGCTCATTATACACATTTAATGATGTCTGACACTTGTAAGCATTTAGAATGTGGGCGAGTTTCCAATAAAATACGCTGTTTCCGAAATGCGAGTGCAAAGGTACGAAAAATAATTGATAATTGATAATTGATAATTGAAAAGTTTTTACGTAAACGTATGATTTCTTGATAATTATCAAAAGGGGTGCTCTGCACCACGATACGCCCTAAAGGGGGCTACGATACGTGGCTGAAGCCGCTACGATACGGCTCTGCCTACGATAATCTCTGCTGGATGGTTTTACAAAAACAGAAAATACTCCCATCGTCAGGAGACAAGTGCTTTCAGCACTCTGTAAGATGCTGTTCGCAGACTTTTTCTTGCCAGCAAGCTGTCAGATAAAAATCTCCGACTCGCATCTAAGTCTCCTTCAGAGCCTTAGCATCCTGACAATGGGCAAAAACATTAAAAACATGACTCGCACAGCATCACTTGTACTTGGTCACCTTGTACTTTGTCACCTTGTCCTTAGAATGGTTTTTATTGTTTTTGCCTGACAATGGCATAACCTGACGTTAGGAAGGTGCATGACTGCAAGGGATATGGGCTTAGGAGCTTGCTCATAACGACCATATAACTTGAAGTGCTGCGAAAGTCTGAAAGACTTATGCCATTGTCAGGGGTCTTTCTTGTTTTTGTATTAGAACCTTACTGTTGGGAGGAAAGTTGCTGCTGGATGGTCTGCTGCATCACGGTGAGCATGGTGTTCATGTTCTCGGGCGTGCGACAGACGGCGAGGAACATGTCGTTGAGGTCGGTGTCGTCGCTGAATTCCAAGGGACGGGAATGGAGCATGCACTGCATGTTGTCGATGAGCAGACGGAAGAGGTATATCTGATTGTCGCCTGAGGTAGCGGAGGGGGCTACGCTCCTGCCTGCATAGTAGGCATTGACCACGGTCTGGGTAAGCAGGCGCACGGCTTTCTCCTGATTGCCCTCGGCATCTTGCAGATAGCCTGGGGGGAAGCCATCGTAGTAGTCGTGGAGCGAGAGCACCCTACCCGACAGCAGCGAGGTGAAATTGCGACGGTATTCGGCTACCATATCGTCATGTGCCTCGGGGGTGCGACAGACGTGCCTGAAGAGGTCAACGGGGCTCTTGAGGGTGGGTGCCACCTCGGGCGAGCGTAATATGGCGATGAGCTCTTCTGCCGTATCGTAGTGAAGCACGGCAAGGGGATTGAACATTATATCAAAGAAGTGTTGTGAAATCTTCTCATAATGTTCTAATAACAACTGCTTTACACGTTGTGGCGTAAGTGTCTCTTCACCCTCGTTATTATACACTTGGGTGGACAGGATACCTTCAGCAAAGGATGAGAAGAAGGCACGGATAAGCGCTGGTTGGTAGTTGGGATGATTCATAACGATAACGGGAACGGGAACAGGAACGGGAACGGGCTGCTGTGATACAGCAGCAAACAGAACAGGACTATTGCTCCGAGCTTGCTCGCCTGAGCACCCACTGGAGCGCAAGAACTAGCGCGAAGCGCGACTTGAACCTTTGAACTAGCGAAGCGACTTGAACTAGCGCGAAGCGCTTGTATCCCGCAGGGAGAACTCGCAGCCACAGTAGAGCTGGTTGTAGAAGTTGTTTTCGCGGAGGAGCTGGTTGCGGCGCTCTTGCAGTCCGCCTTTGCGCCAGTTGCGCTCCCAGAAGGTGACGCCCTCTACCTGAGAGGCTGCCCAGGTGCCTGCCTGGTTGATCTGGTCGAGGGATTTCCAACGGCTGGAGGCGAGTGTGGTGGTGAAGGTGGTGAGGTTGAGTTCCTTGCATTTGCGAGCCGTACGGAGCAGTCGGAGCTTGAAGCACTCCAGGCAGCGCCCTCCCCTCTCGGGTTCATGCTCTAAGCCTTTGACATGGCAGAGCCAGTCTTGGTGGTCGTAGTCGTCGTCGATGATGGTGAGTCCGAGTTTGTGGGCATAGCGCGTTATCTCATTCTTACGGATGAGGTATTCCTGCTCTGGGTAGATGTTGGGGTTGCAATAGAAGATTACGGGCTGGTAGTCGTTAGCCAGCATCCACTCTATTATTGCAGATGAACAGGGGGCGCAGCAGCTATGTAGGAGGATGTCTTGCATTATTCTATCACCTTAAACTCATAGCCCTGCTCCTTGAGATAGCGGAGGGCAGCTGGAAGGGCGTAGCGCAGTTTCTCGATGGACTTGAGGGAGTCATGGAAGGTGATGATGGAACCGTTGCGGGTGTAGAGCACCACGTTGCGCAGAACGTCGAAGGCGTTGAGCAGGTGGGAATAGTCACGAGTGACGAGGTCCCACATCACTATCTTATACTTGCGGCGAAGCATGTTGTAGGCTCCGAGCCACATCCATCCGTGGGGCGGACGGAAGAGGTGGGAGTGGATGAGTTCGTTGGCTTTCTCCACATTATTATAATATGTAACGATGTAGTGGCGCAGGGAACCCATGTGGTTGTAGGTGTGGTTGCCCACCTGATGCCCTTCCTCCACTATGCGACGGTAGAGGTCGGGATAACGCTCCACATTCTCGCCCACCATGAAGAAGGTTGCCTTGACGCCAAACTCCCTGAGGGTGTCGAGAATGAAGGGCGTGGACTCTGGTATGGGACCATCGTCAAAGGTGAGATATACCGCATGTTCCTCTGGATTGATGCGCCAGAGAGCCTTGGGGTATATCCACCTGAGCCATTTGGTTGGTTGTTCTATTAGCATAGAAGGAGTTAGAGGGAGTCAGAGGACATTACTTACTCGGCAAACTCACCGCCACGACGCTGGTAAATCTGCATGTACTGTGACACCTTGCTGGCGAGACGGTCGGCAAAGGATTTGTTGTACTGGTCTGCTACATCTACCATTGCCTGCATGATGTAGAAATTATACATGCAGTCGCGCATAGAGGCATTGAAGCCCGTCTGGTTGAGAGTGAGGTAATATGCCACATACTGAGAGCAGTTGGTAAACATCTGGTTGAGTATCTTCTCAGCCTGCTTTGGTTTGCCCAGCTGATAGTAGGCATCGGCAAAGTCAACGCCACCGCTCATATAGTTATATGGCAGATTATAGACTGGCAACACCTTCTCGGCATAGGCTATAGCCTTGGCTGCCTTATCCTTCTTGCCCTCGTCGAGCAGATGCATGATGAGCGAAGCGAAGAGGCGACGATGGGTGTAGCACATACGCGTGACGGTCTCGTCGAGGTAGAGTCCAGGCTTGTCCAGACCACCATACTTGAAGCGTGTCATGAGGTTGGTATATACCTTCTCGGTATCGAAGTTGTTGCTCTCGTCGGTATGGAACGGCGTGATACGGTTGACCAGTCCCTCCTGAATGAAGTTCTCGCCAAGGTTCATATAGTTCTCGGAACCCACGGTGAGGGCTACATAGAGCGGACGAGTCCAGTTGCTGTTAGCCACCATCTCGAGCAGCATGAGGTCGCCCTTGTAAAGAGCGCGCTTGCCTGAGAGACTGATAGCCATGCGGTCGGGGATGTTTACAGCACCAGTAGAATCCTTAGGCAGCATCATGCCTGAACGCAGAACGGCCTGCTTGTCAATCTTGAGGTAGAGGGTGTCGGTAGGAATGACATGCTTGTCGTCATCATTCTTATTAGCACGAACCCAGTATTTCAGCACGTTGCTAACCTCAAACGGTTCGTCGCCAAACTGCTCTCGAGCCTGCTCGGGGTTGGTCTTATAGAAATCGAGCACCTGCTGCTTGTATTCAGGCTTTATCTCCACATACTCGTTGGTGCCAGAGCAGTAGTCGAGACGAGGCCATGAGATAGGCAGCGAAGGTGACTTCCATGCTGGGCGCACCATCTGGTCGATATACCAGTCGGTCTGCAGGTAAGAGAGGTTGCAGACGCGGGCATCAGTGCGCACCTGCTCCACATCCTGATTATACCACAGAGGGAAGGTGTCGTTATCGCCATTGGTGAAGATGATAGGATTGCCCTCATCCTGCATAGACATGAGATAATTCTGACCGAAGTCGCGACAAGCATAGCGACCAGAGCGGTCGTGGTCGTCCCACGTCTGCGACGCCATCTGTATAGGTACAAAGAGTGCTGCAAGAGAGATGACGACGGCAGCTACGAGGTTTTCACGCTTCATGCGACGTGAGAGCAGGTCGATGAGAGCTGCTACACCCATGCCACACCATATAGCGTAGGCATAGAACGAACCTGCATAGGCATAGTCGCGCTCACGAGGCTGCATTGGTGTCTGGTTAAGATAGATAACGATGGCAAGACCCGTCATGAAGAAGAGGAAGAACACTACCCAGAACTGCTGGATGCCCTTCTTGCCCTTGTAAGCCTGCCAGAACAAGCCTATGAGACCGAGAATGAGAGGCATGCAGTAGAACACGTTGTGACCCTTGTTCTCCTTCAGTTCGTCAGGCAGACGAGACTGGTCGCCAAGCATGGCATTATCAATAAACGATATTCCCGTAATCCAGTTGCCGTGCTCTGCCTCGCCGTTGCTCTGCAGGTCATTCTGACGACCAGCAAAGTTCCACATAAAGTAGCGCCAGTACATGAAGTTACACTGGTAAGAGAGGAAGAAGCGCATATTCTCAAAGAATGTAGGCATCTTGACAGAGATTATCTGACCGCAGCGGTCGTAGTCGCGCACAGTACCATCTACACCACCCATCCAGTCTTCATAAGCCTGGGCATGACCTGAGTCGTGCATACGAGGGAAGAACATATTCTGGGCATAGACATACTTATCTTTAGTGCGAACCACGAAGTAGCGGTCGGGCTCGTCGGGCGACTTCTTCTCAACACGCTGATATATGGGTGCACCAGTCTTCATGCGCGGTATGCACATATTGCCCTCTATATCGAGAGCCACCTGAGAGGTGTAAGCCTCGCCATAGAAGAGAGGGCTGTCGCCATACTGGTCGCGAGAGAGATAGCTGCCAAGGGTGAAGATATCCTCAGGCGAGTTCTGATCCATAGGAGGGTTGGCACTTGAGCGCACCACGATAAGAGCGTAGGTAGAATAACCTATCATGAGCATAAGCATACAGCAGAGAGCCGTATTCTTGATGCGATTGGTGATAACTGCCACCCCACCCTTCTTGATATAGTTAAGGGCAAGCCACAGAGCCACAAGGATTACGGCACCCACCACTACTGCAGTCCAGCCAATGCCATAGAACGGAATGCCAAGCATGCCAATGGCAAGGGTGAAGGCAAGATTGCCACGTTTGAGGCTATTCTTGTTGTATGTTTCATAGATAGCCCAAAGCACTATGGCGATAAGTAATACTATATATATAATGGTACCCGTATTGAATGGCATATCGAGAGTGTTGACAAAGAACAGCTCAAACCATCCGCCAACCTTGATGATGCCAGGAATGACACCATACAACACCGCTGCCACCAATACTACGGAAATAAACAACGCGAGCAGAGAACCCTTGAGGTCGGCATCGGGGTATTTCTTGTAATAGAACACGAGCACGATGGCTGGGATGCAGAGAAGGTTGAGCAGGTGCACACCGATGGAGAGTCCCGTCATATAGGTGATGAGAATAAGCCAGCGGTCAGAACCAGGTTTGTCAGCCACATCTTCCCACTTCAATATAAGCCAGAATACCACAGCCGTGAAACAAGACGAATAGGCATACACCTCGCCCTCTACGGCTGAGAACCAGAACGTGTCGGAGAAGGTGTAGATGAGTGCTCCCACAAGACCTGATGCCTCGATAGCGATGAACTTAGACAGGGTGAGTTCAGCCCAGTCGTCGATAAGCAGACGGCGCACCAGATGGGTGATGGTCCAGAAGAGGAACAAGATACATCCTGCGCTGAGCAAAGCCGACATGGTGTTGACCATTTTAGCTACCTGAGTGGCATCACTAACGAAATGGGTAAAGAGGTTTGCCGTAAGCATGAAGAACGGTGCGCCTGGTGGGTGACCCACTTCAAGGAGATAGCCTGTAGTGATAAATTCAGGGCAGTCCCAGAAGGATGCCGTAGGTTCGATGGTAGAACAATACACAAAGGCAGCGATGAGGAACGTCACCCAGCCAAGCGTATTATCTACAAGTCTAAAATGTTTCATTGTTTTGTATTATTGTTATAGTTTTCTTTTTCGCTATATTTTGTCGTTATACTATATAAAAAGGTGCAACAGCCAGTTGATGAAATATGCCCCATAGAGCAGGCACAGGTAACGAACCACCTTGCCAACGGTGATGGAGGCAAAGGTGATAAGGACATTGGCACGCATGAGTCCGAGCAGGATGGTGATAGCCGAACCCAGCAAAGGGATGAAGGCGAAGAAACCCATGTAGGCACCTCTGCCACGAACAAAACGGCGAGCCTTGTCCATGTGTTCAGGCTTCACGTGGAGGTATTTCTCAAACCACTCTTCCTTGCCCATCCTGCCTATGCAGTAGTTGACGATACTACCTAACACATTGCCAGCCGTACCATAAAGAATGAGTAGCCAGGGGTCAACACCCATAGCCAGCATGGCAAGCATTACAGCCTCGCTGGAGAACGGCAGAACGCTACCAGCAAGGAAAGCCGCAATGAACATGCCGAATGGTCCGAACTGTATCAGAGTATCAATCATAAGAATCTCTCTTGTAGCCTCAACATCAGGTCTGTGAGGTAGGCGGTATTGTTGTATATCCAATAAGGAGAGTAGCACCACACTGGCGTGACGAGTCCGAGACACAGAGCCCAGAACATGCGGAAATGCGTAACCTTCAGCGGACCGAACATCAGCAGGACATACACAGGAAAAGCGACCAGAGACCACAGCCACGTGAATGCCGCGATGCCGATACAAGCACCAGACTCGTATGCAACACTCAGAACGTTAGCCTTGTAGGTGCCACGAGCCAGGACGAGACTTGCCGCAAGAGGTCCTGCGACCAATGCCGTATTGCGGAAGCCTGCCATATATATGGCTACAGAGACAGCCACAACAAGTGTGATAAGGGTGTATTTATGTAGTAAGTAATACTTTAGCATTACAAATCGGCACCAATGTCACGACGGTTGTATTTGCCTTCAAACTTAATCTTTTCTGCTTCGCGGAAAGACTTCTGCAGAGCCTCTTCCTTATCCTTGCCATAGGAAACGACGCAGATAACACGACCACCTGCCGTTACTACCTGTCCGTCCTTCATGGCTGTGCCTGCATGGAAAACGATAGAGCCCTCGACATCATTTATGCCCGTAATAGGGAAGCCTTTCTTGTATTCCTGAGGATAGCCGCCACTGACCATCATGACGCAAACGGCAGAACGAGAGTCGAACTCTATGGACTTGGTGTCGAGATTGCCTGCTGCCACGCCCTCGAAGAGGTCAACGATATCACTCTTCAGACGGAGCATAACAGACTCAGTCTCAGGGTCGCCCATACGACAGTTATACTCTATAACCATTGGTTCGCCTGCAACATTTATCAGACCAAAGAAGATGAAACCCTTATAGGTGATATTCTCCTGAGCCAGTCCGTCAACGGTAGGCTTAATGATACGCTCCTCAACCTTCTGCATCCATTCCTTGGTAGCAAAAGGAACAGGAGAGACAGAACCCATACCACCAGTATTGAGACCTGTGTCACCTTCGCCGATACGCTTGTAGTCCTTAGCCTCAGGGAGAATCTTGTAGTTCTTGCCATCGGTAAGTACGAACACAGAACACTCTATGCCCGAGAGAAACTCCTCGATAACCACACGACTTGAGGCATTGCCAAACATACCGCCCAGCATCTCCTTGAGTTCTTTCTTAGCCTCGTCGAGAGTGTCGAGTATCAGTACACCCTTGCCTGCACACAAGCCGTCAGCCTTGAGCACATAAGGAGCCTTGAGGGTTTCGAGGAACTTCAGTCCTTCCTCAAGATGCTCGCCATCGAAAGTTTCATAGGCAGCGGTAGGGATGTTGTGACGCTTCATGAATGCCTTGGCAAAATCCTTAGAGCCCTCGAGTACGGCACCAGCCTTAGAAGGACCGATGACAGGCACTATAGGATTGAGCTCATCATAAACGCCCTTCACCAACGGGTCTTCTGGACCGACAACAATCATAGCCACGTTGTTGTCAGCCACAAACTGCTTGATGCCTTCAAAGTCATCAGCCTTGAGGGCTACGTTCTTACCTTTGCCCCCTACTCCGTCTGTGCCAGCATTACCTGGTGCGATGAAAAGGGTTTCACACTTGTCACTCTGGGCTATCTTCCATGCCATGGCGTGTTCACGACCGCCTGAACCTAATAAAAGAATGTTCATTTTCTTAAAAGTATTTTTGTTTTTTGTTTTGTCTGTTTCGTTATAAGTTCCCTATTTCAGGGGTTTGAGATAATCTTCAAAGTATCTCGTAATCTTCTCATGCAGATGTACGGAGAGATGTTCTTTCATGTTATGCTGTTCGCCAGGATACACATAGAAATCAGGATATACATCGGCTTTGTTACACTCGTTAAGAAACTGCAAAGAATGCTGGGGCACCACTACGGGGTCGTTCATGCCAGTAATTACGAGCAGTCTGCCCTTGAGGTTTGCAGCCTTAGAAAGCAGAGAGGTCTTGGCATAGCCCTCGGGATTATTATCAGGAGTTCCCATATAGCGTTCGCCATACATCACCTCGTAATACTTCCAGTCTATGACAGGACCACCAGCTACGGCTACCTTGAAAACATCAGGATAGTTGGTCATAAGGCTGATGGTCATAAAGCCTCCGAAACTCCATCCATGAACGCCAAGTCTGCCTTTATCAACATAAGGCAGGGAGCGGAGGTAGTCAACACCCTTGAGCTGGTCTTGCATCTCGACCTGCCCCAGCTGGTGGAAGGTAACCTGTTCAAAATCCTTGCCACGGTTCTCGGATCCACGACCGTCGAGCACGAAGATGATGTAGCCCTTCTGAGCCATATACGTCTCCCAACTGCGAGAAGCCCAATGCCACGAAGCCTCAACAAGATGTACGTGAGGACCACCATAGACATAGACCACTGTGGGGTATATCTTCTTCTCGTCGAAATCAGGGGGCAACACCATACGATAGTATAAATCAGTATTACCATCAGCCGCTTTTATCGTACCGTTAAGATAGGTAGGTACGGCATAACCCTCCCACGGATTAGGTGAACGGGAATACTCCTTCCTCTCGCCTGTTGCCGTTTTGATGATGTCATATTCCTTAGGAACATCAGGCGAAGACCACGAATCAAGCAGTTGGGTTCCGTCAGCAGATAATAGTCCGTTATGTACACCTATGCCATTATCGAGCAAGGTTCGCTTGCCTGTTGATACATTCACGGAGAAAAGGTTTGCCTGCAAGGGCGAGAGTTCGTTGGTCAGGATTATCACGCTTTTGGTCTCTTTGCAAAAACCTATCAAATCCATAACTACAAACTGCCCCTTAGTGAGTTGCTTTATCACCTTTCCCTTTGTATTCATCAGATAAAGGTGCCAGAAGCCATCCTGCTGACTCCAGTAGAGGAACTTAGTATCATCCCAAGGAAGGAATGTTATGGGATGCTGGGGCTCGATATACTTCTCGTCTTTCTCCGTATAGAGAGTAGCCTCTTTCTTACCATCAACAGCTGAATAGCAATCAAGCGAAGCCTTGTTCTGTGCCCTATTTACTTCTATAATATATATTTTCCTTGAGTCAGGCGACCAAGCGATATTGGTTAAATAACGGTCTGTAGGGTCGCCGGCATCAAGATAGACCGTACTCTTGTCCTTTATGTTGTATATGCCCACTGTCACCTTATGGCTTGTCATACCTGCCATTGGGTATTTGGTAGGTTCGAGGGTGGCAATACGTTCAAAGGTGTTGACAAGCGGATAGTCGGTAACCATAGACTGGTCCATACGATAAAAGGCGAAGGACTGCTTATCTGGCGAAAGGAATATTCCTTCAGTAATGCCAAACTCATTACGATGAACAGCCTCGCCATAGACAATATCTCTGCTACCGTCTGTGGTTATCTGCTGTTCCTCTGCATCTCCCGTTTCCTGCAAGAAGATATTATAATCCTTGCTGAAAACCTTAGGATAAGATGTTGGCTTAGGAGTATCGTCTTCATTAACGAGTGTATTGTCATTCCACCACAATTTTAGCGTTTGAGGAGACATAGCCTTATAGTTCTTGCCTCCAGAATTAAGGTCTTCCAGAGTAAACTGCTTGAGAGACTGATTATGGTCAGTAATCTGCTGGGCTGTCATCGTCAAACACAATATCGTTAAGAGTATGAATAGACAATACTTCTTCATTAGCACATTTATTCTTCTCCCTTGCCAAAAAACTTCTTACGGTCTTTCTGGCGCTCGGCACGAGAATCAAATTTCTTGAACTTGCGGGCACCCTTATCATCGCCATCGAAATGTTTTCCGAACGGCTTGCGGGAGTCTTTCCTATCAGACCAGTCTTTCCTTTCGAACTTATCTTTCCTGTCAGACCTGTCACGCTTAGCCATCTGTGCCTTACGCTTAGCGCGTTCTTTCTCCAAAGAAGTGAAGTTGAAACTGAGAATATCGGCAGACTCGTTGTCTATGATTTCCTCCTGCTTCTTCTCATATTCACGCTTTTGCCAAGAGCGACGCTTTTCAGCCATCTTACGCTTTTCTTCCTCAGTCTTCACGATGCCGCCTTCTTCGCGGAATTCCTTGAGTTTGCCACTAAATAGCTGATACTTACGGAATTCGCACTCAAGAGAACCATTATACAAAGGAACCTTCAGACTTGCCTTCAAACCTATCTGTTGGAAACAGTCCTCACGATAAGAAAGTATCCATGCCTCGCCATCCTTGAAAGCATGCTTCAGGCGCTCGCCTATCATCCTGTATGTTTCAAGCAGATTAGGCGTAGAGATGCGTTCGCCGTAAGGAGGATTGGTAACTATTATAGCAGGGTTAGCATTACCAGTAAAGTCCTTGAAATCCTGTTGGGCTATGGTTATATCAGCAGTCAAACCTGCAGCCTTGACATTGGTAGTAGCCATATTAACAGCCTTGAAGTCTATATCATAGCCATAGATATGGTGCTGGAAATCACGCTCCTTTGAGTCATCATTATATATTTCATCAAAGAGGTCGGCATCAAAATCAGCCCATTTCTCAAAGGCATAATTCTTGCGGAATACACCTGGGGCGATATTTCTTGCTATGAGGGCAGCCTCAATAGGCAGAGTGCCTGAGCCACACATAGGGTCGATAAAGTCTGTCTCGCCCTTCCAACCTGTCATCATTATCATACCAGCAGCAAGTACCTCATTCAGGGGTGCCTCAACAGTTTCCTGACGATAACCACGACGGTGGAGTGATTCGCCACTTGAGTCAAGACTCAGGGTTGCCTCCTCGCCATTGATGTGCACGTTAAGACGAACATCTGGGTCAGCTACTGAGATATTCGGACGCGAACCTGTCTTCTCACGGAACTGGTCTACTATAGCGTCTTTCACCTTGTAAGTCACGAAACGTGAGTTAGAAAATGTATCGCTATAGACAACAGAATCTACCGTGAAAGTCTTGCCCTCACCTATATATTCGCTCCAGTCTATCTGCTTGATATGGTCATACACCTCGTCAGCAGACTTAGCCGTGAAATGAGAAAGCGGTTTCAAAATGCGTATTGCGGTGCGCAATGCAAAGTTGGCACGATACATCAAAGCCTTATCGCCCGTAAAGGTTACTACTCTGCAACCTTTCTCTATATTATGCGCCCCGAGTTCTGTAAGTTCCTGTACCAGTATATCTTCAAGACCCATGAAGGTCTTGGCTACCATTTCAAATTCCGTATCCGTTTTCAAAACCATGATGTATTTTTACGTTCTTATAAATCTTACTGTTGCTTGCCACGTTGTCTGTTACCCACTTGTTGGCGCCTATCACACTACCCTTACCTATGGTGATACGACCAAGAATGGTGGCATTACTATATATTATCACATCGTCCTCCAGTATAGGATGACGGGCTATTCCTTTGATAGGATTGCCGTCCTTATCTAATGGGAAACTGAGTGCACCAAGCGTTACTCCCTGATACAGCTTGACATTATTACCGATGATACATGTAGCACCTATCACCACACCTGTGCCGTGGTCAATTGTAAAGTGATGACCTATCTGGGCAGCTGGGTGAATATCTATGCCTGTCTCAGAATGAGCAAGCTCGGTTATCATACGCGGAATAAGGGGAACACCAAGCAGATGGAGTTCATGAGCCAGACGGTAATTCGACAAAGTGCGAATGACTGGGTAGCATGAAATAATCTCACCGAAACTGGTGGCTGCAGGGTCGCCATTAAATGCCGCCTCCACGTCCGTTGCGAGCACGTTACGTATTTCAGGCAGTTTCTTTATAACCTCATTGGTGATCTCAATCGCCTTCTTACGGGTTTCATCAACACAGAAGCACTCATCATTAGGGTCGATGGCGAAACACAAGCCTGCCATAACCTGCTTCTTCAGCAGACGGAAAAACCGTTCCAAATTGACCCCCATGTGATACTTCAGGCTATCAACACTTACCTTTGACTGACCAAAATAGCCAGGAAAGAGTATCTCACGAGCAAGGGTTATAATCTGATTGAGTGCATCGTTTGACGGCAGAGGCACATTGTCGCGCACCTTATGGAAGAGTTTCTCCAAACTTTCCTCTGAAGCCAAACTATCAACAGTCTCGCTGATGATATGATTGTTGTTGTACATAATTCTTAGAATATTCTATTAAAAAATTTGTCGCAAAGGTACATAAAAAATCCGACATTCACAAATATTTACTTAGTAAATATCCACTATACGGATACAAAGACACAAAAATAAAAGCCACACCCTAAGATTAGAGTGTGGCATAGTCTATTCGTATTTAGAACTTGTTTCTATCTGCGTTTTTTTCCGAAACGGTTATAGAGTTTCCATCCAAGCAACATACCGTCAATAACGACTGTTGAAGAAGAAATAAAAGACATTATACGCTTTGTGGGAGACAAAGATGACATTAGATTTTCCTCTTTCTTATGAAACAAATCGTCCCATATTTTATGAAGGTCAGCCTCTTTGCCATTAATCTCGCGTTTCAAAGCCGTTCTTTTAGTCTGTAATGTTTTCAGAGAGTCAATCATTTTTTAGTATTTGTTTCAGGAGTTTCATCTTCCACCAGGTCTTCTGCAAGGATATTCATCAAAAAACGTACCAAAGGTCTTTCGATAAGCACATGACGCGCATTATATACAATAATGAGCATCAGCAAGTAAACGCATCCTACGAACAAGAAGCCCAAAGGAACACTTTCAAACACTTTGCCCAAGAAATTGGCAGCTGCATACGATATGAAGAACAAGAACAAAACAAGTATCACAGATATGGCCATTATGAGAATAAGACTCGTAATGATACGGACAATCTTATCGACAACGGTCAGACGAGTGTACTTCGTCCTTAGGTCAAACCATCGCTTAACCTCTTCCACAAACTGGGCAATATACTCTATATTTTGGTCGTTGGAAAACACAATATGAAAGTTGATTTTTAATCCTCTACAACTTCTTCAACAAGTTCCTCTACCTGCTTCTTGCTCAGAGAAATATTATGCTTGTCACAGAATTCCTTGATGGTCTCCTGCACCTTATACTTATCTAAGAGGTCCTTAACAGAACTCTGAAGTTTTGCTCTTGTGTCCTCACCCTTTTCTGGTGCAAGAAGAAGTGCTGCTGTAGCTCCAGCTACTGCGCCACCAACGATAGCTGCGAAATAACCTAATGTTTTCATAATTTAAAGTTTTAGTTTTGGTTAATAATAAGTGAAAATTAGTATTGTGTTATGTAACTATTTGCAAATGTAATAAAATTATCGGTAAAAAGAATAATTTTTTATGTTAAAAAAGGCAAACAGGCGAAAATTACACATTTTTTTTATTAACTTTGTAGCAAATAAAAAATGACACAACATAACATTTTTACTAAACCAATAAAAAAACAATGAAAAAACATCTTATTATTGTAGCGACTGTTTGTGCAGGTCTTGTATTTGCAAGTTGTAGTTCTTCAAAGGAAAGTGCATACCGTAAAGCTTACGAAAAAGCTAAGGCACAAGAGCAGGCTCAGCAGGCTACACAGCCAGTTCAGCCATACGCTCAGGCTCCTGTTCAGCAGGCACAGCCAGTTCAGCAGGCTCCAGTAGTAACTCCTTTGGTTGAGGCACCAGCACAGCAGCAGACTGTTGTAACCAACAACAATGTAGCTGTACGTTCTGAGAGAGTTAGCATAATCAATGGTTCCGGACTCAAGGCTTACTCTGTTGTAGTAGGTTCATTCGGTGTTCGCGCAAATGCTGAAGGACTTCAGAACACGCTGAAGAATGCAGGCTATGACGCACAGGTTGCATACAACCAAGAGCGCAACATGTATCGTGTGATTGTTGCTACATTCGACACACGCGAGAGTGCTGTTCAGTGCAAGCAGACTCTGCTGAACACCTATCCTGATGCATGGTTGCTCTTGCAGCAGTAATAAATGGCAAGGATACTAGCTATAGACTATGGCAAAAAGCGTACCGGGCTCGCTGTAACTGACATGTTGCAGATTGTGCCTGGTGCGCTTGATACTATAGAAACAAAAAAACTGATGGAGTTCCTTAATAACTATATTAATAAGGAACAAGTGGAGAGAATTATTATTGGAGAACCACTACAAAGCAATGGTCAACCATCTGAAAATATGGGGAGGATATTGCAATTTAAGGCCCAATGGGCTAAAGCTCACCCTGAGATTCCGATAGAAGGATATGACGAGAGGTTCACATCAGTAATGGCTCACCAAACAATGCTTAATGCAGGATTGCATAAAAAGGCACGACAGGACAAGGCATTAGTGGATCGTATTTCTGCTACTATAATACTACAAAGCTACCTGTCGTCAAAGAGAATTTGATAATGATTTTACCTATTTATACATACGGACAACCTGTACTCAGGAAAATAGCTGACGACATAGACAAAGATTACCCTAATCTTGATAACTTGATTAGTGACATGTGGGAAACGCTGGCATCAAGCGAAGGCATCGGACTGGCTGCACCACAGATAGGCTTGGCCATAAGACTTGTGGTTATAGATCTTGATTTACTCAAGGATGATTTACCAGAATATGAAGGTTTTAAGAAAGTATTTATAAATCCTCATATCGTAGAGTATGACAAAAGCAAGACAGATTCCTCTCAAGAGGGTTGTCTTTCACTTCCTGCCATACGCGAGAACGTAGTTCGTCCAACACGTATTAGAGTAAAGTATCAGGACAAGGATTTTAATGAGTATGACGAATGGATAGAGGGCTATCTGGCACGAGTAATGCAGCATGAGTTCGACCATCTCGACGGGACTATGTTTATTGACAGACTGTCGCCACTTAGGAAACAACTCATAAAGTCTAAACTGCGTTCTTTGTTACAGGGACGTTTCCGCACTTCATATAAGGTAAAACCGCCACGTAAGTAATAATTACATCAAAAGAATTGCCACCATATTGTTTTCGTTGTGTTGCTGTCTGAACATTCTCGCACAATACAACGTGAATCGTCTGCTTACAAGCGGACGAATCGCTCTTCATTATGAAGACTACGTCTTGTCTATACAGTATTTCAATCAGGCAATAAACCAAAAACCATATTTATGGGAACCATGGGAATTACGAGCAATAGCAAAATACTATCTTGACGATTGGCAGGGAGCAGCCGAAGATGCTTCGCAAGCTATAAGACTTAACCCCTATATCACCAATCTGTATGATTTGCGTGGTATTACCTACATTAGGCAAAAGGAATATGACGCAGCAATAAAAGACTATACAAGTGCTATAACTCTTGATGCTACCAATAAGGGATATTGGTGTAACAGAGCCGCATGCTATCTTGAAAAGGGCAGCTACGATACAGCTCAGGTGCAACTCGACATTATTATCGACAAATGGAAGAAATATGCTACGCCATACCTCATGAAAGCAGAAGCATACCTTTTACAGAAAGACACTACACAGGCTTCGATATGGATTGACAAGACTCTCAATGTAGAATCATACAACGCTGAAGCATGGAGAATGAAGGGATACTTAGCACTACAACACAGTCAGTGGCAAGTGGCTGACTCATGTTTGTCAAGAGCCCTACATTATAAACCCAAAAACGTAGCATGCTATATTAACAGAGCTTTAGCAAGACTGAAATTATACAATTTACGAGGAGCTATGTCCGACTACGACACGGCATTAGAGCATGATCCGAACAACTTCCTTGCTCACTACAATCGTGGCATACTCAGACAGCAGGTTGGAGATGACAACAGAGCTATAGAGGATTTTAACTACGTTCTGTCATTAGAGCCAGGAAACATTCTCGCACTTTTCAATCGTGCCACCCTACTCGACCGAACCGGAGACTTAAGGGGAGCAATCAGAGACTATAGTATAGTAATCAGACAATTCCCGAATTTCTGGACAGGTTTGCACTATCGTGCTGCATGTTACAGAAAACTTGGCATGAATGCGAAGGCTGAGCAGGATGAGTTTCGCATAATAAAAGCCCAAATGAATAAGCATATGGGCATACAAAACCGTTGGAGCAAGGCAAAACTTAATGCTATGCGAAAACTGAGCGACATAGACCCTGAGAAATATAACCAGATAGTCGTAGATGACGAAGAAAAGAACCAGCACGAATATGCAAGTGCATATAGAGGAAAGGTGCAGAATAGAAATTCTTCCGACATTTTCCAACCATACATAGCACTCACCATGTCTCACAAGCAGACAGACAATGTGTCTTCATACGTGCCATACGAGGAACATGCAACTCATTTCTTCGAAAAAATATATCACGTTACAAAACACAATGACCTGCTACACATCAGACTTGGTAACGTAAGTGAGGCAAATGGCACCGAAACATTTGCTGCTATAGACTCGCTAACCTCTATGATTAACCATGCAAAAAATATTGAGGATGCACTTAACTACACATTAATGAGAGCTGTAGCATATTCTTCTGCACTCAATTTTCAAGACGCCATTAATGATATAAACAAGGTGTTTGAAACACAACCCGACAAATTCATTGCATTGTGGCAGAGAACAATATGTGAGGCAATGATGGTGGAATTTGAAAAGAGCACTACCCCACGAGAGGCAGAAATGCGACATCTCGGCGTGGTAAATGATTTCACTAAATTGCTTGAAATATCCCCCAATAATCCTATGGTGCTCTATTGTTATGGCACATATAATGCAAGGAAGGGAGATTATGATAAGGCTATTGAAATATTCAATAAAGTAATACAATTATCTCCGAGAATGCCGTACGCCTACTACAACAGAGGACTCTCATACATGAAAAAAGGGAATAGCATAGAAGCAAAACGGGATTTCTCTAAGTCTGGTGAATTGGGATTATATGGAGCATATAGTTTACTAAAAAAATAAGCATACCATTTATATAATATAAAAATGTATAGGCTTTTATTCTTTGCAGTTTTCAGCCTTTTTGTTATAAAAGCAGAGGCACAGACAGTAACAGACATGTTTATAGACATGCCTGATAGTATTATACCTTATATAGATAGTAAACAACGCAAGGAACTTGTAGAACTTAAGCAGATGGAACCTGATAGTACGGCAACAATCGGCAACAACTTAGGTAAAATCAAACTGACAAGACTCTCTGATTCTATTCTCACTTTGCAGTTATCAGAATGTAATACAATCGAGCTTGGAAAACTTGAAGACAACAAGTTTGTCTTTATAAAAACTTATGGAGCTCCTTTACAAGAAAGTCTATGTTGTATAATCGACAATAAATGGAGAAAAATTAAAATGGTGGATTTTTCCGATATTAATTTCATACAGGAATCCGATTCCATACCTGAACTGGAACAAAAAGAAATGATGCGACTACTAGAGTTTTCCCTTATTAGTGCATCAATAGCAACCATTCCTGACGAGCTTATTATAAAGTTAAACACCCCTTTAGTGACTACGGAAGAAAAGAAAAAGTTTGACGCTATCACATTGCAAAGAAATGTAAAATGGAACGGCAAAACCTTTAATTAATGTAAAAAACTTCGTTTAAAATATTCTTTTCCTTCAAAAACTCTTGCATAAAGAAAAAAAAACAGTAAATTTGCATCGTGTTTTTCATGGTATTAGATTATTAAGGTTAACGAAGATTGGTTGTCGTGAGACAATCAATTTTTTTTGTATCTGTTTTTTAGGTTTTTATATTCAAAAGTTGTGTATGTTAAAAAAATATAGTAACTTTGCAGAAAATTTGAGCATTAATCGATGAACAGCATCAAAGTCATAAAGGTACAAAGCAAGAAAGAGATGAAGATGTTTATCTCGTTCCCGCACACTTTATATCAAAAATATGACAATTATGTGCCAGATTTAGACTCTGACGTTGAAGGCTTCTTTAATCCTAAAAAGAATCGCAACTTGGCTTACGCTGACGTTCAACCATTCATTGCAATGCGTGATGGTGAGGTCGTGGGAAGAATAGCTGGCATAGTAAGCCACAAGTCAAATTCCACTTGGAATAAGCGTATTGTCAGGTTTACATATATTGAATTTATAGATGACCTGGATGTGTCTAAAGCACTACTTGATACAGTAGCAGAATGGGGAAAATCATTCGGAATGAATGAAATTCAAGGACCGATGGGCATTATAGACTTTGACAAAGAAGGTATGCTCATTGAGGACTTTGATTTGCCAGGATGCTTTATGGAGTTTTGGAATCCCCCATACTATAAGAGTCACATGGAGCAGCTCGGATTCAAGAAAGGTGCAGACTGGCTACAGATACGTTTTGAGGTTCCTGAGCAGATACCTCCTCGCTTCCAACGAGTGGCAGACTATTCTAAGCAGGAATTTGGCGTGCATGTAGTGCGCAAGACCAAAAAGGAAATCACACAGGGTTATTCGCATAAGATATTCAAACTACTGAACGAATCTTTTGCTCAACTATACGGGTTCGCACCATTCTCTGAAGAACAGGCAGAAGAAGTATTGGCACGCTTTCTTCCTTTCTTAGATATGGATATGGTACCTATCGTTGAAGATAACAAAGGCGAACTGGTAGGAATAGCCGTTACATGTCGAGATTTCTCAGATGGAATAAAAAAAACACATGGTAAACTCCTACCCTTTGGATGGTTACATTTGCTTAAAGCCATAAAACTTGGCAAACAAGACAAAGCGCAACTGATGATTATAGGCATAAGACCTGACATGCAGGGCATGGGTGTTAACGCCACAATATTTGCCCATCTTATACCAGTATATCATAAACTCGGAATTAAATGGTGCGAGACCAATCCACAGTTGGACACCAACGTAAGAGAACTTTCTCAGTGGAAGCCACTGAACCCCAAGACGGTAAAACGTCGCAGGTGTTGGCAAAAGGACATTTAAACTAGCGAACATTATTTTAAACGGACATAATTAATATACTAAAAATATATTGAACATGAATAGAGTTGTAATTACAGGTATGGGTATCTGGTCTTGTCTCGGACAGACTCTTGATGATGTACGTCAGGCTTTGTATGAAGGCAAGAGTGGTATAATCTTCTCACAGGAACGCAAAGATGCAGGTTTCCGCTCAGCCCTTTGTGCAGATGTTCCGCAACCAGACCTCAAGCCTTTTGTTCCACGCAACATGCGCCAATTCATGCCTGAGGAGGCTCAATACGCTTATATGGCAACCAAAGATGCTTTGGAAGCAGCTAAAATAGACCAGGATTACCTTGACAAGAACGAAGTCGGTATCATATATGGTAACGATTCTGTAGCAGAGGCAACAATGAGAGCACTTGACAAGTTCCGTGAGTTTGGCGATACAGCAGCTTGCGGTTCAGGTGCTATATTCCAGTCTATGAACTCTACTGTGACTATGAATCTTGCCTGTCTTTTCAAACTGCGTGGTATCAACCTCACATCAAGTGCTGCATGCGCTTCAAGTTCTTTGGCAATAGGTAATGCATATCTTCTTGTCAAGAATGGACTCTCTGACTGCATTATTGCAGGTGGAGCACAAGAAGCAAATATGTATTGTGTCGCATCATTTGATGGTATACAGGCATTCTCTACACGTGAAGATGAACCAACCAAAGCATCAAGACCTTTTGACAAGGGACGCGATGGACTTGTTCCTGGGGGTGGTGCTGCTACAGTTATACTTGAAAGTTACGAGCATGCTATCAAGCGTGGTGCACCAATCCTTGCTGAAGTTGTAGGTTGGGGATTCTCAGGTAATGGTGACCATATCTCTACACCAAATGTCGCAGGTCCTGCACGTTCTCTTGAACTTGCTCTTAAGAATGGTGGCATCGATCCTAAGCAGATTGGCTACATTAATGCTCACGCTACATCTACCCACGCTGGTGACGGTCGCGAAGCAATGGCTATTGCACAGGTCTTTGGTGATTATAAAGTGCCTGTTACCTCCACAAAATCACAAACTGGTCATGAGATGTGGGCTGCCGGTGCTGCTGAGACAATTTATTCTATGCTCATGATGAAAAACAACTTCATTGCTGGAAATATCAATTTCACTGAGCCTGATGAAGAGACTTCATGCATTAATGTCATTCCAGAAACTATCTCTGCTAATTTTGACATGTTCCTTAGTAACTCATTCGGCTTTGGTGGAACTAACTCTACGCTTATTATCAAAGATTTTAAGGGATAATTTATAGAATAAACAAAAACAGAATTAATAATTAAAAAAAGATTTTTATGACACGCGAAGAAATTATTGCAAAAGTCAACTCTGTACTCGCTGAAGAGTTTGAAGTTGAAGAAAGTGCCATCACTCCTGAGGCTAATGTTAAGAACACACTTGCCCTCGACAGTCTTTCACTCGTTGATCTTGTAGCACTTATCCAGTACACCTACAAGATTAAGATTCCTGCAGAGGATCTTCCTAAAATCCAGACCTTTAAGGATTTGTACGACTATATTGAGTCACACCTCTAATCATGGATATAAAAAAACTTATACCACAACGCTCGCCGATCATGATGGTCGACGAGCTGTTGTGTGTTAATGGAGATGAGGCTACCTGTCAGCTTACAATTCGTCAAGACAATTTCTTTATTGACGAAGACGGTCTTATGGCTGAACCTGGTCTTATTGAGCACATAGCCCAATCTGCAAGTGCTTTTGCTGGATATAGGGCTTTTGAGGCAGGAGCTACTGAGCCTCCTGTAGGATACATTGGTGAAGTAAAAAACTTTCATCTCTATAAGCGTCCTAATGTAGGTGATATTCTCACCACAACCATTACTATGGGACCAGAGGTAGAGGGCATTACCATCATTCGTGGCGAAACAAAGTGTGGTGATGACACTATAGCTGACACACAGATGAAGATTTTCGTTAAGCCATAAGAAGAAACAACTCTTGTAGCAATAACGCATTATGTTTTTAGAAAACAACTTTTACAAGATATTAAGCGAAGAAAAACAGGATATGTCTGGAACCTATAAGGTTGCCATCCTTCCTGATTGTAATGTCTATGACGGACATTTTCCTGGTGACCCCGTATGCCCAGGTGTATGCAATATAGAAACCATCAAGGAATGTGCCATAAAACTCATAGGACACGACCTTCGTATTCAATCCATCAAGCAATGTCGCCTTACCGCTATTGCGACTCCAAAGGTTTGTCCTGAAGTAACCATTTCAGTTAATGCCACCACAAAAGACGATTCTTATATAGTAGTGGCAACAATCGCTGATGACAAGCAAAGCTATATGGAATTCAAAGGAACACTTGCATAAAAACAATTATGACAGAATTATTCATAAAAATATATCACTATTTCAAATACCATCGTGCGCTCATGTGGCTCTCGATGGTTTTGCTATTTGTTATAGTAGGTTTCTTTTCAAGTCAAATTCACTTGGAGGAAGACCTTAATAAACTCATGCCTTCATCAAAGAATCCCGATGGTACTACTAAGATGGCATTCGCAGACCTTCGTATCAAGGATAAGACCTTCCTTTTGTTTGAAGCAAGAACAAAGAGTGGCGATGCCATTAATCCGAAGGACATGAATGACGATGTGGTCAACAATCTCACCACTGTATGTGATGCTTTTGTTGATTCTCTACTCGCTACTGATACTGACACAGCAAATAGAATAATCGGCGACATCTTCTATTCCATCCCAGAAGACATCATGCTTGATGGAATAAGTTTTATGCAAGAGAATCTTCCGTCTTATATTGACACTTCTGCTTATTCTGCTTTTGACACTCTGCTTACTGTTCAGCACATGAAGAAGCAGATGGCACAAAACTCAAAAGACCTCAAAGGAGAGTTTGGCGAAATGTTCCCTGAACTTATACAATCAGACCCTATAGGTATGCGTAGTGTACTGATGAAGCAGATGGAATCAATGATGCAGACTACTGGAGGTAGTTATAAAACAATTAATGACCACTTTTTTGTACGCGACTCAACCGTATGTGTTGCCTTTATCTCCCCTTCCTTCTCAGCTACCAACACAGGTCAGGGTTCACAACTGTTCATAAACCTCAACAACCTTATTGAGAAGTTTCAAAAGACTCATCCCGACGTAAAGATTAGCTATCACGGTACTCCCGCAAGTGGCTATTATAACTCATCTACCATCAAAGGCGACCTTACCTCCACTATAGCATGGTCACTTATTATCGTGCTTGTAGTCTTATTTATATGTATGCGCAACTGGAATACCATTCCTCTGCTCATACTTCCTGTTGCCTTTGGAGCCTTGTTCGGACTTTCCATGATGTATTTCATCAAGGGACAATTCTCACTCCTTGCACTCGGCATCGGAGCTATTGTACTTGGTGTAGCTATGAGCTACGTGCTTCATATTCTAACACACTATAAATATGTTGATGATCCCGAGGCTGTACTTCGTGACGAAACCAAGCCCGTACTTCTTGGCTGTCTCACCACTATTGGTTCTTTCATGGGACTTATCTTCATCAAGACCGACCTCTTGCAAGACTTCGGACTTTTTGCTGCATTTGCTATTGTGGGAACTACGATATTTGCCTTAGTTTACCTACCACACCTGATGGTACTGGAGGAAAACAAAGTAAACGCAAAAGCCTTCGCCTTTATTGACAAACTCAACAACTATCCTTTTGAACGCAAGAAACCGCTACTTTATGTAATCGGTATTATAACAGTTGTTTGCATAGCTTTCTATATAGTAAAGGGCACAGACTTTGATGCCGATATGGGTAATCTCGGCTACCTCTCTGATAACACAGAATATTCTGAGGCACTTCTGCGCGACAAGACATATACAGCAGATAAGTCAAAATATTTTGCAACTCAGGGAAAGACGATGGAAGAGGCACTCAACAATTTCTCTCTTCTTTCTGCCAAACTTGATTCACTGCAAAAGATAGGATTGGTAAAAGACTACACTCACACAAACGTAATCTTTGTACCACTTAAAGTACAACAAGAGCGTATAGACGCATGGAAAGCTTACTGGACACCAGAAAGAATTGCTAAAGTGAAGTCACTTATTGCAACTACAGCACCAAATGCTGGATTAACGGCAGACGGTTTCCAACCATTCTTCGATCTGGTTGATGCCGACTACACCCCCACTCCGCTTTATGAGGCAGACATCATTCCAGCAGGCTATCAGTCAACCCTTATGGAACAAACAGCTGCAGGCGATTACCTATGCTTTACTTCCGTACGTTGTGCTAATGACTCAATACGTGGTAAGGATACAGACTACAACCGTATCTGCGATGCTATAGCCAACGAACCAAACATGATGGTTCTTGACACTTATTATTACACTACTGATGGACTTAACGACCTCAATAGCGACTTCAATATCCTCCAATGGGTAAGTATGGCATTCGTATTCGTAGTTCTGCTATTCTCTTTCCATTTCAACCTCAAGCACACCTTGTTAGGTTTCGCGCCAATACTTCTCTCATGGCTTATAGTGCTTGGAGCTATGGCTATGTTTGGTGTACGCTTCAACCTTATCAATATAATAATATCTACATTTATATTCGGTATAGGTGTTGACTATTCTATATTCATCATGAATGGTCTCATAGCAGACAATACCAACAACCATGTGCTTGCTTACCATAAGACGGCTATTTTCTTCTCAGCATTCATCCTTATCGTTACGGTGGCCTCAATGCTGTTTGCTAATCATCCAGCCATCAAGTCTGTCGGTTTCGCCACACTTGTTGGTATGATTTCTGCCGTAGTTCTCTCTTATGTAGTTCAACCTGCAGTATTCCGTTGGATGGAGAATAAATAACAGCTTAATTATTTTCCCAAAATAAAGACTCCCTTGCACCATATGAGTGCAAGGGAGTTATCTTTTTCTTTATCTCAAATAACTGATTACTGAAGGAATGAGATCAATACACCTGCAGCAACAGCCGAACCTATCACACCTGAGATATTAGATGCCATGCAATAGTTGAGCACGTGATTCTTTGGGTCATATTTTGTAGCTATTTCATTAGCAACGCGTGATGCCATAGGCACAGCTGACAGACCTGTAGCACCAATCAGCGGATTAACCTTCTTCTTGGTAAAGAGGTTAAATATCTTTACCATGCAGATACCTGCTGAGATAGATAGAGCGAAAGCAAGGAAACCACCAACCACGATGCCTATGGTCTGAAGGTTAAGGAAAGCATCAGCCGTCATTGTTGCGCCAACAGATAATCCAAGGAATATCGTTGCAGTATTCATGATAGCATTTGAAGCAGTATCAAACAAACGGCTGGTCATCGAACCCAGTTCTTTCAGCAAGTTACCAAACATAAGCATACCGACAAGGCTTACAGCTGTTGGAACAAGCAGAGCTACTATTATTGTTACCGTTATAGGGAACAGAATCTTGAGTACACGCAGGTTCTTTATTTCCGTCTTGTTCGGATACTTCTTATCCTGCTCCTTCATATTTATCATCAGTTCTTTCTTAGAGCACAGACACTTTACCACGAGTGGTATAATAACTGGGACAAGCGCCATATAGCTGTATGCGGCAATAGCAATAGGACCAAGCAGTTCTGGTGCAAGTTTGATGGTGGTAAATATTGCCGTAGGACCATCAGCACCACCAATAATACCGAGTGAAGCAGCCTGCTGTGGTGTGAATCCCATAGCCAAAGCGCAAAGTAGTACGGCAAAAATACCGAACTGAGCTCCTGCACCGAATATTGACAGTCTCAGGTTACGCAACATAGGACCGAAGTCGGTCAACGCACCAACACCCATAAATATAATAGGTGGAATAAAACCTGTCTTAATGCACATATAGTATATGAAGTTCATCAAGCCCAGTTCATGCGCTATCTTGTGCAGGGGCATATCCCATATTATCTCTTTGTTACCTGCAGCATCCGTAAGGAAAGAGCCATCAGCAAGTGGAATATAGCCTTCTGATGTAACTGTAACCACACCCATACCACCACCAGGGAAGTTTGCCAGAAGCACACCCATGCCTATAGGTATCAGCAATAGTGGCTCATATTTCTTTACTATACCGAGGTAGAGCAATATGCAGGCTATTACTAACATAATAAGAAACGACCAGTCGCCACCCGTTTGAGCGAACGATGTCATTTCCCATATTTTTTGTAAGATTTCCATTAATCTACTTTTGTACTTTTAATCTCTTGAACTTTAATACTTAAGCTATCGTCATCAGCACATCGTCCTCTTCTACAGAATCGCCTGATGTGAAAGCGATAGAGGTTATGGTGCCACTCTTCTCAGCCTTGATGCGATTAAATACCTTCATAGCCTCGATATAGCATATTACCTCACCTTCCTCCACGTGATCACCTACCTTCTTTGGTGTTTCAGATGATGACTGTACAAGATAAGCCTTACCCTCCAATGGTGCAAGAATTTCTATACCCTCACCCTTTGCTGGTGCTGGTGTAGCTGCTGGTGCAGCAGCGGCAACACCTGGTGTAGCTGATGAAGCTGGCGTAGAACCATCGTATGAAATATTTACGAGGTAGTTCTTACCATTCACATTTACCGTAACCTGATTAGGCAACTGCTTCTTCACGTTTTCTGCACCGTGAACATGTACCTTTTTCTTCTCCTTGCGTTCAGCCAGGTCTTTTTCGAATGCAGTCTTAGCCGCTCCACTCTTGTAAGCCTCATACTGCTGTGGGTGCATAGCATACTCGAAGAGTTCTTCGTCGTCCTCGCCTTTTTCCCATCCTGCCTGTTTCATCTTCAAGCGGTATGTCTCAAGCTCATCTGGATAGTTATCCTGTGGGTCTGTAGTAAGGAACTTACGTCCCTCTTTCTTCGCCATATCCTTAAACAGCTGGTCAACCTCTCCAGGCAACTTGCCACTCTTGCCAAGAATCATATCCCATATATTCTCAGCTATCATAGACCAGCGCTCCTTACCCTTCTCCATCTGTATCACGTTCATCAACGCAAGGTTCTTCACGTATTGTGAGAATGGAGTAACGAGACATGGATAACCCACCTTTGGCCATACGTAAGCCACCTCGTCGAAGAGCTTTATCAGCAGTTCGTCGGTGGTAAGCTCTGGCTGGTTATTCTTTACCTTCCACTTGTTAAGTGAACGGAGGTTATCCTCAAGGTCTGTCATCAGCGAACCCATCATGCCTCCTGGCAGTCCTGGCTTAATGAGGAGTGAGTTATTGAGGTGATTGAGCTTTGGTATGTAGTAGCCCAGGAAGTCATCCATCATCTCCTGAATCTGGGTGCGTACCTCCATGTATGCAGCCATATTTATCTCTTTAACCTTGAATCCAGCATCCTTCAGCATCTCCTGTACGGCGATAATATCTGCGTGACCAGTACCCCATGACAAAGGTGATACAGCTGTATCAATATAATCACAACCGCCACGAGCCACTTCAAGTATAGAAGCCATGTTGAAGCCTGGACCAGCGTGTGAGTGATACTGTATCACAATATCCTTCTTGTATGCCTTGATGCCAGCAACTATCTTACCCAGCGACTCCGGTCTACCTATACCAGCCATATCTTTCAGACATATCTCGTCAGCACCAGCATCAATAAATGTCTTGGCAAGGTTTACGTAGTATTCTACCGTATGTATTGGCGAATGGGTAATACATAGAGCAGCCTGTGCTATCATGCCTGCATCCTTAGCGTATTGTATAGATGGAATCACATTACGTGGGTCATTGAGTCCGCAGAATATACGTGTGATGTCAGTACCCTGAGCCTTCTTTACCTTGTAGAAGAGTTTACGCAGGTCCTTAGGACATGGACTCATGCGCAGTCCATTCAGCGCACGATCAAGCATGTGTGTCTGAATGCCTGCCTCATGGAAAGGCTTCGTCCACTCGCGAACTGCCTTATTAGGATTTTCACCATAAAGCAGGTTAACCTGCTCAAAACCACCACCGTTAGTCTCTACACGGTCAAAGCATCCCATCTTTATAATCGCAGGAGCAACCTTCACCAACTGGTCAACACGTGGCTGATACTTACCAGCACTCTGCCACATATCGCGAAAAACCAGACTGAACTTAATTTCTTTTGCCATTGATGTTTTATTGTTGTATTTTACTTTTTACCTTAATTACTAATCCTGATTTTCCTTACAGTCTCTTTATCTCTGCAACTGTACCTTTACCGCCTGTTATCTTGGCAACAGCCTGGTTAATGGCTTCCACTACGTCAGGAGCAATAGGCACCACTTTGGTAATTGCCTTAGCGGTTTTCTCACTCTCTTCTGGGGCAACCCTGTTTACAATCTTTATAAGCAGGTTGCTCAGCATAATAATGATAACCAATACTGAGAATACCGTTACCATTCCTACAATCATCAATGTAATACCTATGTTCATATTCAGATATTTTTTATAACGAACTAAATTTGTGCAAAGTTAATAAAAAATATTTGAATATGAAAGTTTTTCTTCTGCTTTTTTATGCAGTCACAGATTTAGATCTTTTCTTCTTCGTCCAATCGCCCACCCCACAGATATTTGTTCGTATCCTTAACTATCACGTTGCTAAGCAGAATAAGAGCCATGAGGTTAGGAATAGCCATTAGGGCATTAAAGATGTCAGCCATTGTCCAAACGGTGTTGAGGTTGACTACCGAACCCACAAGCACTGCACAGAGAAACATCCACATATAAGCCTTAACAGCCTTTGGACCAAACAGATACTCCACAGCTCTCTGGGCATAGATGCTCCATCCGAGAATGGTGGTAAAGGCAAAAGTAAAAAGTCCGAACATCAAGAGCGGTTCGCCTATTGACGGAATAAGTGAGAATGCCAGTTTTGTAAGCGTACCACCATTCATGTGTTGTGATTTCAGTTCAAGAACATGCGCAAACACCTTGCCAAGCGTATGGGTATGGAATACCTGAACATCAGAAAAACTCAATATGCTACTGACTATCACGATACCAGTCATAGCACATATCACAACTGTATCCCAGAATGTACCGCTTGCACTGACCAGTGCCTGACGCACAGGATTCTTAGTTTTCGCAGCAGCAGCTACGAGGGGCGCCGAACCCAGACCTGACTCGTTAGAGAACAGTCCTCGAGCAATACCATAGTGGGCTGCTATCATCACTCCTCCACCTGCTACTCCTCCGCCTACGGCGTCAGGGTCAAATGCTGAGAGACAGATGAGTTTTATGGCAGGCATAACATGATCGGCATTCATGCACAACAGCACTATACAGCCAATAACATAAAGCACAGCCATGAAAGGCACCAAGGCTGTACACACCTTAGCTATACTCTTTATACCACCTATTATGACAAGTGCCACAAGTACCGTTACCACAATACCTGTAATCCATGTATCAATGCCCATCACCTCGTTGGCAAGATTCGAAATAGCATTTGCCTGAACAGTACTACCTATGCCGAATGCAGCAATAGCCGTAAACAAGGCGAAGAGCACACCTGCCCACTTAGCATGCAAACCATATTCAAGGGCATACATCGGACCGCCTATCATATATCCTTTCTTGGATGTCTTGCGATATTTCACGGCAAGCAGTCCTTCGCCATATTTCGTAGCAATACCGAAGACACCAGTGAGCCAGCACCACAACACGGCACCTGGACCGCCCAGCGCTATGGCTGTTCCCACACCTATGATGTTACCAGTACCAATGGTAGCCGCGAGAGCTGTTGCCAGAGCACCA
This sequence comes from Prevotella sp., assembly GCA_016290975.1. Lineage (GTDB taxonomy): Bacteria > Bacteroidota > Bacteroidia > Bacteroidales > Bacteroidaceae > Prevotella. The sequence goes on along the minus strand of JAEEVS010000013.1, from coordinate 6,004 downwards.
AACTGACTCACATCACCCTTGCCGTCTTTATCCTTAGCAAGAGAGAGTTTTATGGCTGTAAAGATTTTACGTTGTGGGAACTTCAGTCGGATGGTAAGCAAAATATGCGTACCAACCAACAGTATTATCATAGGATAGCCCCACAGGAAATCACTTATAGCTGAAAGAATGGAGTCAATTGAATTCATAGTTATTAGTCTTGCGCTGGTGTTTTGAGTATTATTGATGTGGCGCCAATGGTGAAGAGTGTGTCATTATATATTACACGCTTCTCTCTGTCGCCAAGTATCTGATTATCAACGAATGTGCCAGTATAACTGGGACCGTCTCTGAGCACATATTTCAGTTTACCCTGCTTGTCTCTTGACACGTTGATTACACAATGGTTCATATCTATCGACGGGTCGTTGGTCTCGATTGGTGTATTACACTTCGAACCCTTCATGTATCTGCCAATTATGTTATCGCCCATCTTGAGTGGCAACACCTGTTTATAGTGAAACACATTCTCTATCACCACTATGGTGCCTACACCCTGGTCTGCTTCTTCCGACGTTGGGTTTTCGTCCTTCTGCTGGTTGCGTAGTTTGGAAACGCCTATGCGTATTCCAAACTCCTTACCACAGTCAGGACACTGGAAAACAAGTGACTGTCCTGCGTGATACCTTGTTTCATCAAAGGTGATGAAGTTGTCACATTTAGGGCAACGTACTCTTTTCATATCTTGGCAATCCATGCCTCGCCAAACTGACGGTCGGCATTTCTCAACTTATATAAAGCCGCATTGGCAGAAGCTTCTGTATCGTAATGTCCAAAGACAACCTTTCTCTGCGAACCCTTCTCAAGCACCTCAGCCTTGATGTAGCCTGCAGCCTTGAGCTTATTCACGAACTCCTCAGCACCCTTTTTGCCCACCTTGCTGGCAAGCACAATAGTGAAGAAATTTGTCTTTACTGGCTCTGCCTGCTTAGCCACAGCATTTGGTTTAGCCTTCGCAGTCTCAGCTGCCACAGGAACTGTACATACATTATTTACCTGCATACATGCTGTCTTATTTTGTTTTACAAGGGTCGAAACTATTCCCGCATCAACCACAGAGCATTGCTGAACGTCGCTACTGCCTATGCCGAGCGGAATGCTTGAGAATACAAACAGCAACAGCATCATGGCAGCAACCAGCACGTTGCGCACAGCATTGACACTAATGCTTATCTTACGTGAATCGTGGTCAATAGTTGTCTCTGTCTTAGCAAAATCAAGCTCTGGCTCTGCAAATTTAGTCTCAGCATATCCACCGCTTATAGGAACAGCTATGGTTTCAGGCTTTCTGCTGATACGATCCATGCTGTATGAACTCAGCGCATATAAATAAGGAGTAAGCAAACCTGCCATGCAAGGCTCAAAGTCATACTTCTCATCTGATGTGTATCTGAGTGTTCCTATACCGTGAAATTCATACTTACCCTCGATAGTAAGCGTCTGCCTTACCTCTTCAACGTCAGAGGCTATCATGCGTATTGCCTCAGGATAGCTGACGTCATAAGCCTCAACATAAGACTGCGCGAGCAGAGAATCATTCAACCTCAGCTGGGGGTTGAAACCTATTGTGCGCTGAGGCTGATAAAACATTCCCTCCTCTTCAGAATATTCTGCATGCACATAATGAGCCATGAATCCACCAAAGTCTGGAACGATAACGCAGTCATTATCAAGCAGAAGGATTTCGATATGTCGAGTTAATTCTATCATTTAAGTTAGCATTTCTTGTATGAATTGCTTGCAAAGTTAATAAAAAAATACATTTCTCACAAGCATTACGTGATATAAATGTAAAAAAAAATCTTAAACCTTTGCACATTAAAAAAAATGTTGTAAATTTGTCCGTATAAAGCCCCAAAAAAGATGAAAACGTTTATCAAATACAATAACAATATCCCTCTAATACTTGGATTACTGATAGTTACGTTATTACTATCAGCATGCAGCAAGAAGAACAGCACTACCACATTAGACGAGGATAAAGCAGCCAAGAAGACCATGCAAGGCGTATGGACAGACGAATTGGAGGGCAATATCATCTTTTCTGTAAAGAATGACACCATATATCATAATGATACGCTAAGCGAACCAGCATTCTTCTATATCTACAAGGACACCTTATTTATTAAGTATCACAATATGGTGAAGTATCCTATTAAGGAACTCACTGAAGAATCTCTCGTGTTTATCGACGAAACAGGCGACGAGATCGAGCTTATCAAGAACAACACCCCAGCAGGCAGCATCGCTCCTACCCCTGAAGAGGCTGAGGCCCCTAATCAGGGCAAGGTGATTAAGAAGGATACCGTACTGACCTTTGGCGACAAGCGCTATCATGCCTACAAGAAGGTAAACCCTACCTCATTCAAGGTTTACATACAGTCTAAGAACGTTGACGGACTGAGTGTAGAGCAGATATATTATGACAATATCGTGCATATAGCCCTCTATGCAGGTCACAAGAGAATTTTCGGACAGAATATCACTAAGGCAGATTTCAAGGGCTTGGTGCCTGACAACTATCTGGAGCAGGCTATCCTTTCAGATATTACCATAAAAGGAGCAAATAAGGATGGAGTGACCTTCGTTGCCATTCTCACCATTCCCGACTCTAACACCAACTACATGATTAACATCATTATTTCACCAACAGGTCAAAAGACGCTTTCATTATGAGATACCAGCCTATTGACAACGCAGAAGTGACAGCCCAAGTAAGGGAATTGGTGGAAAAGAGAAAGATGTATAGGGATAACAGACTCAGTCTTACACAGATAGCAAAAGAGGTAGGCATTTCACGCTCCACTCTCTCTACTATATTAAATAAGGAGTTGGGAATGTCGTTTCTCGACTACGTAAACGGATTAAGACTCAACTTTGCGCTCGACGTAATTAAAAACAATAGTGAAGAACTCTCCATTGAGCAGATCTCGCTCCTTGCAGGTTTTTCCTGCCCTTCTACCTTCTACAGACAACATAAGAAGGTTTATGGCACCACACCATTAGCGAACATTAAAAACAACAAATAAATGAGACAAGAAGATTTTCAGTATTCAGGAGAACGCTTTGCCGACCTGCAGATGCTCAGGTATCAGCTTCCTGGTTTTGAGGCACTTACCCCCAAGCAGAAGACATACATCTATTACCTTGCCGAGGCTACCCTCTGGGGACGAGACATCATCTACGACCAGTGGGGACGATACAACCTGCTAATAAGAAAGACCCTCGAGGCTATATATATAAAAAGGTATAGGGACGAAAAACATCTTGAGCAGATAAAGGACCAACTCACCAACGACGATAAGGCTTTCATCGAATACCTGAAGCGAGTGTGGTTCTCTAACGGCATTCACCACCACTATGGCTGCAATAAGTTCAAACCTGCCTTCAGCCAGTCGTTCTTTGAGCAGATAGTCAAGGATACACCTGCTGAGGCTCTGCCTATGGAGGCTGAGAAACTGCTTGCCGTCCTCTGTCCTGTGATATTCGACGATACCATACTCCCCAAGCGAGTGAACAAGGCTAAGGGTGTAGATTTGATTAAGACTTCAGCCTGCAACTTCTATCAGGGTGTTACCCAACAGGAGGTAGAGGATTTCTATGCCTCAAAGAAAGGCAATGACCCTACTCCTCCTTCCTATGGTCTCAACTCCACTCTTATAAAGGAAAATGGCGAGTTGAAGGAAGAAACATGGGCTCTTAACGGCAAGTATGGCAAGACAATCGAGAAGATTATCTTCTTCTTGAACAAAGCCTGCGATTATGCAGAAAATGAGCAACAAAAGAAAGTCATCCGCCTGCTTATAGACTACTACACCACAGGCAATCTCAAGACCTTTGACGAGTATTCTATCGAGTGGCTGAAGGAACTCGACGGACGCATAGATTTCATCAACGGCTTCATTGAGGTTTATGGCGACCCTCTGGGGTTCAAGGGCTCTTGGGAAGGCATAGTGGAATATAAGGATCTCGAGGCTTGCAAGCGCACTCAGACCATAAGCCAGAATGCCCAGTGGTTTGAGGACCACTCGCCTGTTGACCCTCGTTTCCGCAAACCTCATGTTAAGGGTGTTGTTGCCAATGCCATCTGTGGTGCTATGCTTGGTGGAGACGAGTATCCATCCACAGCTATAGGCATCAACCTGCCTAATGCCGACTGGATAAGGGCTCAGCATGGTTCTAAGTCTGTCACCATAACCAATTTTACCTCTGCCTACAACAAGGCTGCTAAGGGCAGCGGTTTTCTTGAAGAGTTTGCTATTGATGAGACAACAGTCAAGATGATAAGAAAATATGGCGACACCTGCGACGACCTGCATACTGACCTGCACGAATGCCTCGGACACGGCTCAGGTCAGCTCCTGCCTGGTGTCAGCCCTGATGCCCTCAAGGCTTATGGTAACACCATCGAGGAGGCTCGTGCCGATTTGTTTGGTCTGTATTATATAGCTGACAAAAAACTCGTAGAACTGGGCTTGACGCCTGATGAGGAGGCTTATAAGTCTAATTACTACACCTACATCATGAATGGTATGATGACCCAGAATGTTCGCATTAAGTTTGGCGACAACATTGAGGAGGCACACATGCGCAATCGCGCCCTGATAGCCAATTGGTGTTATGAGCATTCTGATGGTGCCATCGGGATGGTGGAGCGAGAAGGCAAGCGCTATATCAAGATAAATGACTACCCAGCCCTTCGCCAACTCTTTGCCCGTCTGCTGGCTGAGATTCAGCGCATAAAGAGCGAGGGTGACTACGAAGCTGCCCAACACTTGGTGGAGACCTATGCAGTAAAGATAAATCCAGACCTGCACAAGGAAGTGCTCTCTCGTTATGAGAAGCTCAACATAGCTCCATACAAAGGATTCCTCAACCCTAAGATGACTCCTGTCTATGGCTCTGATGGCGAGATAACTGACGTTCTGCTCGACTTCTCAGAATCCTACACTGAGCAGATGCTCCGTTATTCAAGGGATTATTCAGTTGAAGATTGGATTATATAATGTTGTCTTGGTTGTCCAAGTTGTCTTTTAATTTTTGAGCTCTTGAATCCTTCCAGTCTTCATAAAGACATCAAGCAGTCCCTGCGATTGCTGATGAACGGAGTGACAGCCCTGTCGCTTCGCGATAAGGGTATGGACTATCACCTCAACTGGGGAGCCAACCTGTTGCACCTAAGGGAAATGGCGAGCCAATATGAGCCTTCGCTCGAACTCGCCACCCTCTTGTGGGCAGATAATATCAGGGAATGCAAGATACTCGCCACCATCCTCATGCCAGTAGGCGACTTCTCTGAAGACCTCGCCATGAAATGGATTAGCGAAACACCCACCCAGGAAATAGCCGAGATAGCCTCCAAACAGCTGTTCAGCCAACTCCCCTATGCCAAGTCCCTCGCTTTGCGCCTCATCACCTCAGCAGACATGATGCCCCAACTCTATGGCTATTGCATCCTTGGCTCACTTAGCAACCTCTCTCCTGAAGAGAAGCAACAGATAATCCTCCAAGCCAACAACACCATCAATAACTCCAATCTCCCCATAGGTCTGCGACACTCAGCCCATAACACTTTGCTCCGCATAGAGAATGCCTAATACTGTAAAAAACTTTCAGCCATCTCGTTCAGGGCTACGCAATCGTTACGCGTAATATGGCGCTTGTCTGCATCATACTGCCAAGGACTTAATATCAGCACTCTACCTTCAGCACAGGCTTCAAAGAGAGCATCTGTCGGCTTATAATAATCGCGAAAGCCATTATCAGCCAAAAGAATAAAGGAAAGTTTCTCTTCCAAAAGAACCTTCTGCACACGCTTCTCGTCTGGAGAAATGAATGGAGACACCATCACCACACCCTTGCGAGCCTTAAGCACACAGCTGTTCATATAGTCTCTCAATGGCTGACTGTCTCCTCGTTCTGCTGCCTTCACCCAGATGCTACGCACATGCACCACATCATACTG
>JAEEVS010000094.1:0-20952 GCA_016290975.1 Prevotella sp. | reverse complement strand
GAAGGTGTTCTCCTGACTGAGGTCAGCCTTGAAAGGAAGGGTTGTCTCACTCTTATAATACACATTCTTGATGCGAGAGCCCATAACCTTGACCAGTTCCTTGACAATAACGTCTTTACACATGTGCATACCTACTGAGTGAGCCTGCATGACAGCTGTATCGCCATAGCAGTCGATGACAAGACCTGGGAGGTTGTCGCCCTCGCCATGCACCAGACGATAGGTGTTGTTGTCAGGATTATCGGCTATACCAATATCCTGACGCATCTTCAGGGCTACGGAGAGACGTTTGTTCCAGAACCTCTCGTCGATGGTCTCATCAGTAAAGGTGAGGATGCGAACGGCTATGGAACCTATCTGGAAATGTCCACGACCAACAAGAGCACCATTGTAGGATATCACATCAACAATGTCGCCCTCACTAATGCCTTCATCCATGCTCTGTATGGCACCAGAGAACACCCATGGATGAAAACGCATGATACTTTCTTCTTTGCCTTTTTTTAGATATATCTGTTTCATTGGTTCGTTGGTTAAAGAGAGGTTCATGACGAAACCCCAACAGTGGCTATTCTGTAATGGTTGGCTCTGGTTCTGGCTCAGGTACCACGATGAGCTGGTAGTCCTGAGTTTCTTTGAGTCGGATGTATTCCTCATAAAGACGGATGCAAGCCCAGGCATCTGTGGCAGCATAGTTCTGCTGTTTCTCAGAGAGCACATCGGCTTCCCAGTTAGAGAGCTGTTCACGCTTTGAGATACGTTCGCCAAAGAAGTTGGCATAGAGTTTGGCAAGACTCATATCCTTGATGCCAAGTTCAGCCATGTGGTCCTGCAAGTCTATAAAGCCACCAGGAGTGAACTCACCTCTCTTGTGGAGCATCATGAGGTCATCATGCCAGGAGAGCCCTATCTTCTTCACCTTGGTTGACTCAAGGAGTTCTATGACTGGCGCACAGAGTCCAATCCTGTTTAGACGAAAGAGAAAACAGGTGTCGTGAGTGCTTACCTGCAACAGAGCCACCTTATTGGTTCGTCCTTTTTTGAAGACAGGACGAGTTTCAGTGTCGAAACCTAAGAGGTCTTGCTGCAACAGATAATCGACAGCCTTCCTTGCTTCATCCTCTGTTATTATGACAATCTTGCGACCAGGAAAGACGATACGAGGCAATGACCCTATCTGTGTCTTGTCATATTTACTATATAGTACCTTCATTCACTATTCGTATTTAATAAGGTACATCGTCATTAGATATATGACCACCAGCAAGTGGGTCATCATCCGCACCAAAAGAGGTGTTGAGTGATGAACTCCTTATATTGCCACCATCAGAATTAGCATAAGGGTCATACTCGTCAGGATTAGCAAAGCGGGTGTATTCGCCTTTGAATGAAAGGGTTACATCCTTGGTGGCACCCTTACGGTGTTTAGCTATAATAATCTGTGCCATACCCTTCAGTGAGTTGCCCTCAGAGTCCATATCCAAACCATAATATTCAGGACGATGCACAAAGAGTACCATATCGGCATCCTGCTCTATGGCACCAGACTCACGCAGGTCACTCAACTGAGGACGGGCACTATTGGCTGTTCCTGCACCAGAGCCCTGACGCTTCTCCACATCACGCGAGAGCTGTGAGAGGGCTATGATTGGGATGTTAAGCTCCTTGGCAAGACCCTTCAGAGAACGAGAGATAGTTGACACCTCTTCCTGACGGGAGTTGAACTTCATGCCGTTAGCATTCATCAGCTGGAGGTAGTCAATCATGATGAGCTTGACCTGCTTCTCCTTAACCAGGCGACGAGCCTTGGTTCGTAATTCAAAGACAGACAAACCTGGTGTATCGTCAATATAAAGAGGAGCGCCTTGCATCTTGCCTATGTTGTTGTCGAAACGTGACCACTCATCCTGACTCAACTGACCATTAAGGATTTTGGAACCAGGCACAGAGCACACATTAGAGATAAGACGGTTGACAAGCTGCACATTATTCATCTCAAGAGAGAAGAATGCTACAGGTTCCTTATTGTCAATAGCTATATTCTTGGCAAGGGAGAGAGCGAAAGAAGTCTTACCCATGGCAGGACGACCAGCGATGATGATAAGGTCAGAGTCTTGCCAACCTGAGGTTACATCGTCAAGTCCTGTATAGCCAGTTGACAGACCAGTGATACCACCAGAGTTGCTTGCCGCTTTCTCTAATATCACACGAGCCTGCTGAACCACCTCGTCAATCTGAACATAGTCCTGACGCATATTCTTCTGAGACAGCTCGAAGAGTTTGCCCTCAGCCTCCTGCATCAGTTCGTCGATGTCCTGTCCCTCGTCAAAAGCTTTGGTCTCTATGCCTGAGGCGTATGAGATAAGTTGGCGAGCTACATACTTCTGAGCCAGGATGTGAGAGTGAAACTCTATGTTGGCTGATGATGCAACAGTGTTAGACAACTCAACGATATAGGCACTGCCTCCAACCTGGTCGAAGGTGCCTTCCTGCTTCAACTCCTGACACACGGTCATGATGTCAACAGGTTGTTCTCTCATACTGAGAGTGAGTATGGCATTATATATCTTCTGATGACGAGGGTCATAGAAGGTCTCAGGATGCAACAGTTCACTCACAACGGTGAAGGCATCCTTATCTATCATCAGGGCTCCGAGCACAACCTTCTCTATATCGACAGACTGTGGAGGCAGGTGTCCCATAGAGGTATCGACAGGAGCTGAACTATTATTTCTTCTTGAGGATCTTGAAGTAGTATTTGCTGGCATATTGCGTTATTTTGCTATTTTCTTTTAGTTCGATTTCGTTTGTGCTATTAGGGAAGATTCCGTATATTGTGCTTCCTGAACCAGACATTGAGGCATAGACAGCACCACTGTCATATAATGCCTGCTTTACCTCGCCAAGGATAGGGAGCTTGAGGAATATGCTGTCCTCGAAGTCATTGTGAAGGGTATCGCGCCACTGGGTTATGGGGGTGTTCTGCACTATGTCCTTACAGTTAAACTTTGGAGCATGAGGATTGATACCTGCATAAGCCTCCTTGGTGCTTACTGCTACATCTGGCTTTATCAGCACAAGGAAATATTCGTCCTTGAGCACTGAGTCATTAGAGGCGAAAGGTGTCAACACCTCTCCCTTTCCCTCTGCATAAGCCGTTTGGGAGGTGATGAAGAAAGGACAGTCAGCACCTAACTGGATGGCGAAGTCCTGCATATCTTCTGTTGACATACCGAGTGAGCACAACTCGTTGATGGCTCGTATCATGTAGGCTCCGTCGCTGCTTCCTCCACCCATTCCAGCCTGCGAGGGAAGATTCTTGGTCAGTGTCACCTTTATGCCTGGCAACTGATAATGCTGGCTTATGAGGTTATAAGCCTTTACCACCAGATTCTTCTCAGGTGGACACAGTTCGGCACAACCCAACACTTCGAGCTGGCAACCTGGAGTATCAGACAAGGTGACATCCATCTCATCATGGATGTCAACAGGATAGAACACCGTCTCGAGGTCGTGATAACCATCAGGACGCTTGCTTACTACGTTCAGTCCAAGATTTATTTTTGCACAAGGAAAGAGTTTCAAGGGTTCAATAGTTCAAAGGGTTCAAGGGGTTCAAAGGGTCAAAGGGTTTCAAGCTCTTCCAGCCACATTTTGGATGAGGCATCACTTGGCATACGCCAGTCGCCACGAGGTGAGAGTGATACAGAACCCACCTTAGGACCGTCAGGCAGACAAGAGCGCTTAAACTGTTGTGAGAAGAAGCGACGGATGAATGTCTTGAGCCACTTGACGATGGTCTCGTCATCATACTTATACTGTTCGCCATTGGCAAAGGCATGTTTGGCGAGCATCAGTATCTTAGAAGGTTTGAAGCCATGACGGAGTACATAATAAAGGAAGAAATCATGCAGAATGTAAGGACCAACCAGGTCTTCTGTCTTCTGCACTATGTCACCATTTTCATCAGCAGGGATGAGTTCTGGAGAGATTGGGGTATCTATGATGTCGAGCAGAGTGAGTCGGCTTGCTGGGTCAACACCACTATCAGCCACATAGGTCACAATATACCTTATGAGGGTCTTAGGAATAGAGACATTGACACCATACATAGACATGTGGTCGCCATTATATGTAGCCCAGCCAAGAGCGAGTTCAGACAAATCACCTGTACCTATCACCATACCATTGAGCTGGTTGCTGAGGTCCATGAGTATCTGTGTGCGCTCGCGAGCCTGACCATTCTCATAGGTCACATCATGCACATCGATATCGTGGTTGATATCCTTAAAGTGCTGGATGCAAGCCTCCTTGATACTTATCTCGCGAATGGTGATGCCAAGAGACTTCATCAGACTCATAGCATTGGAGTAAGTACGGTCTGTAGTACCAAAGCCTGGCATGGTGACTCCCACGATACCTGTGCGAGGCATCTTGAGTTTGTCGAATGTCTTGACACAGACAAGCAGGGCAAGGGTGGAATCCAAACCACCACTGATGCCAATGACAACAGTTTTGCAACCAGTATGCACCAGTCGCTTGGCAAGACCAGCCACCTGAATATTGAATATCTCTTCGCATGATGCCTGCATATCCTCTGACTCTGGAATGAATGGTGTAGGGTTAACCTTTCTCAGCAGTGTGAAGTCCTTAGGGTTGATAGACTGGCAATCGATAAAGCGGACAAAAGACTCATGGTTGAGTTTGTTGTTGACATTCCTCTGTGCATTGACAAAGGTGGTATTGTTTCTACGGTCAGAGCGCAGTTTCTCGTAATCTATCTGTGAGATAACCAGCTGTGACTCGAAACTGAATCGCTCGCTCTCAGCAAGGCACTTGCCATTCTCATAGATATAGGCATTGCCACCATAGACCACATCCTGAGTGCTCTCACCAAAACCACAACCAGCATACACATATCCAGCCATAGTTCTGGCACTCTGCTGGGCGAGCAACTGGCGAAGGTAGGTATTCTTGCCAATGAGTTCGTCGCTGGCGCTGAGGTTGAAGATGATATCGGCACCAGCCAGAGTGAGACGTGTTGATGGTGGTTCTGGAGCCCAAACATCCTCACACAGTTCCACACCAAAGAGGGCTCCTGTGCTGGTCTTGAAGATGGTAGGCTGAGGAGAAACCACGATACGGCTTCCAGCAAAGAGTATCTCCGTCTCGTGGAGGTCCTGAGCAGAGGCAAACCACCTCTTCTCATAAAACTCGTTATAGTTTGGCAGGTAGGTCTTAGGAATGATAGCGAGAATAGCTCCCTTCTGTATCACCACAGCACAATTCAGCAACAGACCTGACACCATGACTGGTGCACCCACGATGCTGATGATATCTAACTGGCGAGTGAAGTCGAGCAACATCATTATTGACTGTTCAGCAGCATCGAGCAACAGCTGTTGTCTGAACAAATCCTGACATGAATAGCCTGTGACAGAGAGTTCTGGGAACACTATGATTTCTACGCCCTGACCCTCAGCGCGCACTATCATCTGCTCCATCTCCTGCACGTTAAAAGCACAGTCAGCCACCTTTACATTAGAAATAGCAGCTGCAACCTTGATATAGCCGTAATTCATAACTGTTTTTTTGATTTCTCACTGCAAAGTTAATATATTTTTTTTGATTTCTTTTGTTTTATACAACAAAAATCCCCTTGCAAAAAGAAAATGCTACTTTTGCAAGGAGACTTTATACTTTATACTTTACTCTTATTCCTCATCCTTCTGAGCATTCTCAGCTATGAGTTGCTGCTGAAGCTCGTTAGGAAGAAGTTCGTAAGAAGCAAACTTAGTGTTGAATGATGCTCTACCACCAGTGAGACTTGAGAGAGCGATGCTGTAGTTGCTGAGCTCCTTGAGAGGAATCTTAGCCTGCAGCTTCTGGTAGCCATTCTCCATATCCATACCCATGATGAGGGCACGACGACCCTGAAGGTCACTCATCACATCACCAGTCATATCAGCTGGCACATAGACCTCGAGGTCGTAGATAGGCTCAAGAATCTTAGGTGCTGCATTGCGGAATGCCTCAGAGAAAGCATTACGAGCTGCAAGCATGAATGAGAGCTCGTTAGAGTCAACTGGGTGCATCTTGCCGTCATAGACGATGACACGAACATCACGAGCATAAGAACCAGTGAGTGGTCCTCTCTCCATCTTCTCCATCACACCCTTGAGAATAGCTGGCATGAAGCGCATATCGATAGCACCACCAACAACGGTGTTGATGAATACGAGCTTACCACCCCACTCCAGGTCTATCTCCTCACGAGACTTGATGTTGCACTTAACCTCCTGACCGTTAAGCTTATAGGTCGTTGGGTCAGGCATTCCGTCAGCATAAGGCTCCACGATAAGGTGTACCTCACCAAACTGACCTGCACCACCAGACTGCTTCTTGTGGCGATACTCTGCCTGAGCACTCTTGGTGATAGTCTCACGATAAGGAATGCGAGGCTCCAGATACTCTACCTGAATCTTGTCGATATTCTCAAGGCGCCACTTGAGTGTGCGAAGGTGGAACTCACCCTGACCACGAACGATGGTCTGGCGCAATTCCTTTGACTGCTCCACTACCCATGTTGGGTCTTCCTGACGCATACGAGTGAGGGCACTCATCATCTTCTCTGTCTCAGCCTCGTTCTTAGCCTTGATAGCACGAGAATACTTAGGGTTAGGATAAATCACGAAGTCGAAGCGGTTTTCGCAATCCTTACCATTGAGGGTGTTGCCTGTCTTTACATCTTTCAGTTTAACAGTACAACCTATATCGCCTGCTACCATCTCGTCAACAGGAATACGGTTAGCACCAGCAGGGGCATATATCTGTCCTATTCTTTCCTTTGAACCACGATCAGCATTGGTAAGGTCGTCGCCAGACTTAATCTTGCCACTCATAACCTTGAAATACTGCACCTCGCCAATGTGTGGCTCAACACCAGTCTTGAAGAAATATACTGACTCTGGTCCGTTAGCATCAATGGCAACCTCCTCGCCACGAGTGTTGTGCACCTTAGGCATCTCGTCAACGTGAGGAACCACATTGCCCAGGAACTCCATCAGACGGCGAACACCCATATCCTTGCCTGCACAAACGCAGAATACAGGGAAGATGCTGCGAGTGATGAGTCCCTTGCGGATACCCTCACGAAGCTCGTCCTCAGTAAGAGTTTCAGTCTCAAAGAACTTCTCCATCAGTCCCTCGTCATTCTCAGCAGCAGCCTCAACGAGAGCCTTGTGAAGTTCCATAGCCTTATCCATCTCCTCAGCAGGAATATCCTCAATGGTAGGAGCTCCACCATCAGGTCCCCAAGAGTATTTCTTCATCAACAGGACATCAATGAGAGAATTGAAGTTTGGTCCTTCATTGAGAGGATACTGTATAGGTGTAACCTTTGAGCCGTAAATCTCCTGCAGGCGCTCGAGTGTGGTGTGATAGTCACACTTCTCAGCATCGAGCTGGTTTACGAGGAATATTACTGGCTTCTTGAGTTTCTCAGTATAGCGGAAGTGGTTCTGTGTGCCAACCTCAGGGCCAACCTGACCATTGATGAGCAACACACAGGTGTCAGTAACCTCAAGGGCTGTCAGAGCTGCACCCACGAAGTCGTCAGAACCTGGACAGTCTATAATATTAAGTTTCTTGTTGTTCCACTCAACATGGAATACGGTTGAGAAAACAGAATAACCATACTCATGTTCTACAGGGAAATAGTCGGAAACGGTATTCTTCTGAGTAATACGTCCACGACGATTGATGATACCAGCCTCATAGAGGAGAGCCTCAGTGAGGGTGGTCTTACCCGAGCCGTCATTGCCAAGGAGTGCAATGTTCTTGATTTCACTGGTCTGATAAACTTTCATAGATTTCTTTGTTATAGGTTAGTTAGTGTTTATGATTTTTAGTCGCTTAGATGCAAAGGTACAAAAAAATGAAGAATGAAGAATGAAGAATGAAGAATTCTTCTCCTTTTTAGCATTTATTAAGATTTTTGCTACTCTTAACGGACTTTTCACCATGATTAGTCACAAAAAGAGTGGAGCCAACACTCTGGTCAACTCCACTCACCTTATTTATATTAGTAGCTATTATTTGATTACCTTCTTGCCATCCTGTATCAGCAGACCATTAGAATCTGCACTTACCTGCTGACCTGCTGCGTTGTAGCACTTGCCACTTACTTTGGCTCCCTCAGCGGCAACTTCATTTACGCCAGTACCTTCCTTGACTGTGAAGTTGAACTTGTCATTCTTCAGTCCCTTGGAAAGGTAGATGTTCTGTCCTTCAGTAGTTTCTACAAGATACGCAATCTCCAGCGTGTAGTTCTTGCCAGAGGTAAGTCCTTTAACTACGTCAATGGCTTTATTTTCTGCCTTATAATGCCTATGAGAAGATCCACTACCTGTACTGTACAGCGTTGCCTCGACTGTATTCCATTGAGCTGCCTGCCCTTCTTCATATACCTTATACTGCATTGACACTCTCTTGATAAGAGAACCGTCTTCGCAAGAAATAGTCACATCGATGTCATCAATTACCAAAGAACTGACCTCTCCTGGCTGCCAACCGTACCACTTTTCGCGAACGAAGTCTCCTGTGTAAGTAATGTCCTTTTCTTCCTCACCATTAGCACTAATGTTGATACCTGCAGTATTTTCCTTGTAGAACTTCACCTTCGCTTCAGCCTCTCCTGCAGTCGAGAACTTTATTTTGTAGTTGTCTCCACCATTGTTCCAACTGATGCTGTTGTTAGCTACAATATAGAATTCAAGGTAACGGGGGTCGCTTGACATTGATGGTTCAACAAGTTCTACACCATTTGGAAAACCCATCTGCTCAAGTGTGCTGGCAGAGACATGCCATACGCCACTCTCATACGTCAGGGGTACTTCTGTAAACTCATGGGGTTTCGATGTATCCACCTTTTGAACCCTTACCCAAAAGGACACGTTTGAAACGGAGCCACTGGTCTCCACAATAATGTCCTTGATGACAAACGATGTTGTTGCCTCGTCGGTAAGATCAGGTATTGGAAATCCCGTAGCTGGAAGTTCCTGTTCCATTACAGCTCCACCGTTGATGGACACCTTCGCCTTCAAACTTGTGATGCTCTGTGCCTGTGCTCCCATAGCTATCGCTACAAGTGCAACAAAAAGGGTAAATAACTTCTTCATACTTTCTTTTTTTATTGGTTTTAAAATTATGTGGTTCGTTGCAAAGTTATGAAAAGTTTTTTTTTCTGCAAAAAAAAATGAAATAAATTTCTATTTATCGTATTACAGCTCAGCATCAGAGCACTGGAAGGTGGTGCCCTTTGACATATCACCTGTGGTGAGACCCAGCTTGAGCCACTTCATACGTTGTTTGGATGTGCCATGAGTGAATGACTCAGGGGTGGAATAGCCTCGAGCCTTCTCCTGAAGGTAGTTGTCGCCAATCTTCTGGGCACAGTCGATAGCTTCCTCTATGTCACCATCCTCAAGGGAGCCAAACTGGGCATTGTCATGATATGCCCATACTCCAGCATAAAAGTCGGCAAGCAACTCGAGTCTGACACTTATTCTGTTGGCTTCTTTCTGCGATACTCTTGCCATCTGGTTATGAGCCTTGTCGAGAATGCCAAGCAGGTTCTCCACATGGTGACCCACCTCATGGGCTATGACATAGGCATAGGCAAAGTCGCCATCAGCACCCAGCTCCTTTTTCATAGAGGTGAAGAAGGTAAGGTCGATGTAGAGGCACTGGTCGGCACTGCAATAGAAGGGACCCATAGCAGACTGTCCGTTGCCACAACCAGTCTGCACACTGCCTGTATAGAGCACCATGCGAGGGGGAACATATTCCCTACCCATTTCCTTAAACACCTCAGTCCACACATCCTCTGTGCCAGCAAGCACCTGGCGAGAGAACTTTGCCAGTTCCTCTTCTTCAGGTGTGAACTCACGACCGTTCTGGGTCTGGGTGGTAACATTTGCCATCTGCTCGCTTGTTACCATCTGCAGGGCATCAAGAGGATTGCCTCCCATCACCCATGTGATAAGTGCCACGATAACAAGTCCGCCAATGCCCATTCCTCCTATGCCAGCTGAGGACAGACCGCTACGACGACGATCATCTACATTAGTGCTTTCTCTGCGTCCGTTTAGTTTCATCTTTATTTCTATTTAGGTTAATAGTTTATTCAAAAGGTTGTACTTTGTACCTTGTCACCTTGTACCTTGTACTTTGTCACCTTGTACTTTGTACCTTGTCACCTTATTCTGGTATCAACAACGACGAGTCTCCATACGAGAGGAAACGGAAGTCATTATTGAGTGCATAGTCATACACCTTGCGCCAGTCTTCGCCTATCAGTGCTGCAATGAGCAACAACAGGGTGGACTGGGGTTGGTGGAAATTGGTTATCAGTTTCTCTACCACATGAAACTTATATCCTGGTGCAATGATTATCTTGGTGCTTGTATTCAGTATATTGGTTTCATGGCGAGTCATCCAGTCGAGTATTGCCTTGAGGGCTGTTATGGAATCAACCTCAGCCTCATCGTCCAGATAGGGAGTCCACTGGTTGCTTATGCTCAGCTGGTTTTCATCATCTATCTCAGGATGGCGAAGCAACGTGCAACCAATATAGTAAAGACTCTCGAGAGTGCGAACAGAGGTAGTGCCCACAGCTGTCACCTTGCCCCCATGAGCTATGATATTCTCTATGGTCTTACGATGCACAGTGATATACTCGCGATGCATCTCGTGACCCTCTATCTCTTCACTCTTCACAGGTTTGAAAGTGCCTGCTCCCACATGAAGGGTCACCTCATCGCTGTCTATATGATGCTGGTGAATATCTTCAAGAACAGCATCAGTGAAATGCAGACCAGCAGTAGGAGCTGCTACACTTCCCTTGATTCTTGAATAGACAGTCTGATAGGTGGTCTTGTCGCTCTCCTCAGTCTTTCTGTTCAGGTATGGAGGAATAGGCAGTTCACCTATGGCATCAAGTATCTCAGAGAAAGAGACATCACCAGTCCAAGAGAAATTGAGTATATGACCAATGCCATTCTCCCCTCCCCTTTCCACAGAGAGTTCTATCTCCTCGTCATTCACCTTTATAGTGCGCTTGAGCGAACCAGTCTTCCACTTCTTCAGATTGCCCACCAAGCCTACCCAAGAGCATTGGGAATGAGTCTGGAATATCTGTTCGTAGTCGCGAGGCATATATGGTTCGAGCAGGAATGTCTCGATAAGTGCTCCTGTTTCTTTATTAAAATGTATGCGAGCCTGTATCACCTTGGTGTTATTATATACCATCAGGGAACCAGGCGAGAGATAGGTGGCTATATTCTTAAACACATCATGAGAGATGCTACCTTTATTATATATGAGCAGTTTGCTCTCGTCACGCTTGGCAACAGGGTATTTGGCTATTCGCTCATCAGGCAACTGATAAGTGTAGTCTTTTATCTTTATGTGTCTTGGGTCTGTGGACATTTTTCAATCTTTCAATCTTCAATAATTCAAGGGTGTCACTATGGCATAGATATAAGTAAGCAATAGTATCAGGACTATCACTTCTATGTCAAACTTATCAATGCCTGAGGGAGTGTATTTCTCTGATATAGCATACTTTACGTTGTATAATCGAAGACAGAAACGTCTGTAAATCAAGAAGGCTATGCTACCAGAGATGATACCCCACACAAAACCTACTGAGATATCAGTGAAGAAATGCTGTCCTAAGTAGAGTCTTGACCAGCAAAGGGACAGAGACCAGCATACCATGAAGAAGGTCAACAGTTTGCTCTTGGTGAGGTATGCAAAGAACATGGCAAGAGACATAGTAGTTGCAGCATGAGAAGAGAAGAAACTATAGTCATTGCTGTGGAAGTTTCCTGCTATATCAGCCAAATATTTGAACTCTGGGTCGTTGCATGGTCTTATTCGCTCAAAGAGGGGTTTGGTGATTACTGAGGTGAGACCTGTTGCTATCAGCACTCCAAACACAGCACAACCAAAACAAACAGCTATCTGCTGCATGTTGTCATGATTCTTGATAATCAGCACAAACAATGCTATATACAAAGGCAACCAAGTCCATGCATCAGTTATGACCAACGCAAAATGGTCTAACACTGCACTCTGACTGCCAAACAGCGAATCAATGAAATATCTGTCTATATGCTCTATCATATTTTCTATATTACTTCTACTGAGGCTGATGGCATCCAGCCTTGTCTTCCATCAGAGAGTTCTATCTGATACCATCCTTTTATGTCTGAATCTTTTATGTTTACTGATGTTCCTTCATGAATGACAAAGGCATCTGAGGATTTGTGTGTGGGAGAAGCCTTTACTGTCACCATCTCTGCTGTCACCACTCCTTTGTCTTTTGCCAGCAGCATTTTATGCTGATGCCAGGCAAAGAGTATGGAGAGCAAAAAGGTCAGAGCAAGCACCACAGAAGAATAAAAAGATATTCTGCGAACACCTATCTGCTCCATAAAAAGATACAGAAGGAAGCATATCAGTGACAGGGCAAATGACACTATGGAGATAACAGCCCAGTTGTCAATGGAAAGCAGACAGACAAATGCCTTATACCACTCAACAAAAAAGACATCTGAACTTACTGGCAACCTGTCGATGGTCTTGTTAGCTGTAATCTCTATGTTATGTCGTATGTCGCTATTGGCAGGACTGAGTCTTGCTGCTCTCTGGTAGGCTATCATAGCCTCTGGATAATCACCCATACGAAAATAGGCATTACCCATATTATAATAGGTCTCAGCACTCTGTCCCTGCTTCAGGGCTGCATTATAGTGGGTTATCGCCTTCTGATAATGTCCAGAACGAAAGGCTGCATCTGCATTCGCCTTGTCTTGAGCCCCATACCCCCTGACGGGAAGTAAAAAGTAAAAAGTAAAAAGTAATATGTAAAGACTCAAGGGTAAAGTCTTTTTTCTATATATCTGGTTCATAGTTTGTCGATATTTGTTATAGCCTCAGAGGCGAGTTGGTAGGTATGCTGCATATTGCCCATAGGGTCACCAGGAGCATAACGGGCATATTCACACTCGTCTATAGCTGTAATGAATGACTTGATAGTTTCCTCAGGAGTACCTCGCTGGGTGAGTGTCTCAGAGATATTGTCACGAGACAGCTGTTCGCTTGGCATAGCGAGTTTGTCGCTGACATATCCCCAGAGAGCTCGCAACACTTCGTCATAGAAATCATCCTTCTTGTTTGCCTTCATAAATTTGTTTGCCTTACGCAAACGCTTGGTTGCCACCTTGTTAGCATTCTTGCTTCGCATAGCGATAACATCACGGAACTCCAGAGCCCGCTTGCGGAATATGATAAACAATACCACGAAGGCTGCAAAGATGGATGCTATAACACCATGATAAACCTTTGAGCCAAAGAAGGTGAGTGAAGGGTGTTGCCTGTTGGTCTCACCAAACATTATATCATGAATGTCATTATCGTTATACTGTGAGTAACTGCCTGAGCCACTGCTGCCACTACCCTTCTCCACCTCTATATTAAACGGTTGGGTGGTAAGGGTCTGGTACTTATTGGTCTGAGTGTCGAAATATATGAACTTGATGCCTGGCAGAACGTAGTTGCCCATATTGCGAGGAACCACCAGAATGTCATATACCATGCTTCCTGTCACACCATCTGTGGTGAGTTTGGTCTTGTCAGTCACCTTGGCATCATACTTCTCAAAGTCCTTAGGCACATTGAGTTCTGGCTGCTTGAGGAGTTTCATATTACCCACTCCACTAACCACAACCCTTACATTGACTGGGTCGCCAGCCTTTACCTTGTTCTTGTCTATGGATGATGTGATGGTGAAATGCCCCACTCCACCAGAGAATCCAGCTGGTTTGGCAGGCAGAGGCATAACCTCGATATTCACACTTGGAGCAGTGAAGTCTTTCTTCACCTCTATGTAGCCTGAACCACCATTGAAGAATGCCTCAAAGGGGTCAACATTTGGGTTCTGCTGCATCACTATTCCCTTAAACGTCAGACTCGGAATAGTGAGTTTTCCTGTCATCTGTGGGAACATGACATACTCACTCCATGTGACACAGTTATATGGCTTGCCATTCACTCTCTCTATGTGGAATGTCTTTTGTTGGGGCAAAGGAATCTCCTGTGTATGGAAACCCTTCAAATCAGGCATCTTACCCTCCAGGGCTGTTAGCTCCACCTGGGTATAGACCTTATATGTGAGAAGTATAGGTTCCTGTTCATACACTTTCTGTTTGTTGGCTGAAACACGCAAGAACAAATCCTGACCTGAGATACGAGCTCCTGCTCTATCCACTCTGCGAGCCTGCTGCTGAGGGTAAGAGTTTGCTCCACCACCTTGCTGGGCCTTTCCACTGACTGTAATTTTAAGGGCTGAAGAAGCCACATTATTGCCTGCTACAGTACCCTTGGCTGAAGGAATGACGAATGTGCCGTTCTTATTAGCCATCAACACATAGGTATAGGTGACTGACGACTGCTGAGAGGCATGTCCGTTGACAAATGAGAAACTCTGCTGGGTACTGGTGCTTGGGCCCATGAGTACCTCAAAGGCATCAGGCACATTACCCATGTGGAAATTCTTCACGTCTGTGGTGTTTACCACATAACGCAACTGAAACTGCTCACCCACAGCCACATGGGTAGGTCCCTGCACAGTTATCTTCTGTGCAAAGGCTACAAGTGGCATCAGGAGAGCCAGTATGATATGTGTAATATATTTTTTCAAAACTTACCAGTTTTTCTGTATGTTACGACGACGAGGCTGACTCATAGCCTTATTCAAGCGCTGTTGGGTAGCCTTCTCCTCCTGGACTGCTGCCTGCAACAGTTGTTCAGCATTCTCACGACTCATCTGCTGAGGCTGTTTCTGGTCGTTGTTCTGCTTGTTGTCGTCTTTATTCTTGTTTTGGTTCTTATCCTTATTGTCTTTGTCCTTATCTTTATCCTTATTGTCCTTGTTCTTATCTTTGTTTTTATCGTTTTTATTCTGCTGATTCTGGTTGTTCTGGTTTTGGTTTTGGTTCTGATTCTGCTTTTGCTGACGTTGGCACAACACGAGGTTATAGCGAGTCTCGTTATCGTGAGGTGTGAGCCTCAATGCCTCCTTATACATCTCTATGGCAGGACCATACTGCTGTTGTCTCTGCATTATCACACCCATATTATGATATGACATAGCCTTTCTCTGTTTGCTCGTTTCAGCCTTAGCCGATGCCTGGAACATCTCCATGGCGAGCGAGTCCTTGTTTTGTGCCAACAAGGCACATCCCAGGTTATACATAGCCTGAGAATTATTAGGATTGGCAGTCAGAGCCTTGCGATACTGCACCTCAGCCTTTGCAGGACTCTCCTGAACATTCTGATGGAAAGTACGGTTGCCCTGTCTTATAAAATGTCTGTCAGCATTCTGGGCATTTGCTGAGAGGCTACATATCAGTATAAGAGCCAAAGTAGCAACATTGCGCTTCTTATATAGCGAAAACTTCTTAAAGAACGGATTAGCCGTTTCAGAGATTACTACCTCAAGTATCAAGAGAATTATGGCTAAGATACCAAACCACTGATATACCTCCTCAAACTCAGAATATACCACACTCTCCATATCGCCTTTCTGCATCTTGCTGAGTTCGTTATTGAGGCTTTCCTGAGCTGCAGAGGTGTTGTCCACATGTATGTATGTTCCCTTGCCAGCAGCAGCTATATCTTTACACATCTGCTCATTCAGCGAGGTCATCACTGTGTTGCCCGTATTATCAGTAAGGAAACCTCCACCTGCTACAGGTATTGGTGCACCAGTGGTATTACCTATGCCCAGTATAAATACTTTATAGCCCTTCTCGCTTGCCTCCTTGGCAGCCTCCATAGCACCACCCTCATGGTCCTCGCCATCAGTGATTACGATTATTGCCTTACCTATATTCTCCTGTTGGGTGAAACTGTTTGCAGCCAGATTGATAGCCTCACCTATATTGGTGCCCTGAGTCTGAATCAGCGATGGCTCTATGTTCTGCAAAAACATCTTGGCTGATACATAGTCACTGGTGATTGGCAACTGCACATAGGCATCGCCAGCAAAGACTATCAGTCCTATCTTATCCTTTGTGAAGTGGTCAACCAGATTCTCTATCAGCATCTTACTCTTCTGCAGTCGGCTTGGTGCCACATCGGTAGCCAGCATGGAGTTGGATATGTCCAGACATATCAGTGCCTCTATGCCGTTACGTTTCTCATGACTCACCTTGGTGCCCATCTGTGGACGAGCCACCATAATTACTACAAGAGCAATGATTATCTGTATCAACAGGAACTTTCCCCATCTGCGACCAGCCGATGCATCAGGCATCAGGGCATTGATGAGTTGTTTGTCGCCCAGTCGCTTTATATTCTTTCTGCGTCTCCATTCTGCCCACGCCATCATGAGCACCATAACGGGTATTACGGCGAGCAAGTATAAATATGTAGGTGAATAAAAATGCATCTCTTATAACCTCCTTAGCAGTGTTAGTCTCAGCAGCATCTCAAGCAACAGCATGAGCAAGGCTGCGATGGCGAAAGGCTGGTAAGCCTCGTATTTCTTAGAGAACTTCTTGACCAATATTCGCGATTTCTCCAGTTTGTCTATATCGCTGTATATCTGTCTCAGTTCCTTATTGTTTGTAGCAAGATAGAAGTTTCCGTCGCCAGTGGCTGCTATACTCTTCAGTGTGGTAGCATCTATCTCGTATGCTGCAACACGTTTTGAACCCACACCAATGGTATATACCCTTATGCCCAGACTCTTAGCTATCTGTGCAGCTGTCAGTGGTGAAATGTCACCCATATTGTTGGCACCATCCGTCAACAGTATCACCACCTTGCTCTTGGCCTTGGAATCTTTCAGTCGCGAGATGGCATTGGCAAGTCCCATACCTATTGCCGTACCGTCGCTTATCAGTCCTGTAGCAGCAAGGTCTGGTCGTACGTTTTTCAGCAGATTAAGCAGTGAGGCATGGTCTGTGGTCAGCGGACATTGTGTGAATGCCTCACCAGCAAATACCGTCAGACCTATATTATCATTCGGACGGTCTGCAATGAAGGCTGCTGCCACATTCTTTGCTGCCTCTATGCGGTTAGGGTTCAAGTCCTGTGTCAGCATACTGGTAGAGATGTCTATTGCCAACATTATGTCTATTCCCTCCACACTGCGGTTGTCCCACGCGTTTCTGGTTTGTGGACGAGCTAAGGCTGTGACTATCAGCACGAAAGCTGCACAACGAATTACCATTGGCAGGTGTATGAATCGCTGACGCAGACTCATGGGAGCATTCTTATATACGAAGGCATCACTGATGGTCAGCGAGGCTTCCATCTTATGCTTTCCGCGATTACGCCACAGCACATACCATAGAATATATGGTACTAACAGCAGCAGTAACAGGAAGTATATGGGTTGTGAAAATTCCATCATGCTCTTATATCATACAGTTGCCAGCAAACATACACTATGATTGCCGTAGCAAGTATAATCATTATTCCTATTGATATCTTCAGCCAGGTGCGTGCCTGCATAGTCTGGCGTTGTTGCTTGGTTATGGTAGGCTCTATGCGCTCCTCCGTAGGCACATTCTCCTGTTTGGTAGTATTTATGAAGTCGATAGCCGAAACGAGGTTGCGGTCGTTCTCACTTATCGCTGTAGTGTATTTAGCAAACTTCACCAGGTCAGCCGTCTCGAATAGTGAGGTCAACTCCTGCAGTTTGCTCTGGTCTTCCTCCTGTTTCAGGTGGCTTATTATCTCAGCCGAGGTCATTTCCTTAGCATTGAATCCGAAGCGGTCTTGCATGTATAGCCTCAAGGCATCAGTCAGTGCAGTGTAGTATGCCTTTACTTCATCCTCTGTATGTGCCCTGTCTGTTCCTCCGTTCTTCAGTGCCTGAATAGTGTTGAGAGCCTTCTGGTGTGGTGGTATTCTCTTTACTATGCGCACCTTAAACTTAAATGGTTTGTTGCTCTTGAGTCTGATGTATGCCAACAGACACAGTATGTATAACACCACTGCAGCGATGCCCAGCCACAACAGCTCTATCCACTCCGACCACAGGAAGGGGTTGTCCTGAACATCCTTAGGACCAAAGAACTGGTTAGGATGCAGAGTGTCCACCTCTACGGTGAGCACCTTCAGCGCCAGGTTGTTGGTTTGCAGGGTCTTGTTGTCTATCTTTACATTCTGCTTAGGAATGTAGTACAGGGTATCCTCAAACGATGTCAGCACCAGGTGTTGTGACACCTTAATAAATCCGTCGTTGGCATCCACTGTGTCTATTATCGGAGCATCAACCACCTCCACTCCAGGAGTTATCTGTTGCTGAGGTTTCCATTGTGGGAACACCACCCTCTGTCCTGGCTTTACTGTAGCAGATATATGGTAGCCAGTCTGCTCACCCACAAGTATCTGAACAGAGTCAATCTTCACATCTACCAACCCCTGCGCCTTTACTGCAACAGGAATTGATAACACTATGAGCAACAATATGTTAAGAATATACTTCACTCTGCTTTTTGTTAACTGTAAACTATGAACTATGAACTATGAACTATGAACTATGAACTGCATCATGCTCTCATCGCGAACAGCTGCTGAAGTGCCGTTACATAATTGCCGTTAGTAGCCACACTCACATAATCTACTGAATTACGCTGAAACACCTGTCTTACCCTCTCCGAATGCTCTCTCCAGTATTTGTTATGGGCCATTCTCAGGGGTTTGTATGAAGTGTCTATATACTGCTCGTAGCCTGTTTCTGCATCATGCACTCGCAGTATGCCCACATCAGGCATATTTTCCATCAGTTGGTCGTAGATTCTTATACCAACCACATCATGACGCGAGTGACATATCTGAAGGGGTTTCTCGAAGTCCTTACGGTCGTAGAAGTCGCTCATCAGGAAGGCTGTGCAACGTCTCTTCTGTGTCTTACCAAGAAATTCCAGTGCCACACCGATGTCCGTCTTCTTTGACTCAGGCTCAAAGGAGAGCATCTCATGTATTATATACAGTATGTGTTTTCTGCCCTTTTGGGGTGGTATGTATTTCTCTATACGGTCTGAGAAGAATATCACACCTATCTTATCATTATTCTGTATGGCTGAGAATGCCAGTGTCGAGGCTATCTCAGCAGCCATCTCAGCTTTGGTCTCCACCCTGGTACCGAAATTCAGTGAGCCAGAGACATCCACCAGCAGCATGACGGTGAGCTCGCGCTCCTCCTCAAACACCTTGACATAGGGACGATGAAAACGGGCAGTGACGTTCCAGTCAATATCTCTCACGTCATCGCCATACTGGTAGTCGCGCACTTCTGCAAATGCCATTCCCCTACCCTTGAATGCTGAGTGATACTGACCAGCAAAGAGATTGTTTGACAGTCCCTTTGCCTTGATTTCAATCTTCCTGACCTTGGAAAGTAACTCCGTTCCGTTCACGGTACCTCAACCTTATTGATAATCTGACTTACTATGTCTTCTGTTGTGATATTATTAGCCTCTGCCTCGTATGACAGGCCGATACGATGACGCAAAACGTCATGCGCCACTGCTCTCACATCCTCTGGAACCACATAGCCTCTGCGCTTAATGAATGCGTAAGCGCGTGAAGCCTTGGCAAGGTTGATGCTGGCACGAGGTGAAGCACCAAAGGTAATCATCGGACTGAGTTCGTCCAGACCGTACTGCTTAGGGTATCTGGTAGCAAACACCATATCGGCTATGTACTGCTCTATCTTCTCGTCTATATACACCTGCTTCACCACCTCACGAGCCTTCAGTATCTCGTCGGCACTTGACACCGGGAGAATCTCAGGCATACTGCCAGCAAGGTTCTCACGCATAATCTTCTTCTCCTCCTCTATGGTAGGATAGCCTATGATAACCTTCAGCATGAAACGGTCCATCTGAGCCTCTGGCAGTGGGTATGTGCCCTCCTGCTCTATTGGGTTCTGCGTTGCCATCACAAGGAAAGGCTTAGGCAGAGCCATAGTGTTGTCGCCAATAGTCACCTGATGCTCCTGCATAGCCTCCAGCAGTGCACTCTGCACCTTGGCTGGGGCACGGTTTATTTCGTCGGCAAGCACGAAGTTTGCAAACACAGGACCCTTCTTAATCTGGAAACCCTCCTCCTTCTGTGAGTAAACCATAGTACCCACCACATCTGCAGGTAGCAGGTCAGGTGTGAACTGTATTCTGCTGAACTTACTGTCTATCAGCTTTGCCAACGTGTTTATGGTCAATGTCTTAGCCAGACCAGGCACACCCTCCAGCAGTATGTGGCCATCACTCAGCAGTCCTATGAGCAGTGACTCTATCAGGTGCTTCTGTCCCACTATCACCCTGTTGAGGCCCGTAGTGAGGTTAGTAACAAAGTTACTCTGCTGTTCTATCAGAACGTTTAGTTCTCTTATATCAACTGTTTCAGCCATAATCGTGAACTTTCTTTATTGTTAGTTAATCCTAATTCCTAATTATTAATGCAAAGATAATCAAAAATCCTGACATGAGCGCCAAATTAACAATCATTTAATTATTTTCCACTATTATAATTACAACAAACCACCGTCGCAAAACGCGACAGTGGCTATATTCTTGTGCTGGCAAATTTACAAACTTTTTTCCTTTCCTCCATATTTTAAGGGGAAATAAGGAAGCGCCCCACTCCATTATGGAGCAGGACGCTGGTTGGATATTATTCTTCAATTATTTTCCTGAAGAAGAAGATTGCTTCTTTTAGAGTATCCAGATCATTATTTATGATGTTATAAATCTCTGTAGAATCTATATCAAAATAATGATGAGCAATAACATCTCTCACTCCTTTCACCTCCCTCCATTCTATTGCAGGGTAAAGAGGTAGTAACTCATAATTAGTCAGTTTGTCAAG
>JAEEVS010000093.1:0-11859 GCA_016290975.1 Prevotella sp. | reverse complement strand
CAATGAACCAAGAGTTTATTTTTCAATATATATTGACCCTCTCCACCATAGTACTTATACCACTGTTGCTATGGATGGGCAAGAAACGTGATATGCGTAAGATAACGTATGCAGTCTTTGTCATGCTTATAGTGGCTGATATAGCTGCCTATTTTCTTTTAGGAGAGTTGGCTACCTACTTCTATCTTGCAGCGATAACTGCGATATCACTCCTTTTTGTAAGAAAAGACAAACAGGTTCCTGAGCAACAAACAACAGAGTAAACGGATGACCTTAAGAGCACTTGAACCACAAGACTTAGAACTTCTCTATACGATAGAAAACGATAGGGAACAATGGCAGGTTGCTGACACCAATGCGCCATATAGCCGTTATGACTTAGAAAACTACATACTGAGTCAGCAGCACGACGTATATGCAGACAAGCAACTGAGGTTGGTGGTGTGCAATGATAAGGGCAGTGGAGTGGGACTTGTTGATTTGTTTAATTTCTCTCCAGCAAACAAGAGGGCTGAACTTGGTCTTGCCATACTGAAATCAGAACGCGGCAAGGGGTATGCCAATAAGGCTTTACAACTGATGAGCGAATATGCTAAGAATACGCTTCATCTACATCAGATATATTGTATAGTACCTGAAGATAATGAGATGTCACTTGCTATGCTTCATACTGCTTCCTTTCTTGATGATACCTTGCTTAAAGAATGGCTAGCAACGCCAGAAGGTTACAAGAATTGTTACCTTTTGTTCAAATACCTCTAAATACAAACCCCTTAATATTCTATTTTTTCAAGAAATAGAGCATTAGCTGGCATTGATTCTCCAGCCATAGTGCGCTTTTTCCCTTCTATCACGTTACGGAAATCATCAAGAGACAGACGATGTCTGCCAATCTCAACGAGTGTACCTACAACAGCTCTCACCATATTGCGAAGAAAACGATTTGCCTTGATTCTGAAATAATAACATCCCTCATCATCCTTTATCCACTTTGCTTCAATAATATTGCAAAGTGTCGTCTTTACATCAGTATGACTTTTGCAGAATGACGCAAAATCCGTGTATTCCATAAGTATCTCAGCAGCCTGGTTCATCAATTCAAAATCAAGGTCATAATGACACAGCCAGGTGTATTGACGATTGAAGGGATTACGCTTGGTTGAGATATAATAATGATATGTGCGTGAAGTGGCAGAGAAACGGGCATGAAGGTCATCAGCAACTTTCTCTATCTTATATATGCAGATATCTGGTGGCATCATGCGATTGAGACGATAGCACAACTGTTCCGTGTCGCACCCATCCTCAAAATCAAAGTGTGCCACCATGTGACGTGCATGCACTCCGGCGTCTGTTCTTCCTGCTCCAACTATGTCTATAGGCTTACGCAACAGGGTAGAGAGACGCAGTTCTATCTCGCCCTCCACACTTATTCCGTTGGGTTGTATCTGCCATCCGTGATAGCGTGTTCCGTCGTATGCCAGGTGTATGAAATATCTCATATTCTGTGCAAAAGTATAAAAAAGTTTTTATTTTAGTCTTTGTTTTCGTTTATTTTTAGTAATTTTGCCACTGATTTTTGTATAAAGGTCAAAGTTAACCCCACTTGTGACGGGGAATTTTAATCATCAAAAAGCGGCATGGCGCCATCCATGTGTTATTATTTATGAAAGTACTTAAGTTTGGCGGAACGAGTGTCGGTTCCGTAGAAAGCATCTTAAGCCTCAAGCAGATTGTAGAGAATGAGGCAAAAGAACAACCCCTTGTTGTAGTAGTAAGTGCCCTTGGCGGCATAACAGATAAACTTATTCAGACCAGTCAGTTGGCTTTGGCTGGTAATGAAGCTTATCGTGACGAGTTTGAGCGTATTGTTGACCGTCACCATAAGATGATAGACACAATAATCACTGATAAGACTGACAGAGAGAAACTCTTCAATACTGTTGACGCTTTATTGGAGCAGTTACGCTCCATCTATTTCGGAGTATATCTCATTCACGACCTTTCCGAGAAAACTCAGGATGCCATAGTGGCTTATGGCGAACGTCTATCGTCAAACATAGTTGCTACCCTTATCAAGGGTGCCAAGTGGTTTGACTCACGTGATTTTATTAAGACTCAGAAGAATCAGTATGGCAAGCACGCACTCAGTGTTGATCTTACCAACCAGCTGGTGAAAGATACATTCATCGAACTGCCTCGCATATCCCTCGTTCCAGGTTTTATATCTAAAGATGCTGAAACTGGCGAAACAACCAATCTGGGCAGAGGTGGTTCTGACTATACCGCTGCCATCATAGCAGCAGCTCTTGACGCTTCGGTGCTTGAGATATGGACCGATGTCGATGGCTTCATGACTGCCGACCCTCGCGTCATAAGCAGCGCTTATCCTATCAGAGAACTTTCCTACGTAGAGGCAATGGAGCTCTGCAACTTCGGTGCTAAGGTTATCTATCCTCCAACGATTTACCCAGTCTGCATCAAGAATATTCCTATTAAGGTGAAGAACACCTTCAACCCCGATGCTGAGGGAACGGTGATAAAGGAAAAGATAGAGGGCGACCACAAGCCTATCAAGGGTATTTCTTCTATCAACGGCACAGCTCTCATCACTGTAACGGGTCTGTCTATGGTGGGTGTGATAGGTGTCAACCAGCGCATCTTTACCACTCTTGCTGAAAGTGGAATATCTGTCTTCATGGTCTCTCAGGCTTCATCTGAGAACTCTACTTCAATAGGTGTCAGGGAGGATGATGTAGACGAGGCAGTAAGAGTGCTCAATGAGGAGTTTGCCAAAGAGATAAAGACTGGTGCAATGTTCCCTATGAGTGCTGAAACTGGTCTTGCCACCATAGCCATTGTGGGTGAAAATATGAAGAGAACCACAGGTATAGCAGGTAAGCTTTTTGGCACACTCGGTCGCTCTGGTATCTCAGTAATAGCTTGTGCACAGGGAGCATCTGAGACCAATATCTCGTTTGTCGTTAAGAGCATGTATCTGCGAAAGTCACTCAATGTGATTCACGACTCCTTCTTCCTTTCCGAATATAAGGTGCTCAACCTTTTTATCTGTGGCGTAGGAACAGTTGGTGCTAAACTCATAGAACAGATTCGCGACCAGTATGAGACGCTGAAGATTGAGTCACGTTTGTTACTTAATGTGGTGGGTGTGGCTTCGTCAAAGAAGGCTATTTTCTCTCGTGACGGCATCAATCTTGACACATATAAGGAACAGTTGGCTGCCAGCGAACCAAGCGATTCGCGCAAACTCCTTCAGGGCATCATTGATATGAATATCTTCAATTCAGTGTTTGTGGACTGTACGGCATCTAAGGACGTGGCTATGCTCTACCAGTCTCTGTTGGAACATAATGTCAACGTGGTGGCTGCCAACAAGATTGCTGCATCAGGCAATTATGAGTCTTATCAGAAACTGAAGGAAACAGCTCTCAAGGCTGGAGTGAAGTTCCGCTTCGAGACAAATGTAGGTGCAGGATTGCCTATAATAGGCACTATAAACGACCTCAAGAATTCTGGCGATAAGATACTGAAGATTGAGGCAGTATTGAGTGGCACGCTTAACTATATATTCAATGCTCTGGCTGAAGACTGTCCGCTCTCTCAGGCAGTTCGTCAGGCTAAGGAACTCGGTTTCTCTGAACCTGATCCACGTATCGACCTCAGTGGAATGGATGTGGTACGCAAACTCGTTATTCTCACTCGTGAAGCTGGCTATCGTATAGAGCAGGCTGATGTGGAGAAGAATCTCTTCATTCCTGACGACTATTTCGAGGGCGATGTGGATGCCTTTTGGAAAAAACTACCACAACTCGATGCTGAGTTTGAGGAAAATCGCAAGAAACTCAAGGCAAAGAACTGCCGTCAGCGTTTTGTAGCTAAGATGGAGGTCGTGGGCGACAAGGTCAAGGCAAGTGTAGGTCTGCAGGATATTCCTCTCAACCACTCTTTCTATGAGCTAGAGGGTAGCAATAATATCGTAACCCTTTCCACAGAGCGTTACAAGGAATATCCAATGCTCATACAGGGCTTTGGTGCAGGAGCCTCAGTTACCGCTGCGGGCGTATTTGCTAATGTCCTGAGCATCGCGAATATCTAAAAGTTCTGCCATCGTTCCCCTCGCATCAGCGAGGAGGTGGCGTAACAATACGACTAAACAATGAAGACAATAATAATTCTGGGTGACGGCATGGCCGATAACCCGATAGAGAAATTAGGCGGCAAGACTCCCCTGCAGTTTGCCAAGACTCCTTACATGGATATGCTTGCCAAGAAGGGTAGGACGGGCAGACTCGTCACCGTGCCTGAAGGATACACACCTGGTTCTGAGGTTGCCAATACTGCCATCTTAGGTTACGACCTCGACAAGGTGTATGAGGGTCGCGGACCTCTTGAGGCTGCATCCATAGGTTATGATATGGATAGTCTTGACCTTGCCTTGCGTTGCAATATCATCTGTGTTCGTGAAGACGGCACCATCAAGACTCATAATGGCGGTAACCTGCAGACTGAAGATGCCAAACCGCTCGTGGCTCTGCTTAATGAGAAATTGGGTTCTGACAAGGTGAAGTGGGTGTGTGGCATTCAGTATCGTCATCTGCTCATCATCAAGGGCGGTTCCAAGCATATCGTCTGTGCTCCGCCTCATGATCATCCTAACGAACAGTGGCGTCCGCTGCTTGTGAAACCTGAAGAGGGTATGGAGAACTTCCACGAAGAGGGTAGGATGACACCACAGGAAACTGCTGACCTGCTCAATGACCTTATTCTTAAGTCTGTTGATGTGCTGGCTCAGGCTCCTCTCAATATAGAACGTAAGAAACAGGGTGCCGACCTTGCCAATATCATCTGGCCGTGGAGTGGGGGATATCGTCCTGCTATGCAGACTCTCATGGAGCAGTATCCTCAGGTTAAGACTGGTGCTGTGGTGAGTGCAGTCGACCTTATTCAGGGTATAGGCAAATATGCTGGTCTCGACATCGTAAAGGTTGAAGGTGCTACAGGTTTGTGGAACACCAACTACGAGGGTAAGACGCAGGCTGCTCTCAATAACCTCAAGCATAAGGATTTCGTCTTCCTCCATGTTGAGGCAAGTGACGAGGCTGGTCATGATGGCGATATAGACCTCAAGGTCAAGACTATCGAGAATCTCGACTCCCGAATGATAGGTCCTATCTACGAGGAAGTAAGCAAATGGTCTGAGCCAGTGTGCATTGCCGTACTTCCTGACCACTACACCCCCGTAGAGCTTCGCGTGCACGTGGGCGAGCCTGTACCTTTTATAATATACTATCCTGGCATCACCCCCGATGTGGTGCAATCTTACGATGAATATACCTGTGTTGGTGGTGGCTATGGCATCCTCCGACTTCAGGAATTTATGCAGACGCTAATGAACCTTTAATTATTAATTATCAATTGTCAATTATCAATTTACCATGCAATACTATTCAACTAACAAAAAAGCCCCTATGGCTTCGCTCGAGAAAGCGGTAGTCAAGGGATTGGCAGAAGACAAAGGTCTCTATATGCCTGAGCGCATCAAGCCCCTGCCAAAAGAATTCTTTGACAATATCGACAAGATGTCTTTTCAGGAGATAGCATACACCGTGGCTGATGCTTTCTTTGGTGAGGACGTTGATGCCGAGTCTCTGAAGAAGATAGTTTATGACACCCTCGCGTTCGACTGTCCTGTGGTGAAGGTTACCGACCAGATATATTCTTTGGAACTCTTCCACGGACCTACGCTGGCATTCAAGGATGTTGGTGCTCGTTTCATGGCTCGTCTGTTGCAGTATTTCCTCAAGAAGGAGAATAACGGCAAAGAGGTCAATGTGCTCGTAGCTACCTCTGGCGACACTGGCTCGGCTGTTGCCAACGGTTTCCTTGGTGTTGAGGGCATTCATGTCTATGTGCTTTATCCTAAGGGCAAGGTCAGTCCTATACAGGAATGTCAGTTCACCACCCTCGGCAAGAATATCACTGCCATAGAGGTTGATGGTGTGTTCGACGACTGTCAGGCTCTCGTCAAGTCTGCCTTTATGGATGAAGAGCTGAATAATCACATGAAGCTCACCTCAGCCAATTCCATCAACGTAGCACGTTTCCTGCCTCAGTCGTTCTATTATTTCAATGCCTATGCTCGTATGAAGGAAATAGGACTGGCTGACCAGCTGGTGGTGTGTGTGCCAAGTGGCAATTTCGGCAATATCTGTTCTGCGTTGTTTGGTCATAAGATGGGACTGCCTGTAAAGCGTTTCATAGCGGCTAACAATGCCAACGACATCTTCTATAACTACCTGAAGACAGGCGAGTATAACCCTAAGCCTTCTAAGGCTACGTTGGCTAATGCTATGGATGTTGGCGATCCTTCTAACTTCGCTCGCATCTACGACCTCTATAAGGGTG
Organism: Prevotella sp.; assembly: GCA_016290975.1. Taxonomy (GTDB): domain Bacteria; phylum Bacteroidota; class Bacteroidia; order Bacteroidales; family Bacteroidaceae; genus Prevotella. Next base: position 5,433 of record JAEEVS010000093.1, on the reverse strand, counting down.
ACCATAAACTTGTTACCAGTATTATCGACGGTGCCACATACAGTGATGACAATATCAGGCAGACCATGCAGTCTTGCTATGCTGAGACAGGATACATTCTCGACCCTCACGGTGCATGTGGCTATCAGGCTCTCAAAGACCTGCTCCAGCCAGGTGAGGTGGGTGTGTTCTGCGAAACGGCTCACCCTGCTAAGTTCAAGGAGAAGGTTGACGACATTCTCTCTTCCGATGTCGAGATACCTCAGCGTCTTCAGGAGTTTATGAAGGGCACCAAGCAGAGCATCGCCATGAGCAAAGACTTTGCTGATTTTAAAGCCTATCTTCTGGGAGAATAAAGAACGTACCGTTCCCGTTAAAATAAAAGCAGTGCCCTGGCTCTGTCGCTGGTGTAGCAATACACGAGAGGAAAGTCCGGGCAGCATAGGGCTCCCCACTTGCTAAAATACAAGTAGTCAGTGATGATTAGCTAAGGCAGAAGAAAATAACCGCCCCCATTTTTACTTTGTCATACGCGTTAGGGGGTAAGGGTGAGAAGGTGGTGTAAGAGACCACCAGGCATTTGGTAACAAGTGTGCTGTGTCTGCTGGGGGCTGCAAGTTCAAGTATACCATCGTCATGTTTAGGGTTGCCCGCCCGAAAGTTCAGCTTACGATGGAGGGTAGAATGCTTAAGCCGTATGGTGACATACGGATTAGATAAATGACAGGCACCACCTTTGAGTGGAACAGAACCCGGCTTATAGGGGCACTGCTTTTTTTATATATTTGAGAGAACTCTTTAACCATTGAACTCTTTAACCAACTGTGCACTGTGAACAATGAATTGTGAACTAAAAAAACATATTCTCGCCCTCTGGCATGATATTGACGACAAGCGAATAATGGGTACGGCAGTCAACCTTACCTATTCCACCCTCCTTGCCTTCGTACCCATCATGGCGGTAGTGTTTGCCATAGCGCGAGGCTTTGGCTATTCCATGTACATCGAAGACTGGTTTCGCGAGTCGCTTGCCTCTCAGCCTGATGCTGCCAACACCATTATAGGTTTTGTCAACTCCTACCTCGTTCACACCAAGAAGGGAGTGTTCTTAGGCATCGGACTGCTGTTCATGCTCTTCACCGTGCTCATGCTTATCTCCAACATTGAGCTTGCTTTCAACGATATATGGCAGGTGAAGCGTCAGCGTAGCGTCTTTCGCACCGTTACCGACTATATCACTCTGCTTTTCTTTGTACCTATAGTCATCGTTATCAGTTCTGGTCTCAGCATCGTAGTTGCTACCATCAACCACCATCTTAGCAACGTCACCGTCATAGGTCCGCTCATGTCCTTCATCATCGAGTTTACCCCTTACCTTTTATGGTCTGTTGCCTTCACAGCCCTCTATGTGTTTATGCCCAACACTAAGGTTCATTTGCGCAGTGCCATAGTGCCAGGCATCATCGCTGGTGTGTGTATGCAGGCATTCCAGATGATATACATCAACTCACAGCTTTGGATATCCAACTACAACGCCATCTATGGATCTTTTGCCATAATACCTTTCTTCCTCCTGTGGTTGCAGACATCGTGGATTATCTGCCTGGCAGGAGCCGAACTCAGCTATTGCCGTCAGAACTCCGATGATTTCTTTGCCAATTCCTTCCAGGAACTATCTTTTCAGGAGAAAGAAGAGTTTTCGTGGGAGATTATCCAACTCATCTCTCAGAATTTTCGTGAGGGCAATACTCCCTTCACCGATATCGAAATCAAGAAGCGCCTCAAGCGTCCTATGCGAGTAGTCAAGCAACTCCTTTACGACCTGCAGCGCATCAACTACATCACCGAACTAACCTACGATGAGAAGGGCGAAACCCCGCATTACCTCCCTGTTCAAGACATCAACAACTTCACTCAGTCTGATATGCGCGATAAACTCGCCACCCTTCGCCCCGAAAAGTAATTCTTGTTAAAAAATATTAAAGAGGAAACTCTTTCAATCTTCAATTTTCAATTTTCAATATTTTTTACTACCTTTGCATCAGGTTTATGGCTTTTGTATGCGCCTTTCAGGTGTGCCACGAACTACGAAATTCACTACATTTTATTAAGAACAACAACATTTTTATAGCTAAAAGTATATAATGGCTAACGAAGAATTAGAGAACTTGGAGACTGCTCCCAAGAAAAAACGTGGAAGACCAAGCAAGGCAGAACTTGCCGAGCGCGAGCGTCTCAAGAAATTAAGTGAAGAACAGAATGCTGCTGAACCACAGCTTAATTTTGCGCCATCACCTGAGGCTGAATCTCAGACTGCTGGTGATGAATCTGCTGAGGGTGCTGATGCTGCTCCTAAGCGTAAAAGAATCCGTCGCACCAAGGCTGAGATAATAGCTGCAGCCGAGGCTACAGCTGCTGCTTTGGCTGAGAATAATCAGAAAAAGGCTGACCTCTCCAGGGCTATGGAGGAGGAAGGCTACGACGTGCCTGAGGCATCCTTCGGAGTGGGGGAGAGTAGTGACGATGATGCACCCTCTATGGGGCTGATGGAGCGTTTGCAGTCTAAGGTCAACTCTCAGAGTGGTTTCGACCAGCCTTGGGAGGGAGCACCTGCTGACGGCACCGATTTCATCATCGTTCAGGATATACCAGTAGAAGACAATGCCGTAATACCTTATTACGACATGTTCGACAATCCTAACAGCGTTGAGAACACAGCCGTGACCTACGACGATGCTGCAGAAACAGACGAAGGCGGTTATGACTTCTCAGACATCATCAAGGCTAACGGACTGCTCGAAATTATGCCCGATGGCTACGGCTTCCTTCGTTCCAGCGACTATAACTACCTCTCATCACCTGATGATGTACACCTCACCGTGCAGCAGATACGCACCTACTTCCTCAAGACAGGTGACGTGGTAGAGTGCATGGTTCGTCCGCCTCACGGCAATGAGAAGTACTTCACCATGACCAGTTTGCTTAAGGTCAATGGTCGTGACCCTCGCGACATTCGCGATCGCATCTCATTTGAAAATCTCACACCTCTCTTCCCTGAAGAGAAGTTCAACCTCTGTGGCAATCCAAGGGCAACCAACATATCCACCCGCATCGTTGACCTCTTCTCGCCAATAGGCAAGGGACAGCGTTCGCTCATCGTCTCACAGCCTAAGACGGGTAAGACTATCCTTATGAAGGATATAGCCAACGCCATAGCAGCCAACCATCCTGAGGCTTACATCATGATGTTGCTCATCGACGAGCGCCCTGAGGAGGTTACCGATATGGCTCGCACCGTCAATGCCGAGGTCATAGCATCCACCTTCGATGAGCCAGCCGACCGTCATGTCAAGATAGCAGGACTGGTGCTCGAAAAGGCTAAGCGACTCGTAGAGTGCGGACATGATGTGGTCATCTTCCTCGACTCCATCACCCGTCTGGCTCGCGCCTACAATACCGTAGCGCCAGCCTCAGGCAAGGTGCTCACAGGTGGTGTCGATGCCAATGCCCTGCAGAAGCCTAAGCGCTTCTTCGGAGCAGCACGTAATATCGAGAATGGCGGTTCACTCACCATCATCGCTACGGCGTTGACAGATACTGGCAGTAAGATGGACGAAGTAATCTTTGAGGAATTCAAGGGCACGGGCAACTCCGAGTTGCAGCTCGACCGTGTTCTTGCCAACAAGCGCATCTTCCCAGCCGTCAACCTCATTGCTTCAAGCACTCGTCGCGATGATTTGCTGCACGACGAAACCACTATCAACCGCATGTGGATACTCCGCAAGAGCATCTCCGACATGAATTCTGTCGAGGCAATGCAGCAGATACACAACCTCATGACGCGCACTCGTGACAATGCAGAGTTCCTCATGGCAATGAATGGCTAAGCCATGACACATAAGCAAAACCGAATTTGCAAATAGCAACAAATATTTTTATAAAGCATCGCAGGCAAAGGCTTGCGGTGTTTTTTTGTAATAAAGTGAAAGGAGTTTTTCGAAAAAAGAGGCTGTTTAGAGGCGAAACGAGCATTTACCCCCGTTTTATTTTGCTGTTTCGTTTTTTTTGCTTAACTTTGCGGAGATTTTAATCAAAAGATTAATCTAAACAGTATAAAAAACTATAATCACACAAAATAACATGGAAAAGAAATTACTTCTGGGTGATGAAGCGATAGCACTAGGTGCTATACACGCTGGACTGAGTGGTGTATATGCTTATCCTGGCACTCCATCAACAGAGATTACTGAATTTATTCAGAACAATCCTTACGCCAAGGAACAGAAGATTCGTTCACGTTGGTGTACAAATGAGAAGACCGCTATGGAGGCGGCTTTGGGTATGTCTTATGCTGGCAAGCGCGCTCTGGTGTGCATGAAGCATGTTGGTATGAATGTGTGTGCCGATGCGTTTGTCAATAGTGCTATAACAGGTGTGGAGGGTGGTCTCGTGGTTCTTGCTGCAGACGACCCTTCAATGCATTCCAGCCAAAACGAGCAAGACTCTCGTTTCTATGGCAAGTTTGCTCTTATCCCTATCTTCGAACCTTCTAACCAGCAGGAGGCTTATGACATGATGAAGATAGCCTTCGATTTTTCTGAGGCTATCAAGGAACCAGTCCTGCTTCGTGTTGTAACGCGTCTGGCTCACTCTCGTGCTGCCGTTGCTATTGACCAGCCTAAGGCACAGAACCAGATGAAGCCATCTACCGACCAGTGGGTGCTGTTGCCAGGTATTGCAAAGAAGAAGTATAGCGTACTGCTTGAGAAGCAGGAGCAGATGCTTATGGCTGCTAACAAGAGCCAGTTTAACATCTCTGAGTATGGCGATTCTGCTAATAAGGCAGAGAAGGTGGGCATCGTTGCTTGTGGCATAGGCTATAACTATGTTAAGGAGGCTATGGCTCAGTTGCCTAAGGAGAAGCAGGCTATGTTCAATATCGAGAAGGTGTCACAGTATCCTCTTCCTGAGCAGCGCATCCAGATGCTTGCCAAGGAGTCTGGCAAACTGCTCGTAGTAGAAGATGGTCAGCCTGTTGTGGAGCAGGATGTAAAGGCTCTTCTCGGCACAGGTTATATAGTAACAGGTCGTCTGACGGGTGCTCTGCCTCGTACTGGCGAACTCACACCAGACAGCGTAGCAGCAGCTCTGGGTGTTGAGGCACCTCAACTTATGGCTCCTGCCAAGAATCTGGCTGGTCGTCCTCCACAGCTCTGTCAGGGTTGCGGACACCGTGATGTATATGGCGCTCTGCGTGAGATAATTGACGAGATGCCTGATGCTCGCGTCTTTGGCGACATAGGTTGTTACACCCTCGGCGCTCTGCCTCCATTCAAGGCTCTCTCAAGTTGTGTTGATATGGGTGCTTCAATCACTATGGCTAAGGGTGCTGCCGATGCTGGTCTGCGTCCTGCTATCGCTGTGATAGGCGACTCTACCTTCACTCATTCAGGT
>JAEEVS010000092.1:0-13794 GCA_016290975.1 Prevotella sp. | reverse complement strand
GATGAACAGACAAAGGAAACGGTCGCTAAGTTCACAAAGGTACTGAAAGACAACGGTGCCGAGATTCTGAACGAAGAGGCTTGGGGACTCAAGAAGATGGCTTACGCTATTGACAAGAAGTCAACAGGCTTCTACAACCTCGTTGAGTTCAAGGCTGAGCCAGAAGTTATTGCAACACTCGAGACTGCTTATCGTCGCGAGGAGAAAGTAATCCGTTTTATGACCGTAAAGCTTGACAAGTATGCATCAGCTTACGCTGAGAAGCGTCGCAACAAGCTTTCTAAAAAAGAGGAGGCTTAATCATGGCAGAAAATTCAGAAATCCGTTATCTTACAGCACCAACTATCGATACTCGTAAGAAAAAGTATTGCCGTTTCAAGAAGAGCGGTATCAAGTACATCGACTATAAGGATCCTGAGTTCCTCAAGAAGTTCCTCAACGAACAGGGCAAGATTCTCCCACGTCGTATCACTGGCACATCTTTGAAGTATCAGCGTCGTGTGGCACAGGCTGTTAAGCGTGCTCGCCAGATCGCACTGCTTCCTTATGTAACCGATCTTATGAAGTAAAACATTAAACAAGGAGGATTACACAATGGAAATTATACTTAAAGAAGATATCATCGGTCTTGGATACAAGAACGACATCGTAAACGTAAAGCCTGGCTACGGCCGCAACTATCTCATCCCAACAGGCAAGGCTGTTATCGCTTCACCATCAGCTAAGAAGATTCTCGCTGAGAACCTCAAGCAGCAGGCTCACAAGCTCGCTAAGATTCTGGCTGACGCAGAGGCTGAGGCAGCAAAGCTCAACGGCGTATCTGTAGAGGTTACCGCAAAGGTTTCTGCTACTGGCGTTCTCTACGGTTCTGTAACAGCTGCTACAGTTGCTGAGGAACTCGCTAAGAAGGGCATCGAGATCGACCGCAAGCGCATCATCATGAAGGATATCAAGACCGTTGGTGAGTATGCTGCTACAGCAGTATTCCACAAGGAAGTGAAGGTTGAGATTCCTGTTACCGTACTTGCAGAGGGCAACCCTGCCGGCGTAAAGGCTGAGCCAAAGGCTGAGGCAGCTCAAGAGGCTCCAGTTGAAGCTCCTGCTGAGGAGGCTTCTGCTGCAACAGAAGAGGCTGCTGAGTAATCAAAACGCTCGAACAAGCAAAAAACTACAACATAAGGTCCCGACTGCCCCACTCCACGGATGGCGTTCGGGACTTTTTTTCATAAAACCTAAAAAGAAAAGCATGAAAGCATTCGTATTCCCTGGTCAGGGAGCCCAGTTCACAGGTATGGGCAAAGACCTTTATGACAACAACCCTAAGGCAAAGGAACTTTTTGACAAGACCAACGAAATACTTGGTTTTGAGATAACAAAGATAATGTTTGAGGGCACAGCCGAGGAACTCAAGCAGACCAAGGTGACACAGCCAGCCGTATTCCTGCACTCAGTAATCAAGGCTATCTGCCTTGGCGACGAGTTCGACGCACAGATGACCGCCGGTCACTCACTCGGTGAGTTCTCTGCCCTCGTAGCAGCAGGCGCACTCAGCTTCGAAGACGGTCTCAAGCTCGTCAGCAAGCGTGCTATGGCTATGCAGAAGGCATGTGAGGCAGCACCATCTACCATGGCAGCCATCATCGGACTCGACGACGCCAAGATAGAAGAGGTTTGCGCAGGCATCAACAAGCCTAGTCACGTAGTGGTTCCAGCAAACTACAACAACCCTGGTCAGCTCGTAATCTCAGGCAACGTAGAGGCAATCAACGAGGCTTGCGAGGCTCTCAAAGAGGCTGGTGCCAAGCGTGCACTCGTACTGCCTGTTGGCGGAGCATTCCACTCACCACTCATGCAGCCAGCCAAGGACGAACTGCAGGCAGCCATCGAGGCTACTGAGTTCCACACCCCACGCATCCCTGTATATCAGAATGTTGACGCAAAGGCTCACACCGATGCCAACGAGATAAAGCAGAACCTCATCGCTCAGCTCACCGCTCCTGTAAAGTGGACCTACGAGGTACAGCAGATGATGAAGGATGGTGCTACCGACTTCGTAGAGTGCGGTCCTGGCAAGGCTCTTCAGGGCATGATACTCAAGATTGCCAAAGGCGTTGAGGGCATCACCATCGACGGTGTGCAGTAAACGTATTTGTTTTCAGAATAAATCATTATTATTATAAAAAGTGGCTCATACCGTTAGGGTATGAGCCACTTTTCTTTGCCAACTCTTTCAGTTAAGCTATTATTTCTTTGCCGCAGCACGATAAGAGAACTTCCACACTCGGGCGGAGTAGGCTGGGATGTCCATATCCACGCTCTGGTCGCCCTTGAGGGTGAAGGCTTTCTTGGTGCCTGAAAGGAGGTCGGTGGCGGTATATTTCTTTTCAGGTATCTGGAGGAAGTCAACGGCATGCTGAGGTATCTTCACGTCTATATCAACGGCGTTGCCATTGAAGTTGCAGACTACGAGGAGCACCTCATTATCCTGCTTCCTGAGGAAGGCATACTGCTTGCTGTTGTCGAAATGAGCCGACCACGGGTTGACATACATAAGGTCGTAGAAGGCTCCGTCAACGGCTTTCTCCTTGCGGGCTATCTGCAGCACTTTCTTGTGGGTGTCGTAGATGTATTTTTCTGCGTCGGTGAGTTTGCCCTCGTCAGCACGGCACAGGGTGTCGATGCTCCAGTAGTCGAAGATGGTGGTGCGACCGTCCCTGCCTGAGAAACCTTCCTTATCCATGCCACGCTCGCCGTATTCCTCAGCGGCATAGAGCATGAACGGATTGCTGCGCATGAGCACGCTTGCCACAAGTCCTGGGATGCCCTTCTCTGCCGAACCCGCAAAGTCATCGGAGGCTACACGCTGCTCATCGTGGTTCTCGAGGAAATAGAGCATGTGAGAGGCTATATCGTCGGTGGACTGCCAAGCGCCTGTGATGAAGCTGGCTGAGCCGTTGCCACAGATAACGTTGCGCATGGTGTCATACATGCCCACCTTATCATACAGATAGTCGAAGCCTGCACCTAAGTAGTTGCGATACTGGTTAGGGTCATACACCTCGCCCACGAACACTATATCAGGATAGCGTGACTTCACCTTGTCGGTAGCCCACGCCCAGAAAGCGGAAGGCACCATCTCAGCCATGTCGCAACGGAAACCGTCAACGCCCTTCTTTGCCCAGAAGAGCAGGATGTCGGTCATCTTTTGCCATGTATCGGGGATGGGGTCGAAATGTCCGATGCCTGTCCAGTAGTCCACGCCATAGTTGAGCTTCACGGTCTCATACCAGTCGTTCCTGCCTGGGTTGGCATCGAAATGGTCGTTGCCTGTTGACTTAGCAGGATTCTCCACATACGGAGGCAGATTGGTGGTCTGTCCGTCGTTTGACTCACGAAGGTCGAAGTATGGGTCAAACTGCTGTCCTGGGCAGTAATAGAAGTTGTTCTGTGGATTGAAACCGTCGTTGGTGTTATCGTCGGCGCCAAGGTCTTTCACTCCCTTGGGCTTGGCTATAGACTGATACTGACGTGCCACATGGTTGGGCACAAAGTCGATGATAACCTTCAGTCCTGCCTTGTGCGTGCGCTCTATCAGGGCTTCAAACTCCTTCATGCGCTTATCTACGTTGACGGCAAGATCGGGATCGACATCATAATAGTCGCAGATGGCGTAAGGCGAGCCTGCCCTACCCTTCACCACGGCTGGGTGCTGGGTGGGTATGCCATACTTAGAGTAGTCGGTCTGGGTAGCGTGACGTATCACACCCGTAAACCATACGTGTGACATTCCGAGGTCCTTGATTTTATTCAGCGCCTTGGCATCGAAGTCATTAAACTTACCAGAGCCGTTTTCTTCAAGTGTGCCCCACTCTTTACGTGTTGTGTTACGGTTACCATAGAGTCGTGTGAAGACTTGGTAGATAAGAATTTTGTTGTTCATAATTTAGGAGTTGAAGGTTTATACTACATTCTGCGGTCTGCCTTGCAGGAAAGCTTTTACATTCTCCAAAGCTATGTGCATCAGGCGCTGACGGGCAGCGAGTGTAGCCCAAGCTATATGTGGCGTGATGTGGCAATTCTTTGCCGTGAGGAGCGGCGAACCGTTTATTGGCGGTTCTTCGGTCAGCACGTCGATGCCTGCGGCGTCTATGGTGCCGCGGTTGAGGGCATCGGCAAGTGCCTGTTCGTCAATCAGCGGTCCGCGACCTGTGTTGATGATTATTGCCGAGGGTTTCATCCATGCCAGATGCTCCTTGTTGATTATATGCTTAGTGGTGGGCGTGAGCGGACAGTGCAGACTGAGCACGTCAGCCTCACGGAAGAGCTGCTCCAGCGTTTCCACCTTATTTATATATATAGGCAGCTCAGACTGCTGCTTGCTCGTGTAGGCTATCACCTTCATGCCGAGGGCGTGGGCTATCTCTGCCGTTGCCTTGCCCGTATTGCCTAATCCCACGATGGCGAAGGACTTGTCTGCCAGTTCCATCTGTGGCGTGAGGGTAAAGGTGAAGTCAGGACAAGTGCCCCACTCTCCCCTATGCACGGCGGCATCATGAGCAGCCACGTTGTTGGCGATATGTAGCAGATGGGCTATGGCGAGCTGAGCAACTGACGAGGTGCTGTAGGCAGGTATGTTGGTCACGATAATGCCTCGCTTCTCAGCCTCAGCGGTATCCACCACGTTATATCCTGTGGCGAGCACGCCGATATACTTGAGCTTAGGCAACTGCTCCATCACCTGTCTGTCAAACACCACCTTGTTTGTCAGCACCATGTCGGCATCCTTGGCACGCTCCACCACCAGCTCGGGCGAGGTGCGCTCGTGTATCTCAAACTCCACCTTCGCTCCGTCAGGGGTGGTAATGTTATACCAGGGTTCCCAACTTATGTCACCAGGGTTGGCGGCATAGCCGTCCATTTCTACTATCTTCATAGGGTTCAAAGATTTCAAAGGTTCCCGTTAACGTTAACGTTCCCGTTCTCTTCCCATTCTTTCCATTCCTTCAGAGCCTGCTGCCAGTCGGTCTGCTCGTCCTTGGCCTCTGCAGCCTTGGCAGCCATATCCTTCTGCTTGTCGCGCTCGCGCTTGGCTATCATGTCAGCTATCGTGGCATCATCCAGAATCTGTATCGCCTTGCGGTCTATCGCAGCATACAGCTCGTCTGGTCCGAAGGGTTTGCCAGGCTCATTGAAATCAGAGATGTTAAACTCATACTTCGTGCGCAGTTCGTGACGAATCTCCTTCTGCTTGAGTCGGTTCGCCTTACACTTCATACGAAGCAGTTTGGCTATCTTGCCTATTTCTGATTGTGAATACTTGTTTCTGCCCATAAGTAAAGGTTCAAGGCGCGCTAAAGCGCTGGTTCTTGCGCTCCAGTAGGTGCTCAGGCGAGCAAGCTCGGAGCAAGGGTTCAATACAGCAGTAACAGTCCTGCAAAGGCGGCATAGGCAAGCATCCTTATCGGATTGATATGCTTGACCTTCACACCTACTACCGTTACGATAAAGATGAAGATTGACACCCAGAAATGCCACGGAGAGACACCTATCGGGGTGAAGTTATCGCCATTACAGAGCAGGAGCGTGGCAGCAGCCATAAGTCCCACGATGGCAGGTCGCAAACCGAGGAATACACTCTGCACCACGTTTGAGTTCATGTATTTCAGGAACAGTTTACTTATCAGCAACATCAGGATGAAACTTGGCAGCACCAAGGCAAACGTAGCCGTAAGACTGCCCAGTATGCCCATCAGTTCGCTTGAGGTCTCCTTAAACAGGGCTGTATATCCGCAGTATGTGGCACTATTGATGCCTATAGGTCCTGGCGTCATCTGCGATATGGCAAGGATATCGGTAAACTCCGCTGGTGTAAGCCACTGGTGGTTTCTCACCACCTCATGCTGTATCAGCGACACTATACCATAACCTCCGCCAAAGCCAAACAGACCTATGATAAAGAATGTATAGAATAAAGTCAGGTAAATCAAGTTGAGGGTTTAGAGTTGAGAGTTATTATTCCGAGGGTTTTAGGAACAAGCCGTAGATGTAGCCTCCGATGCCTGCTGCCAGTATTATATATACAGGATTCACGCCCAGTCCCCATATCAGCAGTGCCGAAGCGATTGGTATCCAACAGTTGAGCAGACTTATATTTGCCTGCTTCATCATGTTGAATGTAGGGATAGCCATCAGCGCCACCACGGCAGGACGTATGCCCGCGAATGCTGCCGCTACCCACGAAACGTGCTGGAACTGCTGAAAGAACATAGCTATCAGCAGTATGCACAACAGCGATGGTGTTGCCGTACCCAAAGTAGCAAAGACGGCGCCCTTGGTACCATGCAGTTTGTTGCCTATGAATATCGACATGTTGATGGCGAACACTCCAGGACAGCTCTGTGCCACGGCTATAAGGTCGAGCAGTTCTTTCTTCTCTATCCAGCGGTGCCTGTCCACCACCTCCGCTTCTATTAACGGAATCATGGCATATCCACCACCGATGGTGAACATGCCAATCTTGAAGAATGTCTTATATAGACTTTTTAGAGTTGCAAACATTATCTATTCTTTTCTATCCACAGACGTGCATTAACGAATGCCTCGTGCCAAGGAGTAACCTGGTCGCTCAAACGGCGCTCCTCAGGGTAATAGCCACACTGCCAAGGGAACTGAGTACGTTCTGGGTGAGGCATGATAGCGAGGTGTCTGCCGTCCTTGCTTGCTATCGCAGCCACGTTATATGCTGAACCGTTAGGGTTGGCAGGATATTCGCTGTGGTTATATTTAGCCACGATGTTATACTCCTGCTCAGAGAGAGGCAGGTTGAACTTACCCTCGCCGTGAGCTACCCAGCAGCCAATCTTCTTACCTGAGAGACTTCCGAACATTACAGAATCATTCTGAGGTATCTGCAGAGTGACGAATGTTGACTCAAACTTATGAGAATCGTTGTGGAGCATCTGTGCGTAGTCGCGGGCGTTGTTCACAGCGTGGTCGTTATTGAGCAGTCCGAGCTCCACCATCAGCTGACAACCGTTACATACGCCGAGTGACAGGGTGTCCTTGCGGGCATAGAACTTGTCGAGTGACTCCTTAGCCTTAGGATTGTAGAGGAATGCACCAGCCCATCCCTTTGCCGAACCGAGCACGTCAGAGTTAGAGAAACCGCCACAGAAGGCTATGAGGTTCACCTCCTCAAGAGTCTCGCGACCCGTGATAAGGTCGGTCATCGTCACGTCCTTCACGTCGAAACCAGCGATATAGAATGAGTAAGCCATCTCACGCTCTGAGTTGGTACCCTTCTCACGTATGATAGCCGCAACAGGACGCTTGCCCTCTGGACGTGGAGTGATAGTCAATGGCTTAGCGTTCCCGTTAGCGTTAAATTCCCACTCCACAGGTACGTTCTTATAGTTGAGGAAACGCTCTGAAGCCTTGCCGTTGAAACTCTGCTTGCGGTCGAGCAGGTATGATGTGCTGTACCATGTGTCGCGCAGTTCGTCGATGTCGAAGTCGAATGTCATCTCTCTATCAGCCAGCATTGCGTTTGGCACGTTGGCGTTGCTGATAGTCTTGGTGATGGTAATCTTGCGCTCAGCCTGGGTAGTACCAATCTTAGCATAGCCTACGCCAGCATCCTCAAGAATCTTCTTCACGCGGTTGGCATCCTCTTCCTTCACCTGAATAACCACGCCAGGGTTCTCGGCAAAGAGCACCTTCACGATGTCGCCTTCCTGTATCTTGTCGAGGTTCAGCTTCAAACCGCCCTTAGTATTGGCGAAGCACATCTCAAGCAAGGTGGTGATGATACCACCTGCGCTGATGTCGTGGCCTGCCAATACGAGTCCCTCCTGCACCAGCTGCTGTATAGCAAGGAAAGCATCGCGGAAATACTCTGGGTTCTTGACAGTAGGAACATCTGAACCTACCTTGCCTAAGCTCTGGGCGAAGGCTGAACCGCCAAGCTGGAGAGCGTCGAAAGAGAAGTCGATATAGTACAGGCGTGAAGCCTTCACATCTTTTATTACAGGGCTTACGGTCTTCTTCACGTCGTTCACCTCGCCGCCAGCACTTACTATCACGGTGCCCGGAGCTATTATCTTCTTGCCGTCAGGATATTTCTGCGTCATAGAGAGCGAGTCCTTACCCGTCGGCACGTTTATCTGCAAGTCGCAGCAGAAGTCTGACAGAGCCTTCACAGCCTTGAACAGACGTGCATCCTCACCCTGCTGAGCACGGCAAGGCCACATCCAGTTGGCTGAGAGCGATACAGAGTCAAGTCCCTCTGCCATAGGAGCGAAGACGATATTGGTGAGAGCCTCAGCAACAGAGAGCACCGAACCAGCCTCTGGGTTGGCGAGTGCTGCCTGTGGCGCATGGCCTATTGATGTTGCGATACCCTTAGTGCCTGTGTAGTCGAGTGCTACCACACCACAGTCAGAGAGTGGCAACTGAAGTTCGCCCTGACACTGCTGGCGCGCTACCCTACCCGTCACCGAACGGTCCACCTTGTTGGTGAGCCAGTCCTTACATGCCACAGCCTCCAGCTGCAACACGTTCTTCAGGTAGCTGGTCAACTGGTCGTTCATCGTGGTGCCCTGAGAGAGTCCGCTGGCATCGTATGTGGCAACCTCGTACTTACACTCTACGGTCTTGTCCTCCATGATGGTCTTTGGTGAACTGCCAAACATCTGATCAACAGAGAGGTCGAACGGACGCACGCCGTCAGCCTGTTCGAAGGCAAAGCGGTGGTCGCCAGTGGTCTCACCCACGGTGTACATAGGAGCACGCTCACGGTCGGCTATCTTCTGCACATGCTCTATAGCCTTCTCGTCGATGAGCAAGCCCATACGCTCCTGTGACTCGTTGGCTATGATTTCCTTAGCCGAGAGGGTCTTGTCGCCGATAGGCAGTTTGCTCATATCGATAAGTCCGCCACACTCTTCCACAAGCTCTGACAAGCAGTTTACGTGACCTGCTGAACCGTGGTCGTGTATTGAAACTATTGGGTTCTCGTCTTCCTCGCCCAGCGCACGGATTACGTTATAAGCACGCTTCTGCATCTCTGGGTTGGCACGCTGTACGGCATTCAGCTCGATACCTGATGAATAGCGTCCTGTCTCCACACTTGACACAGAACCGCCACCGAGTCCGATGCGGTAGTTCTCACCACCCATCACTACTATCTTGTTGCCTGCCTCAGGCTTGCCCTTCAAGCAGTCGCGCTTGATGCCATAGCCCACACCGCCAGCGAGCATTATCACCTTGTCGTAAGCATACTGCTCGTCCTTCTCCTGATGCTCAAAGGTGAGCACCGAACCGCAAATCAGCGGCTGACCGAACTTATTGCCGAAGTCACTCGCACCGTTTGATGCCTTGATAAGTATCTGCTCTGGTGTCTGATACAACCACTGGCGCACTGGCAGAATCTTCTCCCAGGCGTTGTCGGTACTCTCCTTGCGAGGGTATGAGGTCATATACACAGCCGTACCAGCGATAGGCCATGAACCTGTACCACCACCCATACGGTCGCGAATTTCGCCGCCCGTACCAGTAGCAGCACCGTTGAATGGCTCTACAGTTGTAGGGAAGTTGTGCGTCTCAGCCTTGAGCGAGATAACACTCTCCACCTCTTTTATTTTATATAGGTCTGGCTGAGAGTGGTCGCTTGGCGAGAACTGTTCTATCATCGGTCCCTGAGCAAACGCCACGTTGTCAGCGTAAGCCGAGAGTATCTTGTTAGGATTCTCCTGTGTAGTCTTCTTAATCATCTTGAAGAGCGAAGACTCCTGCTCCACTCCGTCGATGATGAATGTACCGCCGAATATCTTGTGACGGCAGTGCTCTGAGTTTATCTGTGCAAAGCCGAATATCTCTGAGTCTGTCAGCGGACGGCCCAGCTGCTTCTCCACGTCGTGCAGATACTCTATCTCTTCCTTTGACAGGGCGAGACCCTCCTGCTCGTTGTACTCCTCAAGGTTCTCAACGTGCTTGATAGGCTCTGGCTTGATGTCAACGGTGAATATCTGCTGGTCCAGGCCCTCATACATACGCTGCAACATAGGGTCATGCTCAGCCTCGGCGCTGTCAACAGGGAAATACTCCTCAATACGAGAGATGCCCTTGATTGACATGTTCTGGGTTATCTCCACGGCATTGGTACTCCATGGTGTAATCATCTCGCGACGCGGACCAACGAAGTATCCGCTCAATGTCTGGGCATCCACGAGTGTGGCGTTGTCATACAGCCAACACAGTTCCTGTTTCTCCTGCTCATTGGGCTGATGGTCTATCTCAGTCGCAATGATGTGGTCAGAAGGTGTCTTAAAGAAAAGAATCATAGTCTTTATTTGTTTTTATAGATTTTACAATTTCACCCACAAAGTTACAAAAAAATATTGAAAACTCCAAAACTTTCAACTTTCAACTTTCAACTTTCAACTATTTTTTGTACCTTTGCACATCATTTATCATTTATTGTGTCCATTTGTTAATTTTAGGATATGCAAGATATTAGAAATATAGCCATCATCGCCCACGTTGACCACGGAAAGACAACGCTGGTGGATAAGATGATGCTCGCAGGCAAACTTTTCCGTGAGGGACAGAACAATTCTGACCAGGTGCTCGACGCTAACGACCTTGAGCGTGAGCGCGGCATAACGATTCTTTCCAAGAACGTTTCTATCACCTGGAAGGACACTAAGATTAACATTATCGACACCCCAGGACACTCCGACTTTGGTGGTGAGGTGGAGCGTGTGCTCAATATGGCTGACGGCTGCATCCTGCTCGTCGATGCCTTTGAGGGACCTATGCCTCAGACCCGTTTCGTGCTCCAGAAGGCTCTACAGATAGGACTGAAGCCTATCGTGGTGGTCAACAAAGTTGACAAGCCAAACTGTCGTCCTGAGGAGGTTTACGAGATGGTTTTCGACCTCATGTTCGACCTCGGCGCTACCGAGGACCAGCTCGACTTCCCCGTTGTCTATGGTTCTGCCAAGAACGGATGGATGGCTGAGGACTGGCGCAAGCCGTCTGACAACATAGAGTATCTGCTCGACAAGATTATAGAGGTTATTCCTGCACCTGAGATGCTTGAGGGCACTCCACAGATGCTTATCACCTCGCTCGACTACTCTTCTTACACTGGTCGTATAGCCGTAGGCCGCATACATCGTGGCACCCTGAAGGAAGGCATGAACATCACCATAGCTCATCGTGACGGTTCTCAGGAGAAGACCAAAATCAAGGAACTGCACACCTTCAGCGGCATGGGTCACCAGAAGGTTGACGAGGTACAGAGTGGCGACATCTGTGCTATCATCGGACTCGAGAAATTTGAGATTGGCGACACCATTTGCGACTACGAGAATCCTGAGCCTATGCCACCTATTGCGATAGATGAGCCAACTATGTCTATGTTGTTCACTATCAACGATTCACCATTCTTCGGCAAGGAGGGCAAATTCGTCACTTCACGTCACATCAACGACCGTCTGGAGCGTGAGCTCGAGAAGAACCTCGCTCTGCGTGTAGAGCCTTTCGAGGACTCTACCGATAAGTGGATTGTCTCAGGTCGTGGTGTGCTCCACCTCTCTGTGCTCATCGAGACCATGCGTCGTGAGGGCTACGAGTTGCAGGTGGGTCAGCCACAGGTGATATATAAGGAGATAGACGGCGTTAAGTGCGAGCCTATCGAGGAACTCACTATCAACGTGCCTGAGGAGTTCTCTTCTAAGATGATTGACATGGTGACCCGTCGTAAGGGTGAGATGACCTCTATGGACTCACAGGGCGACAGAGTGAACATCGAGTTCGACATACCTTCTCGTGGCATCATCGGCTTGCGTACCAACGTGCTCACAGCCTCACAGGGCGAGGCTATCATGGCGCACCGCTTCAAGGAGTATCAGCCATTCAAGGGCGAGATAACCCGTCGTCTCAACGGCTCTATGATAGCACTCGAGACGGGTAATGCCTTCGCCTACTCTATCGACAAACTGCAAGATCGCGGCAAGTTCTTCATCGACCCAGGCGACGATGTCTATGGCGGTCAGGTGGTTGGCGAGCACGTTCACGACAACGACCTCGTGGTCAACGTGACCAAGGCTAAGCAGCTCACCAACGTGCGTGCATCTGGCTCTGACGAGAAGGCTCGCATCATCCCTAAGACTGTCCTCTCTCTTGAGGAGTGCTTAGAGTACATCAAGTCCGACGAGCTCGTTGAGGTAACACCAAAATCCATGCGTATGCGCAAGATAATCCTCGACCATCTGGAGCGTAAGCGTGCTAACAGAGAATAATATGGAAGTCATACAGAGTTTCACCATCGACCATACCCACCTCAAGCCAGGCATTTACGTTTCGCGTGAAGACAAAGGATTCACCACCTTCGACCTGCGCATCACGGAGCCCAACCAGGAGCCTGCCGTTGCCCCATCGGCTATGCACAGCATGGAGCACCTTATGGCAACATGGTTTCGCAACTCTCGTGTCAAGGACGATGTGGTTTATGTAGGTCCGATGGGCTGTCTCACGGGCATGTATATCATCATGACAGGCACCTATACCGTCCACGATATGCGCCAGCTCACCATCGAGTGCCTCGAGTGGATTCTCACCCAGACCGAGGTGCCAGCCACCGAGCCACAGACCTGTGGCAACTACCTGCTTCACGACCTTCCCATGTGCAAATGGGAAAGTGCTCGCTATCTCGACCGTCTGAAGAACGACTTCCACTGCGAGTACACCAAACTCCAGGTAACCCTCAACGACGGCAAGGTCTTCGCCGACGCATAATCATCTCCCATCCTTATAGCATAGCGCTCTCGCATGGTTGCTAAGTATCCACATTTGGTTGCTAAGTAACCACACTTGGCTGCTAAGTCGCCACATGTAGAAGCAATGCTTCTGCATGCAGAGGCAGCCCTTTTGCATCTAAAAGCATAGCTTTTACCAAAAGAGAAAAGAAAATTCTAATTTCTAATTTTTCAATTCCTAATTTCACGAAAAACGTGAAGTTTTTCGTAAATAACCTCCTAACCTCACTAATTGGGCGCTTAACCCAGTGTTTATGCGCCTTCCCGATAGTGACCTCTTTTCGAGAGAGGTCACTTAAAGGTCACTATACGGGTCACTACAGACCCCTTCCCTGTCGCTATGCGACATCCCTCCCCGAGAGGGAGGGAAAAGATTACAGACGAGTTATTGTAGTTCCACCCCTCCCTCTCGGGGAGGGATACCAGCTTGCTGGCTGGGAGGGGGTCGTGACCTCTAAGTGACCTGTCAGCAAACATAGGTCACTATTCTCAGCCCAGTATTCATGCGCCTTCCGCGCGTTTTAGTGACCTTAGGAGGTTATTTTTGAAAATTCTTTTTAATTTTCCGAACAACCCTTTGGGACACTAACTGGGATGAAAAACACAGAAACAAGCAATTTTAGTATCATTATTTAGGCTTTTTAGGGGGATAAACTGATATAAAATGTCACGTTTTCAGGTCAACACTGATAAGTGAAACAAACATTCATGCTCGTAACTCATTGATTTAATGCTCTTTAGCAGGAAAGCATATCCATGTTATATCAGTTATATCAAATATCAGTTAAATTTTAAGGGGTATCGCTTTTTCTTTATTATATATATAACTTATTAATTATTAATTAATTATATAATATAATAAGGAGATTTGAGAAAAACATACCCCTCAAAATAAAACTGATATAACTGATATTGATATAGTTCATACCCTTCTCCCCTATGAAGCCCTATCATTCCAATTTTTCTCCCCTTT
>JAEEVS010000012.1:0-12488 GCA_016290975.1 Prevotella sp. | reverse complement strand
GTCTTGTATCAGTTGTCGAAGAGTTTCTGTAGCAAATGGCATCTCCTTGCCAATCTTCGGATAGGCATGCTCCACTATCGTACCATCAAAATCTACTGCAATAGTCATATAACGAAAGTGTAATACTTACTGATTAGAGTTATTACTTCTTGATAGAATCATCATTTGGGTTACCATAATGACTGTCGGCATACGAACCATAGCCATAAGAGTGATAACCATAGCTGCCATAACCTCCATAGCCGTAACTGTTGTATCCGTAGTAACTGCCATACTTGCTATAGCCACGATAGCCACGATAACCATACTTTCCATATTTACCATAACGTCCATAACCATAAGCATATCCATACTTCTTCTTGGACATATCAATACCATTAATGGCTATACATACGGTAGGCAGTTTATTGTTTATTGCGAAATCATTTATAATGCGGAAAACTGCTTTCTCTGTGTAATCAGCACGACAAATAACACAGGTAACATCAGCAACACGTCCTATCTGCAAGGTATCAGTAACCAGACCTACAGGAGCAGTATCAACAATCACATAGTCATACTCCTTACGAAGTACTTCAAATATTCTGTCAAGTGATGAACGTGACACAAGCTCAGTTGGGTTTGGTGGTACAGGACCTGCCATCAGCAACTCAAGGTTATCATTAATCTCTGACGGAACAATCTGTTCCCTGATCATCTCAGGTGTAGGATTATCATGAATCAATATGTTTGTGATACCTGTTTTTGTTTTATTCAAGCCAAACAGATTTGACAAACGAGGACGACGGATATCAAGACCTACAAGCAGAACCTTCTTACCTAACAATGCGAAAGACACAGCAAGGTTAGCAGCTGTAAATGTCTTACCCTCACCTGAAACGGATGAAGTAAACATTATTACATTCTGTCCGTCTTTCAGCATAAACTGCAGATTCGTACGCATACCACGGAAGATTTCCTCCATCTGGTTGTTCTTATTCTCATGCACTACGATGTCTGCACGAGTCTTTGCTGTCTCATTAGCCAACGCAATATCAGCAATAATAGGACAATGTGTCAGGCGTGCAACTTCATCATGACCTTCGATACGGAATCTTAACAACTCCATTATAATAAGTATGACAAGTGGAATCAGGAAACCTGCGCCAGCAGCTATTCCCCATGCCATATTACGATTAGGCAATATCTGACCAGTATTTAGCGGGTCATCAAGCAAACGTCCCTTATCAGCTGTTGCTGCAAGAGATATAGAGTTCTCCTCACGCTTCTGCAAGAGCATAGTGTACAGACTCACCTTAACAGACTGCTGGCGTCCAATCTCTGACAGTATTCTTTCCTGCTCGAAAGAATTTTCAAACATGGAATTATACTTATTGTAACGATCCATGATAGCCTGACGCTTAATCTGCATCGCACGTTTGGTCTGATCCATAGCGCGAATGATGGAAGAAGAAAGGTCATCCATCTGTTCAGAAAGGGTCTTTACTGCAGGGCTGTTTTCTGAAGCTGAGTGCAGCAGTCTCTGACGAGTCATAGCAAGACTGTTGTACTGTGCAATAAGCGATGTTGCTGCAGCATCACTCAGTCCCACATTGGACGGAAGTGTCTGATACTTATTTGCAGGCATCTGCATATATTCCCTGATAGACTCCATAAGGACAATCTGGGTGTTCATGTCTGCAAATTCATTGTCGTAGTTCTCTGTGTTTGACAAAGACCTGCCAGCATTAGCTGATGCATCCGTAATACGATTGGCACGCTTGTAGGTCTCCATCTGTCCCTCCGTACTACCCAACTCATTATTAATTTTCTCAAGACGTTGGTTGATAAACTGCTCTGTACGCAAGGCTATCTGGTTCTTATCGTCATTAGCCTGACGATTATAACATATAACCAACTGCTTCATGTAGTCTATTGAACGCTGAGGTATGATATCTGACCTTGATATTATGGTAATAGAGGTCGCATCTGAGTAGTCTATTGTTGACAAACTGCCAGCATATGCTCGTGCTACCTGATGAGGCTGATTAATAGACACCATTACGTCCTTACCCTCTGTCCATGTGCCATGAAGATTAGGTGTTATGGAAATGAGACCTGCCTTACAGTTTATTACCATTGGTAGTTTACCCTCTTTTTTTATATTGCCTCCAGGGTAATTTCCTGTAACAATAATCTTGCCATCTTCATTGGAAATATTTAGATTTATGCTTCCTTGTAATTCGTCAAGGTGCTTGCGATCGAGATCCACCAATATTGGATTGTTTTGATACATTGGTTTATCTGTAACTGTACCTTCCAATGTATATGACACATATAGTTTCAAATCACGAACCACATCTTCTGCCAAAGCAACAGATCTAAGAACTTCCTTTTCGTTATCGAAACCATCAGAGCGCACTATCTGTCCTGTCAACACTCCACCTGTACGAGCTCCACGAGTATTATCAGACTTTATCAACATCTTTGCTGAAACAGAGTATACTGGCGGTGTATAACGCAGGTATATTGCCGCTATTCCAAAACATATTAGCAATGATAGAGCAAACCATATCCAGTTTAACAGGATTGTACGATATAGGAACGAAAGACTAAAAAGACCAAGTTCGTTATTCTCTTGTTCTTCAATATTAAAATCTTGAACGTACGAATTTTGATTATCGCTCATAACTATATTATTTTTTGTTTGTATTATCGTTTAAAATGCTTTATTATCTCTCAACAAAGTTAGTCTTATGGTATGAATACAAATCTTTATATCAAGCCATAACGACCAATTCTCTATATAGGTAATGTCTTTTTTTATTCTTCCTTCCATCAACGAAAGATCTGAAGTTTCTCCACGATATCCGCTCACTTGTGCCAATCCTGTTATTCCAGGTTTAGCAAAATGGCGTACCATATATTTTTCAAGCAAAGCAGAATACTTCTCTGTGTGATATAGCATGTGAGGACGTGGACCTACGACACTCATGTCCCCCTTTAGCACATTAAAGAATTGAGGCAGTTCGTCTATATTTGTCTTGCGCATAAAGTCCCCGAATGGAAATTTACGTGGATCATCCTCCGTAGCCTGCAATGTGTCTGCTTCATCATTTACATGCATAGAACGGAACTTGTAGCATAGGAAATCTTTTGCATCCAGTCCTGTTCTCATTTGTTTGAAGAATATAGGACCAGGACTCTGCATCTTTATGAGTACAGCTATGATTGGAATAAATGGCAAAAGGAGTATCAGCATGATGACACTGAAAAACACATCAAAAACTCTCTTAACAAACTTATTACCTGCATAAGTTAGTGGCTCATAGAAATTAGTATATAGTACATTTCCTCCCACAATCTGCGGTTTCAGCGACAACTGCATATTCTTCAGAACTCTTGGCACATAGAAGAACCTTATGACATGCTTGTTGCAATAACGCATCAGTTCTGAAATGTTTTTATCATCATCATGAGAGAGTGAGCAATATAATTCATCACATTGAATAGCGTCTTTCGCCATCAGTGCTCTGAAGGCTGTTCTATCACCCAGTTTTTTCAATTCTTTGGGGGCATTTTCAATAACGTCATTGCTGTAATATCCTTGCACGCGATAACCCGTCGTGGCATCCATCATAATGTCATTATACACAAACAGGTTTGCAGGATCGCTTCCTATGAATATCACACTTCGGGTATTTCTACCCATGGCACGCAATGTTTCCAATATCTTACGCTCAACCAAGCGTATAGCGACAATAGATATATAGAGCGCAACAGCAAACAAAATATTGAAAACGACCTCATTGTTACTGTTACGTGTCATCATATGCCACAAAAGCCCAAAGACACCTTGTGATAATAGCACTACTGTAAAATTACGAGTCAGTATCTGCGACACATCTACTACTCGATTGTGTATAACCAGTGGTACGCAAAGTGAGGACAGAAAGAATGTTACCAATAAAAGTGAGTTTGCTATGGAAACATGATTCTGAATGCTTTGGGGAGTATATTCTGGACTTAACGCAACAAAAAGTGAAAGACTACCTACTACCACAACGGCATCAAGCAGAAGTACTATCCACTTTATTACTGTATTTTTGTTACTATACATCAGCATATTTTGCTACTTTTCGGGAGAATAATACAAATTGCTGTGCAAAGGTACTTAATTTATCTAAATTAACAATGGAAAAGATTCAAAAAAACATCAAATTGACCTTTATCTTTCGCATTTTCAGCCATAACATGTTGTAATTCCCATATTTTTTTGTAACTTTGTGCTTGTTTTAACACATATAATAAAATTAATATGAATTTTTTCTCAAAATTATTTGGCAGAAAAGAGACTACAAAGACGGGGGGCATGCAAGACTATATGATGCTTATCCGTGTGTATTTTCAATCTGCCATAGCATCACAGGTCGGAATCAATAATATCGCTATGCTGCCCGACCTCAGACTTTTCAAAAGTACATTTAAGGTGCACACAGAGCACAACAAGTTAGGCATAGCCGAAAAAAGAGCTTGCAGCAAGATGCTTAAGGATATGTACGGTCACAACGACATGTTCTTCAAGGAAATTGACAAGAGCATCGCCAAGAACTGCCGTAAGATGCAAGATGTGCAGACTTACCTCTATCAGTTTCAGGGATTCACCCAAGACCTGATGATGCTCATGGGCAACTTGATGAAGTTTAAGTTGAGAATGCCATCATTCTTCAAGAAAGCCATTTACACTATGACAGAAAAAACTGTAAATGACCTGTTTACAAAAAACGACTTTAACGATGCGGCCACTCTGAAAGCTGTTGCTTCCGTAAGAAAATACAACCAGCGACTTAACTTTTCACAAGAGTGGATAACTAATTTTGTCTTCCAGTTGGTAATGCTCGCAAAGAAAGAAAAACCTCAAGAAGCATAAAAATAACTCTTTGTCATTAAAAAAATAGCAAAAGATTTGGTTGTTAACAAAAAAAATACTACTTTTGTCACCAAACTTTAAACTATTCAATTACAGACAGTAAAATGCAAGACGCAGAAACCATACTTAAAACATTTGCTACACAGGTTCGCCAACTCATTATGAAAACTGATGAGTTGAAGAAGTCTAATAGTAAGTTGAATGCTATGGTTGAGCAGCGTGATAAAGAGATAGACCAACTAAAAGAACAACTAGACCAACAACAAAAACAATATAACGCTATGATGATGGCGAAAATGATTGAAATCTCTGATGGAGACATTGAGGCATCAAAAAAGAAAATCCAGAAACTTATTCGTAGCGTAAACAAATGTATCGCTCTTCTCAACGGCAACGATGAAGAAAGCGATGATTAATTTCAGCAATAATGAGCGGAAATAAAGAGAAACAAAATATCACTCTCCATATCTACGATACTGATATTGCCATCCGTGTTCCAAGACAACAGGAAGAGCAGTATCGTTTGGCTGGTAAGTTGATAAATGAAAGACTTAACGCATATTACGATGTATTCAAGGGCAAAAAAGAGTCTAAGGAAATCTGCTATTTTGCCATGATTGATATAGCATTGAGATGTGTAACTGAGGCTAAGCGCAATGACGTTGAGCCTTATACTGATATTCTCGCTCAACTGTCTTCGGAAATTGCTGAAGCTCTTAAGTAAGAATATTAATTATACATTATTTATTAAATATGATCGAACTAATTATCGCCATTTCCGGACTGATAGTCGGAGGTGTTATCGGCTACTTGATTTTCAGATATGTAATCAAGGGCAAATACAATGAAATGATTTCCAATGCGGAGAAAGCCGCAGAAGTGCTGAAAGAAAAGAAACTTCTTGAGGTTAAGGAAAAATTTATCAACAAGAAGAGTGAACTCGAACGTGAGGTTCAGCAGCGAAATCAGAAGATTCAGCAGACAGAGAACAGACTGAAGCAGCGTGAGATTTCTATCAACCAGCGTCAGGAAGACCAGAATCGCAAGCGTCAGGAACTGGAGCAGCAGCAACAGCGTCTTGAGAATGACAAGAAACTGCTTGCTCTCAAGGAACAGGAACTTTCTGAAATGCAGATGCAGGAGCGCGAGAAACTTGAACAACTCTCTGGTCTGTCAGCTGAAGAGGCTAAGACACGACTTGTTGAGAGTCTCAAGGACGAGGCAAGGACAAATGCCCAGAGCTACATCAATGAGATAATGGACGAGGCAAAAATCAATGCTAACAACGAGGCAAAGAAGATTGTCATAAAGACCATTCAGCGTGTTGCCACAGAGGCTGCCATCGAGAATTCCGTTTCAGTATTCCATATTGACAACGACGAGGTTAAGGGACGTATCATTGGTCGTGAAGGACGTAATATCCGTGCTCTGGAGGCTGCCTGTGGTGTAGAAATCGTGGTTGACGATACACCAGAGGCTATCGTAATCTCAGCCTTCGACCCTATACGTCGTGAGACCTGCCGTCTGGCACTTCACCAGCTCGTTACCGATGGACGTATCCACCCAGCTCGCATCGAAGAAGTGGTGGCTAAGGTTAAGAAGCAGCTTAACGAAGAAATCATTGAGACAGGTAAGCGCACCACTATCGACCTTGGTATTCACGGACTGCACCCTGAACTCGTTCGTATCGTTGGTAAGATGAAATATCGTTCTTCATACGGTCAGAACCTTCTGCAGCACGCTCGTGAAACAGCTAACCTCTGTGCTGTCATGGCTGCTGAGCTTGGTCTTAACCCAAAGAAGGCAAAGCGTGCTGGTCTATTACATGATATAGGTAAGGTGCCTGATGAGGAACTTGAGATGCCTCACGCATTGTATGGTGCTAAGATAGCAGAGAAATACAAGGAGAAGCCTGAAATATGCAATGCTATCGGTGCTCACCACGACGAGATGGAGATGACCTCCCTACTCGCTCCTATTGTACAGGTTTGTGATGCTATCTCTGGCGCTCGTCCAGGTGCACGTCGTGAGATTGTCGAAGCTTACATCAAGCGTCTTAACGATTTGGAAGCTATCGCTATGTCTTATCCTGGCGTTACTAAGACCTACGCTATACAGGCTGGTCGTGAACTCCGTGTCATCGTTGGTGCCGACAAGATTACCGATGCAGAGATTGAAACCCTTTCTAACGACATCGCTACTCGCATTCAGAACGAGATGACCTACCCTGGTCAGGTTAAGATTACCGTTATCCGTGAAACCCGTTCTGTTGCTTACGCTAAATAAAGCATCAAAGAAACTGCAAAGCAACAGCTAAGATACAATAGCTAAACTACAATAAAATAGCCACTCTCGCGATGAGGGTGGCTATTTTCTATTATATAATAAATTAGAAAAACTTAATCTCTAATTTATGAATTATAATCTATAATCTTTTACTTACCGAGTACAGCTGCTACACCTGGCAGAGTCTTACCTTCGATAGCCTCAAGCAGAGCACCACCGCCAGTAGATATGTAAGAAACCTTGTCAGCCAGACCAAACTTGTTTACACAAGCTACAGAGTCACCACCACCGATGAGTGAGAAAGCACCCTCAGCTGTAGCCTTGGCAACAGCGTCACCTATAGCACGTGAACCAGCGCAGAAGTTGTCAAACTCGAATACGCCAGCAGGACCGTTCCAAAGAATTGTCTTAGCACCGTCGAGAGCCTTAGCAAAGAGTTCGCGTGACTTAGGACCTGCATCCATACCCTCTACGTCGTCAGGTATATTTGTAACAGGTACTACGGTCTGGTTAGCGTCGTTAGAGAAATCGTCGCCAGTAACACAGTCAACAGGCAAAACGAGCTCTACGCCGTTCTCCTTAGCCATCTTCTCTACGTTCAGAGCTACGTCAAGCTTGTCGAGTTCTACGATAGACTTACCGATGTTGCCACCGTGAGCCTTAGAGAATGTATATGTCATACCGCCGCAGAGGATGAGTTTGTCAACCTTGCCGAGCAGGTTCTCTATGATACCAATCTTAGAAGACACCTTTGAACCACCCATGATAGCCACGAATGGACGCTTGATGTTTGAGAGTACGTTGTCAACAGCGGCAACCTCTTTCTCCATCAGTAGGCCGAGCATCTTGTTGTCAGCATCGAAGTAGTCTGCTATAACGGCAGTAGAAGCGTGCTTACGGTGAGCAGTACCGAAGGCATCCATCACCCAGCAGTCAGCGTATGAAGCGAGCTTCTTAGCGAATGCCTTCTGTGACTCCTTCATAGCTTTCTTAGCCTCTTCGTATGCAGGGTCTTCCTTGTCTATACCTACTGGCTTACCCTCTTCCTCAGCATAGAAACGGAGGTTTTCGAGCATCAGCACCTCACCTGGCTTCAGTGCAGCAGCCTGAGCGTCAGCCTTCTGGCAGTCGTCACAGAACTGTACTGGAGTACCGAGAGCTTTTGACACAGCGTCAACTATCTGGCTCAGTGACATCTCAGCCTTTACCTTGCCCTTTGGCTTACCCATGTGTGACATGATAATAAGTGCGCCACCCTTCTCAAGGATAAGCTTCAGCGTTGGAAGAGCGCCCTTGATACGAGTGTCGTCAGTAATCTTGCCATCCTGAAGAGGTACATTGAAGTCAACACGAACGATTGCCTTCTTACCTGCAAAATTGTAATCAGAAATTTTCATTTGTTTTTGTAGTTTTATTTAAGAAATATACACAGTCTTTTCTTATTCTCCCAATACGGCAGCTACGCCTGGCAGAGTCTTACCCTCGATAGCCTCGAGCAAGGCACCGCCACCAGTAGAGATGTATGACACCTGTTCAGACATACCGAACTTATTGATACAAGCTACAGAGTCACCTCCGCCGATGAGTGAGTATGCTCCGTTCTTTGTAGCCTTAGCGATAGCCTTTGCAATGGCACGTGAACCCTTGGCAAAGTTGTTAAACTCAAACACGCCAGCAGGACCATTCCAAAGGATTGTCTTAGCACCGCTGATGGCATCAGCAAACTGTTTCTGGCTCTCTGGTCCTGCATCCAGTCCCATATATCCGTCAGGTACATCGTTAGCGGGACAAACCACCGTCTTACACTTATTGTCGAAAGCATCACCTGCCACGCAGTCTGAGCCGAGCACCAGGTTCACGCCCTTCTTCTTAGCTTGGTCCATTATTGAGAGTGCAAGATCCAGCTGCTCGTCCTCACACAGTGAGTTGCCTACCTTGCCACCCATTGCCTTTGCGAATGTGAATGTCATACCACCGCAGAGGATGAGGTTGTCCACCTTATCCATGAGGTTCTCTATGATACCAATCTTTGTTGACACCTTTGAACCACCCATGATAGCAGTAAACGGATGCTTGATGTCGCCAAGAATTTTCTCCACGGCTCTCACCTCCTTCTCCATCAGGAAGCCGAGCATCTTATGGTCTGCATCAAAATAGTCTGCTATCAAGGCTGTAGAAGCGTGCTTACGGTGAGCAGTACCAAAGGCATCGTTCACGTAGCAGTCAGCGTATGACGCCAAGGTCTTAGCCAACTTCTTCTGACGCTCCTTCAGGTCTTTCTCGGCAGCCTCATACTCAGGTGTGCCCTTCTTCATCTTTGGCAGGTTGGCATCACCTGATGGCTTGCCCTCCTCTTCTGCATAGAAACGCAGGTTCTCAAGCAGCAGAACCTCGCCTGGCTGCAGAGCTTCAGCGTCAGCAGCAGCACGAGCGCAGTCTGAGCAGAACAGTACGTTCCTACCCAAACGGTTTGACACCACTTCCTTTATCTGTGAGAGTGACAATCTCGCCCTTACCTGTCCCTTTGGCTTACCCATGTGAGACATGATAATCAGCGCACCGCCGTTATCAAGTATATACTTAAGTGTTGGCATAGCACCACGAATACGAGTGGTATCCGTAATCTTGCCGTTTTCGTCCAATGGAACATTGAAGTCAACACGTACTATTGCCTTCTTACCTTCAAAATCATAATCATGAATATTCATCTTTTTACCTTTTAATAAAATTATAACTGTGTGCAAAAGTACAATTTTTTTTCCATATATAATTACTTTTTCCACCTTTTTATTGCACAACTTGACAAAAATCATTACTTTTGCATAAATTTCTTTACAATATGATAAACTACGACTTAACCTCCGTAAAGGCTGTAATATTTGATGTTGACGGTGTACTCTCGCTCAGCACCATACAGATGAGCCCTGCTGGCTTACCAGTGCGCACAGTAAACATCAAGGATGGTTACGCCATACAACTGGCTATTAAGATGGGAATGAAAATCGCAATCATCTCTGGTGGCACTGACCCCAGCATTGAGGAGAGGTATCGCAAACTGGGCATGACTGATATCTTCATGTCATGTAGCACCAAGATTCAGGTTCTCAACCAGTACCTTGCCGACAACCATCTCTCTGCCGATGAGGTGATATACGTGGGCGACGACATTCCTGATTACGAGATAATGAAGGTTGTGGGCTGTCCGTGCTGTCCTGCCGATGCTTGCAGCGACATCAAGGAAATCTCCACCTACGTCAGTCCTTACGAGGGTGGCAAGGGTTGTGCTCGCGACATCATCGAGCAGATACTGCGTGCCAAGGGTCTGTGGCTGTCTTCAGCCAAAGCCTTTGGATGGTAGTGAATCAGTTCACAGTTCATAGTTCACAGTTATGATACACGAAAATAAAGACAGAGTACGCGATTACGAATGCGACATTCAGGGCATAGTCAACAATGCCAACTACCAGCATTATCTGGAGCATGCTCGCCATCAGTTTCTTCGCACCAAGAATATCAGTTTCCGTGAGTTACACGAACAGGGCATTGACTGCGTAGTGTCACGCGTTGACATGCGTTTCAAGTATCCCCTGCGTGGCATGGACGAATACGTTGTGCGCACCGAGTTGAAGAAAGAAGGTTTGCGCTATGTGTTTATGCAAGACATCTACCGCCTGCCCGACGAGCAGCTGTGCCTCAAAGGCAGGGTTGAGGTGGTGTGTCTTATCAACGGCAAACTTGGCGACGACGAGAATATTAGCAACATATTGCTCTCATAATACCCTAACACATTACAATTCATGCAATTACTTAAAGACCTATATACCGAATGGAATGGTAGCGAACCTGCCATGATGGAGAAACTGCCTGGAGCTGGCAGCAACAGGGAATACTACCGCATGACCGATGCTGAGGGCAATCACGTTATCGGATGCATTGGTACCTCAAAGGAGGAGAATCATGCCTTCCTCAGCATAGCACGTCATTTTGCCAAGCGCAAACTGCCCGTTCCGCAGGTGCTGGCACAGTCTGATGACGAACTGCGCTACATCCAGCAAGACCTCGGTTCCCTCTCGCTCTTCGATGCCATCAAGGGTGGTCGTGACGCTGGCGGACGCTATACACTGAAAGAGAAAGACCTGCTAAAGAAGACCATCCACGAACTGCCTAACCTGCAGATACGCGGTGCTCGCGGACTGGATTTCTCCGTTTGCTATCCTCAACCAGAGTTTGATCAGGCTAACGTGCTCTTCGACCTCAATTACTTCAAATACTGTTTCCTCAAGGCTACAGGCATTGATTTCCACGAACTCAAACTCGAGGCAAGTTTTAAGTTGCTTGCCAAAGACCTTACCAACGACAGCATGAGCAGCAGCTATTGCTTTATGTATCGCGATTTTCAGGCGCGCAATGTGATGCTGCTCAAGAATGCCAAGGGCGAGGAACAGCCTTACTTCATCGACTTTCAGGGTGGCAGAAAGGGTCCATATTATTACGACGTGGCATCATTCCTATGGCAGGCATCAGCCAAATACAGCAAGCCCCTCCGTCAGGAACTCATCAAGGACTACTACAAATCCCTGAGCCACTATGTGGAGGTGCCACCATTCAAGCAGTTCTGCGACCGTCTGCAAATCTTCGTGCTCTTCCGCATGTTGCAGGTGTTAGGTGCTTATGGCTTCCGTGGTTATTTCGAACGTAAGGTGCATTTCCTGCAGAGCATTCCACCTGCCATCAACAATATCCGTGGACTCATCAAGGAGAATGATTTCCCCTACCCTTACCTTATCAGCGTGCTCAAGCGTCTCACCTCACTGCCTGAGTATGCCGAGAAGCCAGAGGAACCAGCCAAACGTAAGGACGGCTTCAAGACTACCGACAACAACCCCTACAAGGTTAACCCTTCTGACGGTAAGGCTACCTATTCTAAATATGACGGTAGCGGTCCGCTCGTTGTCAAGGTGTTCAGCTTCTCCTTTCACAAGGGCATTCCTGCAGACGATTCAGGCAACGGCGGTGGCTATGTGTTTGACTGTCGCAGCACTCACAACCCTGGACGTTATGAGCCTTACAAGAAACTAACAGGACTTGACGAACCTGTCATCCGTTTCCTTGAAGACGATGGTGAGATACTCACCTTCCTCAATAATGTGTATAAGCTTGCCGATGCCCATGTAACGCGTTATCTGCAACGTGGTTTCACCAGTCTCATGTTCTGTTTCGGCTGCACTGGCGGTCAGCACCGTTCAGTATATTCGGCCCAGCACCTTGCCGAGCATCTGAATAAGAAATTCGG
>JAEEVS010000091.1:0-23335 GCA_016290975.1 Prevotella sp. | reverse complement strand
GACCCTGGCTCAAACGTGATGGGATATGGGGTCATCAAGTGCGTTGGCAACAAGGCAGAGATGGTGGCTATGGGGGTTATCGACATGAGGAAAGAGAATGACCCCTACCTGAAACTGGGACATATCTATGCGAGAGTGACAGGGATAATAGACGAGTATCTGCCTGACGAGATAGCTATCGAGGCACCTTTCTTTGGCAAGAACGTGCAGTCGATGCTGAAGTTAGGCAGAGCACAGGGTGTGGCGATAGCTGCAGCCATACAGCATTCTGTGCCCATCCACGAGTATCTGCCTACGAAAATAAAGATGGCGATAACAGGCACTGGTGGGGCATCAAAGGAACAGGTGGCTGGTATGCTTCAGCGAATACTGAAGATAAGCAGCGACGATATGCCTAAGTTTATGGATGCTACTGACGCCTTAGGTGCAGCTTACTGCCACTTTATGCAGATAACATCGCCTGCAGGCTTTAGCAGTAAGCAATACAAGAGTTGGAAAGACTTTGCAACAAAGAATAAGGACAAAATAACTGGAGATATAGAATGATTATCAAGATACACAACGGAGTAACCCGAATGCCTGAATGGAGGATGGCTGAGCCCGTCAACTTTGAGTTGGACAAGGGTGAGCACATCGCCATAGTGGGACCTAATGCTGGGGGCAAAACTCTCCTTGTTGACATACTGACAGGAGCCCACCCTCTGCTGATGCAGAATGTGGAGTACGACTTCTCGCCAAAGACCTCAAGACTGGCATCAGACAACATAAAGTACATCACCTTTCGCGATACATACGGAGGCGACAACGACAGGACATACTACCTGCAACAGAGGTGGAACCAGACGGAGATAGACGAGAGCACTCCCACCTGTGGCAAACTGCTTGAGGATGCTTTTAGGGCTTCTGGTGCAGATACTGAGGAGAGGCGAGCCTTTCAGCAACACCTCTACGATATCTTCAACCTGCATTATCTGCTGGACAAATACATCATTCTGCTCTCATCAGGCGAGTTGAGAAAATTCATGCTCTGTCGCTCGCTGATGGGCGACCCAAGAGTGCTGATAATGGACAACCCCTTCATAGGTCTGGACAAAGAGACTCGCCAGCAGTTGCGCGAGGTCTTGGAGCAGGTGAGCAAGGAACGAGACCTGCAGATAATCCTCGTATTGGCAAAGGATGAGGACATACCAAAGTTTATCACCCATGTAGTGCCTGTAAGGAACAAGGTGGTGATGGAGAAGGTGACGAGGGAAGAGTATCTGACAATTCACAGTGCACAGTGCACAGTTCATAGTTTGGATGATGGCATACGCAAGGAGATTATCAACCTACCCTATCGCAATGACGACTACAACACCCACGAGGTGGTGAAGATGAATAACGTGAAGATACAGTATGGCAACAGAGTGATACTCAAAGACCTGAACTGGACTGTGTATAACGGACAAAAGTGGGCACTCTCAGGACAGAACGGAGCAGGCAAATCAACCCTCTTGTCGCTCGTATGTGCCGACAACCCACAGAGTTACGCCTGCGACATTACACTTTTTGACAAGAAAAGAGGAAGTGGCGAAAGCATCTGGGACATAAAGAAGCACATAGGCTATGTGTCGCCAGAGATGCACAGAGCCTACAACAGAGATATGCCAGCCATAAGGATAGTGGCATCAGGACTGAAAGACTCAGTGGGACTCTACGTAAAGCCCTCAGCAGGCGACTATGACATCTGCAGGATGTGGATGCGATTCTTTGGCATAGAAGACCTTGCCGAGAGAACCTTCCTCAAACTATCAAGCGGCGAACAGAGAATGGTGCTGCTGGCAAGGGCTTTCGTTAAAGACCCTGAGCTGCTGATACTCGACGAACCATTGCACGGACTGGACTCTCAAAGGGGCGAGATGGTGAAAGAGATAATAGATGCCTTCTGCCAACGCAAGAACAAGACCCTCATCATGGTGACCCACTACCAGGAGAACCTGCCAAAGTGTATTACTGACAGCATTTTCCTCAAGAGACAGGTGTAGGGGAGTTCAAAAGGGTTCAAGAGGTTCAAGTCGCGCTTCGCGCTAGTTCAATCAAGAGGTTCAAGTCGCGCTTCGCGCTGGTTCAATCAAGAGGTTCAAGTCGCGCTTCGCGCTGGTTCAAAGGAGGCAAAAGTTGAACTTTCACCTTATTTATTTGTATATTCGGATTATTTTTCTTAAATTTGCAGACAAATATAAAACTTACGAAAAACAGAGAAACGAAACTGATGGACAACAGATATATGATGAGAGGCGTGAGTGCCGCTAAGGAAGATGTGCACAACGCAATCAAGAATATTGACAAAGGAATATTCCCACAGGCATTCTGCAAGATAATTCCTGACATACTCGGAGGCGACCCTGAGTATTGTAACATTATGCATGCTGACGGAGCAGGCACCAAGTCAAGCCTCGCCTATATGTACTGGAAGGAGACTGGCGACCTGTCTGTGTGGAAGGGCATAGCCCAAGATGCTCTCATCATGAATACTGACGACCTGCTCTGTGTGGGTGCTGTTGACAACATCCTCGTATCGTCAACCATAGGCAGAAACAAGATGCTGGTGCCTGGCGAGGTGATTTCAGCCATCATCAATGGTACTGACGAACTGCTCAGCGAGATGCGCGAGATGGGTGTGGGCATATATGCCACTGGCGGCGAGACAGCCGATGTAGGTGACCTCACCCGTACCATAATCGTTGACTCTACCGTAACATGCCGTATGAAGCGCAGCGACGTGATAGACAATGCCAACATTCGTCCTGGCGACGTGATAGTGGGTCTGGCAAGCTTCGGACAGGCTACCTACGAGAAGGAGTATAACGGTGGCATGGGCAGCAACGGTCTGACCTCAGCCCGTCACGATGTGTTTGCAAAATACTACGCAGAGAAATATCCTGAGAGCTACGACCATGCAGTACCTATGGAGCTGGTTTACTCAGGCAACTGTAAGTTTGAAGACCAGATAGAGGACAGTCCGCTGAACGCTGGCAAACTGGTTCTCTCCCCTACCCGCACATACGCTCCAGTGATAAAGAAACTGCTCGATGAGATGCGCCCAGAGATTCACGGCATGGTGCACTGCACAGGCGGAGCGCAGACTAAGGTGCTCCACTTTGTCAGCGACAACTGCCGAGTGGTGAAGGACAATATGTTCCCTGTGCCACCACTCTTCAAACTCATCCACGACCAGAGCGGAACAGACTGGAAGGAGATGTACAAGGTATTCAACATGGGTCATCGCATGGAGATATACGTTTCACCAGAGCAGGCTGAGAAGGTTATAGCCATCAGCAAGAGCTTCAACATCGATGCCCAGATTGTCGGCCGCATAGAGGAAGGCAGGAAGTCACTCACCATAAAGAGCGAGTACGGAACGTTCGACTACTAAAACATGGACAATAACAGCATATTACAGAAACTTGACGGCCTGGAGGCGCGCTATGAGGAGGTTACCACACTGATAACCGACCCCTCGGTGATAGCAGACCAACAGCGATTCGTGAAGTTGACAAGAGAATATAAGGACCTCGGCGACATCATGGCGATACGCAAGAAGTATATCGCCTGTCTGGAGGCTATAACAGAGGCTAAAGACCTGCTGGTAAACGAGAGCGACCCTGAGATGAAGGAGATGGCTCGCGAACAGTTGGCAGAGAACGAAGCCCTGCTGCCTGGACTGGAAGAAGAGGTGAAGGTGGCACTTGTGCCTAAAGACCCTGAGGACGCTAAGAACGTGCAGATGGAGATAAGAGCTGGAACAGGTGGCGATGAGGCTTGTCTGTTTGCTGGCGACCTCTTCAATATGTACAAGCGTTTCTGCGAGTCAAAGGGTTGGAGCCTCTCTGTGACAGATGCCAACGAAGGCGCTGTAGGCGGTTTCAAGGAGATAGACTTCGCCGTATCAGGCGACAACGTATATGGCGTGCTGAAATACGAGTCAGGCGTGCATCGAGTACAGCGAGTGCCTGTTACAGAGTCAAACGGCAGAATGCAGACAAGTGCAGCAACAGTTGCCGTACTGCCTGAGGCAGACCCGTTCGAGGTAACCATCAACGAGGGCGAGATAAAGTGGGACACCTTCCGCTCATCAGGTGCTGGTGGTCAGAACGTGAACAAGGTGGAGTCAGGTGTTCGTGCCCGCTATATGTGGAAGAACCCTAACACAGGCGAGACGGAAGAGATACTCATAGAGTGTACAGAGACGCGTGATCAGCCTAAAAACAAGGAGCGTGCGCTTGCACGTCTGCGTACATATATCTATGACAGGGAGCACCAGAAATATGTTGACGATATAGCCAACAGACGTAAGTCGCTGGTGTCAACAGGCGACCGTTCGGCAAAAATTCGCACATACAACTTCCCACAGGGACGTGTGACAGACCATCGCATAGGCTACACCACCCACGACCTGCAAGGTTTCCTCGGTGGCGACATTCAGGCTATGATTGATGCCCTGACAGTGGCTGAGAACGCAGAAAGAATGAAAGAAGCAGAACTGTAGAATATGACAAGAAAAGAATTAGTAAACCAGATATTTGAGAAGAAGAGTTTCCTATGCGTAGGACTGGATGTGGACTTGAACAAGGTGCCACAACACCTGCTGAAGGAGGACGACCCGATATTTGCTTTCAATAAGCAGATAATAGATGCTACGGCTAAGTATTGCGTGGCATACAAGCCTAACCTCGCCTTCTATGAGGCTTACGGAGTGAAGGGTCTCATCTCGTTTGAGAAGACTGTAAAATATATACAGGACAACTATCCTGAGCAGTTTATCATAGCCGATGCAAAGCGTGGCGACATTGGCAACACATCAAAGATGTATGCCCAG
Source organism: Prevotella sp. (assembly GCA_016290975.1). GTDB lineage: Bacteria > Bacteroidota > Bacteroidia > Bacteroidales > Bacteroidaceae > Prevotella. The sequence goes on along the minus strand of JAEEVS010000091.1, from coordinate 18,477 downwards.
ACCTTCTTCGGAGAATACAAGGTTGACGCCCTGACCGTAGCCCCTTACATGGGTGAGGACTCAGTGGTGCCATTCCTCTCTTACGAAGCAGAGAAGAAACCTTGGGTGATACTCCTCGCCCTGACTTCCAACAAGGGTTCGTTTGACTTCCAGCAGACTACTGACACGGAAGGACAGCGCCTCTTTGAGAAGGTGATAAAGAAAAGTCAGGAATGGGGAACACCAGACAACCTGATGTATGTGGTTGGCGCCACACGAGGCGAGATGTTTAAGGATATAAGAAAGGTTGCGCCAGAACACTTCCTGCTCGTACCAGGCGTAGGAGCACAGGGAGGATCTCTGCAGGACGTTTGCCAGTATGGCATAATCAAGGATTGCGGACTGCTGGTAAACTCAAGCCGAGGCATCATATTCGCTGACAACACGGAGAACTTTGCCAAGGTTGCTGGTGAGAAGGCTAAAGAACTACAAGAACAGATGGCAACAGAACTTGCCAAACTATAACATAACTAAAACCACCTTATTTATATATATGGAATTTAAGGCACAACAAATAGCTGAACTGATACAGGGACGAGTGGAGGGCGACCCAAACGCCACCATTAACACTTTTGCCAAGATAGAAGAAGGTAAGCCTGGAGCTATATCCTTCCTATCAAACACCAAATATACGCACTACATTTATGACACGAAATCTAGTGTTGTACTGGTGGACGAGGCTCTGGTGTTGGAAAAGCCAGTGACGGCAACCCTGATAAGAGTGAAGAGCGCATACGAGGCAGTAGCAAAGCTGTTGCAGATGTATGCTTCGATGAAACCCAAGAAGGTTGGCATCGACTCGCTCGCCTATATCCACCCTACTGCTAAGATTGGCAAGGACTGCTACATTGGTCCGTTTGTGGCTATAGGTCCTAACGTGACTATAGGCGACGGTTGTGTGTTCCATCCGCATGTTACAATTGGCGAGAATGCTTCTGTGGGCAACAATACAGAGATATACTCTAACGCAGTAATCTATCACGACTGTAAGGTAGGCAGTAACTGCATACTCCACGCTGGTTGCGTGATTGGTGCTGACGGCTTCGGCTTCGCTCCTGGCGCAGAGGGTTACGATAAGATACCACAGATAGGTATAGTAACAATAGAAGACAATGTGGAGATTGGTGCCAACACCTGTGTGGACCGTTCTACGATGGGTAGCACATTTGTGCGTAAGGGTGTGAAACTCGACAACCTCGTGCAGATAGCCCACAATACCGACATTGGCGAGAATACCGTAATGTCAAGTCAGGTGGGAGTAGCAGGTTCTACCAAGGTTGGCAAATGGTGTATGTTTGGTGGACAGGTGGGAATATCTGGTCACATAACAATAGGTAACGGAGTGAAACTGGGAGCACAGTCAGGTGTACCAAGCAGTCTGAAAGATGGTGAGAACCTTATCGGCACTCCCCCTATCCCACTCACTAACTACTTCCGCTCATCAGCCATATTCAGACGTCTGCCTGATGTTTACAGACAGGTGAACGAGATGCAGAAGACTATTAACGAACTACAAGCAAAGCTTGCTGAACTTACCAAATAGTAAGGGAAGCAGGCTTATGCCGTAATATTACACAAACAAAGAAGTTATGACAAAGCAAAACACTCTAAAAGGTAGTTTTTCCCTTTGCGGAAAGGGACTACATACTGGTCTGAACCTCACTGTAACATTCTATCCTGCACCAGAGAATACAGGATATAAGATTCAGCGTATAGACCTTGAAGGAATGCCTACCATAGACGCTGTGGCTGAACACGTGATAGATACCAAGCGTGGCACAGTTCTGGGCAAAGGCGATGTAAGAGTCAGTACGGTGGAACACGGTTTGTCTGCCCTCTATGCTATGGGTATCGACAACTGTATGATACAGGTTAACGGACCAGAGTTCCCTATCCTCGATGGCTCTGCTATGCAATATGTGGAGAAGATTCAGGAGGTTGGCATTCAGGAGCAGAACGCACCAAAGGACTACTACATCATTCGCAAGAAGATAGAGGTGAAGGATGAGGAGTCTGGCTCTTGCATCACAATACTGCCTGATGAGGATTTCTCTATTACAGCAATGTGCTCGTTCGAGTCAAAGTTCATCAACTCGCAGTTTGCTACCATCGACAATATGGAGGACTTCCCAAATGAGATTGCTTCAGCCCGTACCTTTGTATTCGTACGAGACATCATGGCTCTGCTGGAGGCTGGACTCATAAAGGGTGGAGACCTTGACAATGCTATCGTGATATACGAAAACGAACAGTCGCAGGAGAATATCGACAAACTGTGTGACAGACTGGGCTACGACCATATCGACGCAACAAAGTTGGGTTACATGCAGCACAAACCGCTGACATGGGAGAACGAGTGTACTCGTCATAAGTTGCTTGACATCATTGGCGATATGGCTCTCATAGGCAAACCGCTGAAGGGTCGCATCATAGCAACACGTCCTGGTCACACCATCAACAATAAGTTTGCACGCGTAATGCGTCAGGAGATTCGTAAGCATGAGATTCAGGCTCCTATCTACGACCCTAACCAGGAGCCTATACTTGACATCAACCGTATACGTCAGGTATTGCCTCATCGCTACCCTATGCAGCTGGTAGATAAGATTATCAGCATCAGCGGCACTACAATCGTAGGCATAAAGAACGTAACATCCAACGAACCTTTCTTCACGGGACACTTCCCTGATGAGCCCGTTATGCCTGGTGTACTGATGATAGAGGCTATGAGCCAGTGTGGTGCTCTGCTCGTGCTCAACACTCTTGAAGAGCCAGAACGCTGGACAAGCTACTTTCTGAAGATTGATGACGTGAAATATCGTAAGAAGGTAGTACCTGGTGACACTCTTATCTTTAAGGTGGAACTGCTCGGACCTGTGCGTCATGGCATCTCTTCCATGCAGGGCTACATCTTCGTGGGCGATACCCTCGTGGCTGAAGCAAAGTTCACGGGTCAGATGGTAAAGAATAAATAACAACAATATAACCTTATATAATATCTATGGCAAATCAGATTAGTCCAATGGCATTCGTTCATCCTGACGCAAAGTTGGGTGACGGCAACATCATAGGTCCTTTCTGCTACATCGATGCCGACGTAGTGATTGGCGACAATAATATTATGCAGAATAGCGTAACCCTGAATCAGGGTCTGCGCATGGGTTCTGGCAATGAAATCATGCCTGGAGCGAGTTTGTCAACCAAGCCTCAGGACCTGAAGTTCAAGGGTGAGGTGACTACTTGTCAGATTGGCGACAACAACTCCATTCGTGAGAACGTAACCATATCACGAGGCACATTCTCAAAAGGTACAACGATAGTTGGCAACAACAACCTACTTATGGAGAATATGCATGTGGCACACGACTGCGTGATAGGCAACAACTGCATCATAGGCAACTCAACGAAGTTTGCTGGTGAAGTGGTGGTTGATGATTGCGCTATCATCTCTGCTGAAGTGCTGGTTCATCAGTTCGTTCACATCGGCGGCTACGTAATGATACAAGGCGGAAGCCGTACGTCACAGGATATTCCTCCTTACGTAATAGCAGGCAAGGAGCCAATACGTTTTGCTGGTCTCAACCTCATAGGTTTGCGCCGTCGTGGTTTTCCAAACGAAACCATTCTTGCCATTCGTGAGGCTTACAATACTATCTACTCTAAGGGTCTGATAAAAGAGGGCATCGAGGAGGTGAAGAAGACTATGGAGCTGATACCTGAGATAAAGTATGTCATCGACTTCATCGAGAAAGCAGAAAGAGGCATCATAAGATAGTTTGAACTCTCTTATCGTCATAACAGGACCTACGGGTGTTGGCAAAACCGAACTCTGCTTGAATATTGCCGAGCATTATGGTATTGACATAATCAATGCCGACTCACGACAGATATATGCAGAGATACCAATAGGAACAGCCGCACCCACTGCAGAACAAATGCAGCGAGTGCGGCACTACTTTGTCGGTACTCATCACATAGGCGACTACTATTCTGCCTCTATGTATGAGCAGGAAGTGCTGGACCTCATAGCAGAAAAAGAGGAAGAGGCTTCAAATAATCCTATCGCAATACTGACAGGAGGTTCCATGATGTATATCGATGCCGTATGTAATGGTATTGACGACATCCCAACCATCAAGGACGAGATACGCAACAAGATGAAACAAAGACTGGAGACAGAAGGTCTCGACGCTCTTGTTGACGAACTGAGAGAACTAGACCCACAGCATTGGGAGACTGTTGACAGAAGCAACCCACGACGTGTGGTACACGCCCTTGAGATTTGTCACCAGACAGGACGAACCTACACATCCTTTCGCATAGGAAGAAAGAAGGAACGTCCTTTCAACATCATAAAGATAGGGCTGACACGAGACAAGGTGCTGAAGGTAAAACGAGGACAGGTGATTATGGATCATACCGAACTCTATGACCGAATAAACGCCCGAGTTGTCAGCATGATGGAGCAAGGACTGGTGGAGGAAGCCAAAAGCGTACTCCCCTATCGCAACGAGAAAGCGCTGAACACCATAGGTTACAAAGAGATGTTCAGGTATTTCGACAACGAGATAACGCTTGATGAGGCTGTCAGACAAATACAAAGCAACAGTCGCGAGTATGCTCGAAAACAACTCACCTGGTATAAGAAAGACGAAAGCATGAAATGGTTTCATCCCAATCAGGAAAAAGACATTAAAGACTACATTAATTCTAATCTATAATGAAGAAAACCTTTAAATACATAGCGAACGCCTTTGCGTGGCTATCAGTTAAGTGTAAATCTTTTTGGCAATGGTATAAAAGCTGCTATAAGGGCAGACCTTGGTACATAAAGACCGTAACAGTCATAGCATCACTAATAGTAGCATTCATACTTTACTTAGGAGCGGTTGACATGAACCTGTTCTGGCTGTTTGGCAAGTCGCCTGGTTGGGTGGACATAGCAGAACACAAGACCAGTCAGGCATCAGAGCTGTATTCTGCAGACGGAGTATTGCTGGGCAAATACTTCAACGAGAACCGTACGCCTGTGGATTACGAAGACGTGAACCCTGTATTCTGGCGTGCACTTATAGATACAGAAGATGAACGATTCTATGACCATTGGGGCATAGACCCGTTAGGTTTGCTGGGTGCTGCAAAAGATGCTGCCACAGGAAGAGGTGGACGTGGAGCCTCAACTATCACACAGCAGCTGGCTAAGAATATGTTCCGCGTCCGTACCCAATACAGCACAGGACTGATAGGCAAGATACCAGGTGTTAAAATCCTGGTAATGAAGACAAAAGAATGGATTACCGCCTTAAAACTTGAACTTTATTTTGCTGCAACTAAAGGACGCAAAGCAGGTAAGGACGAGATACTCGTACAGTATGCCAATACCGTAGATTTCGGTCATAACGCATTCGGTATCAAGACTGCTGCAAAGACTTATTTCAACACTACTCCAAAGAATCTCACCACTGACCAGGCAGCAATACTCGTAGGTATGCTGAAGGCAACTACGTATTACAACCCCATATCACATCCTGAGAACTCTATACAACGTCGTAACGTAGTGCTCGATAACATGCGAGTGCATGGCGACCTTACTACCGAACAGTTCAACAATCTCAAGGCTCTGCCTATAGACTGTTCAGAATTTAAGGTGGAAGATAACTACGACGGACAGGCAAAATATTTCCGTGAGGCGATAGCCAAATATATCAAGTATCTTAGTGAAGAGTACGAAAGTCTGGAGGACATAGACCTTTATAATGATGGTCTGAAGATTTACACCACCCTCGACACCAAGATGCAGAAATATGCTGAAGAAGCTGCAGCAAAACAAATGAAGCAGGTACAGCAGAACTTCAATAGCCACTGGGGAATACGCAGAACACAAGACAACTTCATGCCAGGCGAGAAACCTTGGCAGGATGAGAGGCATCATGAAATAGCAAACTTCATAGAGGATATAGCTAAGAGACAGCCCGTATATAAATATCTTGCCAACAAGTTTGACAACAACCAGGACTCTATAGATCACTACCTCAACAAGCCTCACATGGTAAAGCTTTTTGACTATGAGAAAGGTGAAATTGAGAGAGAGATGTCAACAATGGACTCCATACGCTATATGGTCAGTTTCATGCACTGTGCCTTCGTGGCTATGGAGCCTCAGACAGGCTACGTAAAAGCATGGGTTGGCGATATAGATTTCAACCATTGGAAGTTTGACAAAGTGACTGCTATGCGCCAGCCAGGTTCAACCTTTAAGCTCTTCGTCTATACTGAGGCTATGGAGCAGGGACTCACTCCTTGCGACAAGCGCCGTGACGAATATTTCTCTATGAAAGTTTGGGATGCCAACAATAAAGAAGAAGTTACTTGGGCTCCTACCAATGCTAACGGCTATTTCACTGGTGACTCTATGCCGTTACGTGCTGCCTTTGCGCAAAGTATCAACTCTGTAGCAGTGCGTTTAGGCCAGGAGATGGGCATAAGAAATATCATTGAGACAGCCCACAACATGGGTATTAAGAGCAAACTTGACGAAACTCCGTCACTCGCTCTCGGCTCTTCTGACGTAAACCTTCTTGAACTTGCTAATGCCTATTGTACAGTAGCCAATAATGGTAAGGCACATCCTGAGCCCATACTGATAACAAAGATAGTTGACCGCAACGGTAACGAAATATATATTGCACCTACTGAGGAGAAACAGGCTATAACACTCAAGTCTGCATATCTCGTACAACAGCTGTTGCAGGCTGGACTGCGTGAGCGAGGTGGAACATCCATGAGTCTATGGGGCTATATCGGGAAGTTCCATGACACTGAGTTTGGTGGTAAGACTGGAACATCCAACAATCACTCTGATGCATGGTTTATGGGGGTTAGTCCTAACCTCGTAGTTGGAGCATGGGTTGGAGGCGAGTATCGCAGCATACACTTCCGCACTGGTGCTTTGGGACAGGGATCACGAACGGCGTTGCCTATATGCGGATACTTCCTTGAATCCGTCTTCTCCGACCCAGCTTTCCAGAAATATCACGGCAAATTCCAAAAACCAGAAGATGCTGATATAGAGCGTAGCATGTATGAGTGCACATACAGAGGTGGAGCACGTCGTGATACCATTGATGTGGACTCTCTGGCACACAGCACCGAGATACTTCTCGACGATGAGGGCAATCCGATAGAAAAAGCTCCAAGTGCTGCGCCAGAACAGAAACAGCACGTTACAGAAGAGGTTGTAAACTTTGAAGACCTCTAAAGCCGTCAAACATAATATAAAGTCAAATAATACATAACAACGAAATAATGCGTAAGATATTTTCATTACTGGGTCTTGCAACACTCCTGTTGCTGTCAACAAATGTATTTGGAGCACCAAAACGTGAGTTCCGCGGTGCATGGATTCAATGCGTAAACGGTCAGTTCGTTGGTTTGGGTACGGAGAAGATGCAACAGACTCTCACATACCAACTTGACGAGTTACAGAAGGATGGCGTTAATGCCATTATTTTCCAAGTACGTCCTGAGTGTGATGCCCTTTATGAAAGTAGCATAGAGCCTTGGAGCCGTTTCCTGACTGGACAGCAGGGTGTGGCACCTGTGCCATACTGGGACCCTCTGCAATGGATGATTACCGAATGTCACAAGCGTGGTATGGAACTTCATGCATGGATTAACCCTTTCCGTGCAAAGACAAAGGTTACCAACCAGCTGGCAAGCAACAATATCGTATTAAGACGCCCAGACCTCGTCTTCCCTTATGACGGACTATATCTGCTCAATCCTGCAAGACAAGAGAATCGTGACTACATCTGTCGTGTGGTAGCAGATATCGTACGACGCTATGACGTTGACGGTCTGCATATAGACGACTACTTCTACCCCTACCCTGTTGCAGGTTGTCAGATTCCTGACCAACAGGATTTCCAAAACAATCCGCAAGGTTTCAACAATATTGGCGACTGGCGTCGTAACAACGTCAACCTTTTCATTGAACAACTGAATGACACCATACATGCCATCAAGCCTTGGGTGAAGTTTGGTGTATCACCATTCGGCATCTATCGCAACAAGAAGAATGCTCACAACGGTTCTAACACTAATGGTCTTCAAAACTATGACGACCTTTATGCGGATGTGCTGTTGTGGTGCGATAATGGTTGGCTTGACTACTGCGTACCTCAGTTGTACTGGGAGATAGGCAACAAGGCTGCCGACTATAAAACCCTGATACATTGGTGGAACGAGAATGCGAGTAGCAGACCCCTGTACATAGGTGAGGATATTGAGCGTACAGCTAAGTTTACTGACCCAAATAATCCACGCCAAAACCAGATGCAGGCTAAGTATAAACTCCATGATGAGATGGAGAATGTGAAAGGCACAGTCCTTTGGTATGCTAAGGCTGCTGTTGACAATACTGGCAATTATGGTACTATGCTTCGCCAGCATTACTGGAAGTACCCTGCCCTACAGCCTCTGATGCCGTTTATTGACGAAACAAGACCAGGCAAACCTGCAAAGGTGAAACCTATATGGACGAGTGACGGATACATCCTCTTCTGGCAAGCACCAAAGAGCAAGTCATGGAAAGACGAAGCTGTCAAGTATGTAGTGTATCGTTTTGGCAATAAGGAGAAGGTCAACATCGAAGACCCATCACACATCATAGCCATAACAACTAATCCTTGGCTTCAGTTGCCTTATGTTGACGGAAAAGAAAAATATATCTATGTGGTAACAGCCCTCAACAGACTGAGTAACGAGAGTAAGGCTGTCAAGAAGAAGGTTAAGCTATAATCGAAGCAGAAAGAAGATGGGAGGTCGCAAGGATTTTTTTGAGTTCCAACAGTTCACTATAGACCAAAGCCATGCTGCCATGAAGGTGGGCACAGATAGTGATTTGCTCGGTGCTCTATCTGCAGGTGGCAATAGGATTCTTGATATAGGTACGGGCACAGGGGTGTTAGCACTCTTCATGGCTCAACGCTTCCCAACAGCGAGCATAACGGCTATAGACATAGATGAGAATGCCATCATTGATGCAACAAAGAATTTCGCATCTTCTCCTTTCAGCGGCAGAATAACGCTGATACACACCTCATTACAGGATTTTGCAAAGAACTACGATGGTCAGCCTTTCGACTGTATAGTATGCAACCCACCCTATTTTGACAAAAGTCTTGAAGCTCCTGACAAAAGTCGCACCAGGGCTCGTCATACTTCAAGTCTTACGTTTAAGGAACTGATAGAAAGTGTGCATAAATTATTGGCTGACGATGGAGTTTTTTCCGTATGCATCCCTCCAGAAGTGCACTCTGTCTTTTCTGCGGAATGTATGCTTAACGGTTTCTGGCTGCAAAGCAATTATATGATAAAGAGCATTCCCAGCAAACCTACTAAAAGGTATATTCTAATATATAAAAAAGGACGCACAGAATGTACGTCCTTCACCTATTGCATGAGGAATGAAGACCACACCTATTCAGATTGGTACAACACCCTTATGTCAGATTTTCTAAAACCTAGAAACAGATAGTTTTACTTACTAAATTCCTTAATGCGCTGCTCTTCAGAGAGTTTACAGATGAGCAGACGACCATCACGCTGTGCTACGATGTATCCGTCCAGTCCCTGCACAACGGTCTGCTTGTTTCCCTCTACATTTATTATGCAGTTTGAAGAATCATAGGTCTTCACGTTGTCACTTATGATACTGTTGCCATTGGCATCACGCTTAGAGAGAGTCTGCAGAGAGCCCCATGTACCGAGGTCGCTCCATCCGAAGTCTGCTGGCATTACATATATCTCTTCAGCCTTCTCCATGATGGCATAGTCAACGGAGATATTCTCACACTCAGCATAACGTTCGTTGATAACCTCCTGCTCCTTATCTGTGCCATATACGTCGCTTATAGATTCGAATATGCGGTTGAGCACTGGCTGATACATGCGGAAAGCATTTATGATGGTCTTGACATTCCAAATGAATATACCCGCATTCCAGAAGTAGTTGTTGTGACTGATATAATCCTTTGCTGTTGCGAGGTCTGGCTTCTCACGGAACTGCTCCACCTGGAATATCTCCTTATTCCTCATACTGTTAGAAGCAAGGTCTGCCTGAATATATCCATAGCCAGTCTCTGGGCGAGTAGGCTTCATGCCTAAGGTTACTATTCCGTCAGACTCAGCAACGAAGTTAAGGGCAGCAGTAATAACCCTGCGAAACTCCATCACGTTCATTACTACGGCATCACTTGGTGTTACAGCTATATTGGCATTCTTATCCTTCGCGTTTATGCGATGGCTTACGTATGCTATACATGGAGCTGTGTTTCTGCGACAAGGCTCACACAAGATGTTACCCATAGGAATATCGGGCAACTGCTCGTGGATAATATCCTTATACTGAGCACTGGTAACAACCCATACATTCTCTGCGTCACACACATCCTTAAAGCGGTCATAGGTCAGCTGTATCAGCGAACGACCCACACCAAGAACGTCAATAAACTGCTTTGGACGGTCTTCGGTACTCATAGGCCAGAATCTGCTGCCTACTCCACCTGCCATTATTACTACGTGATTCATAACTGTTAACTATCCAAGGTATTTTATGAGTATTTTTGCATTACCGCTGTCACGAAGCTTGGCAATAGACTTCTCCCTAATCTGGCGTACACGCTCACGTGTCAGACCGAGTTCGTCGCCTATCTCTTCCAGACCCTTCTCGTGACAGCCTATGCCAAAGCACTCGCGGATGATGATTATCTCACGATCCTTCAACACCCTATTCAATACGGCATTCAGTTCCTGAGCCATTGACTCATGGTCCACGGTACGGTCGGTACGTGAGTCATCACCACTCGCCATAACGTCGAGCATACAGTTTTCCTCGCCATCCTGGAATGGTGCATCGATACTAACGTGGTGACCGTCAGCCATAAGGCTCTGACCTATCTTTTCCTCGTCAATGTTAGTAGCCTCAGACAACTCACCTACACTTGGATGACGCTGGTTCTCCTGCTCAAACTTGTTTATCTCGTGGTTAATCTTGCTCAGCGAACCCACCTGGTTAAGAGGCAGGCGCACGATACGGCTCTGCTCGGCAATTGCCTGCAGAATGCTCTGGCGAATCCACCATACGGCGTATGAGATAAACTTAAAGCCTCGAGTCTCATCAAACTTCTGAGCAGCCTTAATCAGTCCGATATTACCCTCATCTATCAAGTCGGTGAGGGACAATCCCTGATGCTGATACTGCTTAGCTACAGAAACCACAAAACGCAAGTTAGCAGTAACCAACTTATCCTTAGCGCGTTCAGCCTCAGGACCACCCTTCTTTATTTTCTGTGCCAATTCTATCTCTTCGTCGATAGTAATCAGTGGTGCACGTCCAATCTCTACAAGGTACTTGTCAAGAGCTTCGCTCGAACGGTTGGTAATACTTTTTTGAATCTTAAGTTGTCTCATTTATCTTCCTTATACGTTTTATAAAAATCTCTTCTCTACACTACAACGTGGGTACAATATTATATATTGCGCGCACGGGCGCAAATATTTTGCAAAGATACACAATAAATTCGTCTTAATCAAACATTTTACGGATTATTAACAACATCTATGCCATTTTTTATTACTAAATATAGTAACTTTGTCGTGATTTTTCAAAAATATATGCAAAAAAAATCATAATGAGAACAAAAAAAACGACTAAAGAGGAGTCTGTTAAGGAAGTGGCTCCTATAGAAACACAGAACGAAGCTCAAGCGAGCACCAAGAAAGAAAAGCCTAAGAAGGCTGCGACAACAAAAAGGACGACATTACGCAAACCTCGTGCTACAAAGAAAAAAACAGCACAGGAAGCAATAGAAACAGCACCTGAAGAGGTAGCAATAAACGTGGTTACAACAGAGTCTGCAGAAGCTATGCTTCCACACGCGGAAACTAAGCAACCAGATGCGGAAGCTAAGCAACCACAACTGGAGACTAAGCAACCACAACTGGAAGCTATGCAACCAGAAACAGCCGTTCAGCAACCTAAAAAGGAGTTCAAGGGAGTGCTCCCTATCCCAGCTCTGCCTGACATCAAGATTAACGACATTATCGAACTGGCACAGGCACCTCAACGTGCCATAGTGCTGACTGATCAGCAGATACAGCAACTCACTCTCGACGAACTGGAAAAACGATACAAGTTCCTCGAGGAAACTCTTGCCAATGTGCTTGACTATGACATAGTTATCAGCGATACTAACATCTGGCTCGAACTGCTTATCGGACATACATCAAGCCACTCTGACCCACGAGTTAATGCACGTCTGCAATTTGAGCGCCAGTTGGAATTTATCTCCAAACTGATGAAACATCGTGGTGGAAAATTCACGATGATGGGTGAGACCTATGAGGAGATTGACCGCTTTGCTGCCATGCAAGACCCTACCAACCACAAGGAAGCTGACTTCACTGACAATATAGTATGTCTAAATGCAGCTGCACGTCTTGCAAAAAGACTTATCCTTGCTCAACAGCGCGAAAACCGTCTGCGTATCGAAGGCATAAGTGCTGAGAGCCATCATGCTTCTTTTGCCGACCCAGCCATAGTTCACCGTGTGGTAGAACTCTTTGCTGAAGGCAAGAAGGTACTCCTTATAACTAATGATGCAAGTGTGGCAATACGTTCTATCGGACTGTGTGACGACCTGCAACGCATCAACAACATCAGTGATGCCGACTGGAACAGCAAGTATGCCACCCTCCGTCCTATGGTCTTCACCTTCGACGACCTCCGTATGCTTGACTATTATACCCGTCAGTTATATTATATACAGATGGCTTGCAAGAAATCATGGATGGAGGATATTGCTCAGTTGCCTAAGCGTGCTGAAGTAGAGAAACTCACCCTATGGCAAGAGGCATTCCGTCCTGGCGACAAGCATCGCGGAGACAACCTCTTCATTGGTGCAGAACCAGATAATGTTACTACCCAAAAGCAACAGCCTCAGCAAAAATCACAGCAGCAAAAGCAGAAACAGCAAAAGCAGAAGCAGCAACAACAACAAAAGCAGGAACAGCCTAAACAGGAGCAACCTAAACAGGAGCAACCCAAGCAGGATGTAGCGCCAAAAACTGCGCCACAACCTATAGAAGCACCACAAAAGGAAACTGCTGAAACTGCCCCTGCATCAGAAAGTCCTGCATCTGCTCCTGCACAGCCAGAGGCAAAGCCTAAAAAGCCTCGCCGTCGTCCTGCACGCACAAAGAAAGCAGAATAGCGCAATAGCTTAGCTCACTCTCTCAAGAAGCACAAAATAAAGCTATGCTCAAAAAAAACACTGCAATTATTTGGTAGATTAAAGAAAAAATAGTACCTTTGCACTCGCATTTGAGCAATCAGTGCCTCTCAAGTAGAGTTTGGTGCGTTAGTTCAGTTGGTTAGAATGCCAGCCTGTCACGCTGGAGGTCACGGGTCCGAGTCCCGTACGCACCGCTCCAATCACTACCCTATAAACAGGGTTCTCATAACACATTTAACGCTTGGTGCGTTAGTTCAGTTGGTTAGAATGCCAGCCTGTCACGCTGGAGGTCACGGGTCCGAGTCCCGTACGCACCGCAAAACAAAGGAAGACTTTATAAGGTCTTCCTTTTTTTGTTACCTCTACCACCTTGTAACGTGTGTGCCCTTATTCTACCATCTCTTGCACCTCTTGTCTCTCTTGTACCTCTTTATTATACAAAAAAAATCCCGACGCTCTACAAAGAGAACATCGGGATTTCAAATATTGATTAGTTAGTATATTACTTCTGCAGATGAACGAGAGCACAACGGTTGAACTCGTAGGTCTCGAAGAGCTGGTCTGTCTCACCGCAACCCTCAGCGTCGATACGAGTTGGAGCGATGCCAAACCTATTCACGAGCATATTCTTCACAGCATCAGCACGACGTATGCCGAGAGAGGTGTTGTTGTCATGAGAACCTTCTGGCGAAGCATAGCCCTTAACCTGTACGCGGTATGTTGGGTGGTTCTTCAGAATGTCAGCAATAATCTGTACATTCTGCTGCTGAGCAGGAGTGATTTCAGACCTGTTAACCTGATAGAATATAGCTGGGAGGTTAGGCTCGAATGCCTTTGTCACTACAGGCTTAGCATTACACTCGTTGAGAGCATCCTGCAAGTCCTTAACTTCCTTCTCAAGGCTTGCGATTGTCTTGACATTTGCACTGTCCTTAGCACGAAGGTCATTTACTGCATTGTTAAGTGCATCGAGCTCCATTGGGTCACAAGCCTCAACGAGCATGAAGTTGTGAGCACCGTTTGAAGTCTTGAACTTATAAATAATACCAGCATTCAACTGAATGAATGAGTTGTTGATGTTGTACTTAACGATCTTGTTAGAGTGGTCGTCATTCTCATGATCAACACCAGCGATACAATAGTTGATAGAAGGCTCAAAATATAACTGCCACTCCTGATACTTACCGAAGTTGTAAGCGAAGTCAAATGCGAACTTACTGTTAAGAGTGTTCATCTTTGTGCCTTCAGGTGTAGGGTTGTTACCGAAGTTGTGACCCCATGAGAAACCTGGCACGAAGAAAATCTCAAACTTACGTGGCTCACCTGGGTAGTTACCTATAGCATTCATGAAGTTAATCATACCAAAGAAACCCAGATTAGAGTAATGCACTGTTGAACCGCCTGAAAGGTTGTTACCTCCCTGTGGGTTAACATAAGCTCCGTGACGGTTGTTGAAGTAGAGATTACCCTCGATACCGAAACCAAAGATTGGAGAGAAGAACTTACCCAGACGCAGACCTGCATTCCAGTTAGTGTTCTTGAAAATAGCATTGTGTGTAGTACCAGCTGCCACACCAGCGTTTAAACCAATGAAACAGTTGTCGAAGAACTTGTTTCCGTAAAATCCGCCCTCATCCTGAGCGTTTGCTGTCAGAGCTGAAACAGCTACTGCGAGCGTAAGTAAAAACTTTTTCATTCGTTGTAGTTATGTTATAATTCTATTATCCTAAAATCTCTTTGAAGTTTTGCATCTATCACAACCTATATTGTGCGCGAACACAAACTTGAGTGCAAAGGTACAACTTTTCCGTCTTATATGCAAATTTTTCCTTGTTTATTTTCAAATATTTTATATTTTTCCTAAAAAAATATTACATTCTTTACTTTACAGCCATTAATCAGCGAAGGGTCGAACGCTCTTTTCTTATCTTTCACCTTACAATTTTCAAAGGTGAAGTTGCTTAGTTCATACTTATCTGACGTGCCTACGTCAAAGAAATTCTTTGATTCCACATCAATATCCCTAATGGTTACATCGCAACAGTGAGATAGTGGCATATCCTTACGGTCGCCGAGATTATAGAACTGTGTCCAAGGACGAATAACGAGGAATGAGCCACAGGTGCCACTGACATTCTCCACACTTATCAGCCTGTACTGTTGGGGAGTGTCAGGGCGCATCTTCAGCCACAGCACACGGTCAGCATTATTAAACTTAATATTTCGTATCACTATATTCCAGTCGTCTATCGACTCCGAACCCACCGTCAAGCATCCATGCACCCTGCCATAGACACAGTTGTCCACAAGCACGTTATACACAGGACCATTGTCAGGATTCTGGTCTGCCCATGTTCCCTTGCCGCCTTTTATCACTACTGCATCATCGTTCACCTGCATAAAGCAGCCATGCACCAACACATCATGACACACGTCCAGGTCTATAGCATCGCTCGACGGAGCACCATACTGTTTGTCGCTCCCCTTTATCACCACACCCTTGGTTGGGGCATAGATAAAGCAGTCCAGATACCTCACATTGCTGCAACTATACAGGTGGTTAGTCCAGAAGGGAGAATTTATCAGATAAACATCCTGCACCGTAACATCCTTACTGTTAGATATATACACCAGTCTTGGACGCATAGCCTCAAGGTTTGTACACTCTGGGTTATACTGCCTTCTGTACCTGAACTCCTCCCAATACAGGTAGCCATTGCCGTCTATGCAAGAGGTATTAGAAGAGAATCCGCTTTCTGATGGTAGTGAGCCGTCCAACTTCGCCCCATCGCCTGTAATGGTGAAGCCATCCACACCGTCAGCATTTATCATGGCAGCAAAATACTTCAGCGTCTGTCCCTCCATACGTGTTGTCATCAGTTTGAAGTCTCTTATGCGGTCTGAGCCCTTCAGTCTGCCACTCACGTGCAGGTGTGTACCTTTTTTAAAGAACAGGGAACCAGTGAGGAACGTTCCTTTAGGTATTACCACTACACCCCCACCCTCTTCGCTGCATCTGTCTATCACAGCCTGTATAGCCTCCGTCTGCAACAGCGTAGAGTCATTCTTCACTCCATAGTCGGTAATCACATATTGCTTGCCCAACTCTGCCACATTCACCTTCTTCGTGTTAGAGAAAAACTCCGACATCACTGTGCCGTCAGGCCATGTCTGCAACATCTTGTAATACTCCACTGCTCCCAGCAACACGCATCCTGCACCATAGTCCTCAAAGTCTGGCACACTGGTGTATGTCACTGGCTGTCCGTCCTTTGGTTGTTTGCCTGTACCCTGCAGATAGCCTATGAATCCGTCTGCGTGTATTGCCTTTTCGGCTATAGCCTTCCATGCCTTATCAACGGCAGGGCGATACTCCTCTCTTGGCAGCATCTCATTCCTTATGCCCCAAGCCATACCCATAGTAAAGAGTGCCGTGCCTGAGGTCTCTGGTCCGCCATAGGTTACAGGCGACATCAGACTGACATTCCAAAAACCATCCTCTCGCTGACACTTCAGCAGAGCCTTCATCATGTCGAGATAGTCCTCCTTCAGTTCTGCGAGGAAAGCCACCACCTCCTTGTTCTGCTCATAGCCCTTGGCAGATGTTATTTCGTCTATCGTCCTTACCAGGGCAGCCACCACCCATCCGTCGCCTCTGCTCCAGTAGCAGTTCATGCCGTCTTGCTCCTTGTATGGAGCCACAAAGTCCTTATCTCTCCACCACAGGCCTTCCTGCTTGTTCCATAATCCTCCACCACACTCGTTGCGAGTCCATTCATAGCAGTCTCGCGCGTACATTATATATCTTATGTCTCCAGTGTGGCGATACATCTTCGCATACACAGGCATAGCCATCTGTATGGCATCTATCCATGTCCAGTAGTCCACACGTCCTGATGCCATCTGCTTCTCCAGGTTCACCCTCACGCTGTCTATCATCTTCCTGTCGCCCGCCATGCCATATCTGTCCAGATAGGTCTGCGCACAACACTGGTCGTCGGCATGGGTAGTCTTGGTGCCATAGCGTGGAGTCCACTTATGGTATTCTGCCCACTCGTCTATATAGTCCAGATAGCGTTGCTGTTTGTCAATGCCATAGAGTGCCATCAGCCCCTCGTAATACACTCCGCGAGTCCATAGCGAACTTGGTCTCACCTTGTTTCTCACAAATGTATCCTTCTTAGGGTCAGGCCACTTCTGCATAAAGTAGTCATTCACTCTGCGAGCTGCCTCCAGCACATCCTCAGCCTTTTGAGCCACCACAGCGTTCTGCCATATCAGCATAGCCAATACTGCCAGCATCACACTCTTCATTTTCCTTGTATCCATAGGTTTTAATTATAGTTTCAGTTTAGTTCTTAATCAAAAAAATGCAACCACTCATCATAAGTAGTTGCATCCCCGTCTTTGTGACTCCTGCAGGATTCAAACCTGCAACCTTTTGATCCGTAGTCAAATGCTCTATTCAGTTGAGCTAAGGAGCCATCCTTTCTAATTTGCGAGTGACAAACGCGTTCGCACGAAGCAAATAATGAATGTCAGCATAGCTGGCTCATGGTGCGTTTTGCAATTTGCGAGTGCAAAGGTACTGCTTTTTTTTGTAACCTCCAAACATTTTCCAAACTTTTTTCTTCCCACCCCCATATTTAGGCATAAAAAGAGGGAGGGTAGCCTTACTGCAACCCTCCCTATAGTGTTTGGAATAAGTTTTTTTTGTTTATACAAGTTTATAGTCATTGAGGTGTTTGGAGCCTCGTGGACTTTTTTTTTGTAGGTTATCCTTCTGACCTTCTTTTAAGCTTCAGCCTCAGGTATAACAGAAACTACACTCTTGTCGTACTTTCCCTTGTGGAAGTTTACAGTACCGTCAACGAGAGCATAGAGGGTGTCATCCTTACCCTGTGCAACGCCTGCACCTGGGAAGTGCTTGTTGCCACGCTGGCGAACGATGATGTTGCCTGCTACAACCTTCTGACCACCGAAAATCTTAATACCAAGTCGCTGTGAAGCTGATTCACGTCCGTTCTTAGAACTACCTACACCTTTCTTATGTGCCATTCTTTAGTCCTCCTTTGGTTTTAAGCTACTACTGATTTGATTACTAATTCAGTGAACTGAGCACGGAAACCGTTCTTCTTGCGCT
>JAEEVS010000090.1:0-37660 GCA_016290975.1 Prevotella sp. | reverse complement strand
GCGAAAGCACCATGAGCCAGCTATGCTGACATGTATTATTTGCTGTTGTTGGCGGGATAGCTCAGTTGGTTAGAGCGTCGGATTCATAATCCGGAGGTCGGGGGATCGTAGCCCCCTCCCGCTACACTTAAAAATCAAGCACTTACGAGAAATCGCAAGTGCTTTTTTCTTTATATTGCGTAAACAATGCGAAAACAAACCATATCAGTTGATAACAGATAATGCCGTTGAGCCTTTTTCCGTCTTTCTTTGTATAATTACTTAGTAACGAAGGCCTTTACCTTATTTATATACTCATCCTTATACTTCAGGTACGACTCGTCATGATCCGCACCATCTGTAATCCACAGCTCTTTGTTCGAAGGCTTGCTCTTATATAGACGGTGTACCATTTCAGTTGGCACAAAGGTATCACTGCCCCCATGTATGAATAACATGGGGTATGCAGAATGCTTAACCTCGTTGATTGCCGATGCCTCGCCAAAACTCCATCCGTAACACAGTTTACACAATATGCTCGTTGTGTATAGCAATGGAAACTCAGGGAGATTAAACTGATTCTTTAGTTCTCCGCTAAACTCATCCCATACGCTTGTATAACCACAGTCATCCACAAAGCGTATGTCCTTAATACCTTCTGGGTATTCCATAGCAGACATCATCATTGTCGTAGCACCACCCATAGATACACCATGCACCACCATTGTATCCGTCTGGAATATTTTTATCCACTCCATCATGTCCTTACTGTCAAGCCATCCCATCTGTATCATGTCACCTTCACTCAGTCCGTGGGCATGAACATCAGGTATTACAACGCTATATCCCAGCTCTTTCTCGTAGAGTCGAGCCAGATGCAGAAAGTTAATCGAGCTGTTACGCCACCCATGAATAACCAAAGCCGTTTTATTCCCACCATTTCTTACGTAAAGAGCATGATGCCTCTCGCCATTTGGCATAGTGATAAAGGTGTCACGCAGGGCATCTGCCAGTCTCAGGCTGTCCACCCAGGGGCGAGTCTCAGGGTATTTCTCAAACTGCTGGCGAAAAGAAAGTGCCGTATCTTTCCTGTCTGGATTGGGAGATAAAGAAAAGTCCAGCATATAGAAACTGCCTCCTATGGTAACAACAATGGTTGCCACCAGTACAATACCGATGCTCCAGAATAATAACCTTCTCATATTTTATATTTTAAACTATACATCTCTGTACCTTTTTAATAGGTTTTTGGTAGCGTCTAATGATGGGCAAAGGTATAAAAAATCCTGCCAACTAACAACATTTGGCAGGAATATTTTTACTCGATTTTAACCTCCTAACCTCCCTAATTGGGCGTTAAGCCCAGTATTTATGCGCTTTGACGATAGGGAGGTAGGGGCTTCAGACCTCCCTGAGAGGTCCCTTAAACCTCCCTTGAAGACCTTACAAATCCCCCTTAGATATGGAGAATTTTACTAATTACTAATTACTAATTCCTGATTCCTAATTATCAAGGGAGGTGTTAGGGAGGTGTTAGGGAGATGTCAACCTCCTACCTCCCTAAGCTCAGCCCAGTATTCATGCGGAAAGAGGAGAAATTAGGGAGGTTGCTCACGAAAAAACATAAGTTTTTCGTGAAATTAGAAATTAATAAATTGGAAATTAGACTCCGAGCTTCGCTCGCCTGAGCACCGTTAGGAGCGCAAGAATTTTTTCCTCTTTTGGTAAAAGTAATGCTTTTAGCGCTAAAAGTAATGCTTTTAGTGATAGAAGTAATGCTTTTAGCTGCAGAAGTAATGCCTCTGCATGCAGAGGTAATGCTTCTACATACAGAAGCTATGCTTTTGTAAATGGACAAAAGGGCAATGCAGACTAAGACTATTGTCCGAAAAATTATGTTTTTCAAAGGGTGGAGCCAATAGATTCTCTTAATAAATCTTAAAAGTTCTGCGCCTGTTTAGAAATGGAAGAAAGGGGACTTTCTTTTTTATATTTATATTTTTTCTTTCGGAAAAAATGGGTTAACCAAGTAACTTGGTTAACAGCTATCAATCTACGGATTGATAGCTTTGAGTTTCTTTAAAAAACCCCTTTCTTTAACTACTCCTCTTGCCCAGATTTTTCGGCATTTGGAGCGTAAAAAACTATTCACTAATTTTGCAGCCAACTAAAATTTTAACATGAACTAAAACAAAACGATTATGATTGCATTATTAGTTTTTTTAATCGGACTTTCATTTTTGAAGTTTGTATTGAAGGATGGTTTCTCAGGACATCATCACCACTAAGTTATTAAACCTATTTAAAGTAAAACAAAGACAGATTAAAGTATGAAAAGAATTATGATTATTGCCCTAATGTCAACAATGTTTGGCATGGGTGTCTATGCAGACTCAGTTAATGACTCAATTCCTACTCAGGAGAATATTACCTCAGACATAAAATTATTCGTGGGTGACTCTCTCGTAACCCTTCCACGTGAGGTAGGAACACTTCAGAGGCATCAGAATAAGGTGTCGAAGTGGGCTAAGATTACAGGTAAGGTAGCAGGTGTAGCAGGTTCATTAGGAGCGTTAGGAACTGTAGTAGGTGCACACGCTGGAAGCATTAGCGGAGCACGAGCTGGTCTGACTGCACTCTCCTCTGCAACCACAGTAAGCACTATTGCCGATGCAACAGATGCCTTTGCTGGTATGGAAGGATATGATATCGTTCTAACCCCTGCGCAGTCAACAGTTGCTATTAAGGCTGACGGAAAAGATGTCCGCATACTGTACACCACTGTATATCAGAAGACACCAGACGAGACAGTCAGAATAATAAAGTTTGCGAAGGATAAGAAAGAGAGACGCTTTCAATGGTTTAACTACTCTTATCCCCTCCTCACATCAAAGAAGGCAGAAAAATCGGGATACATAGTTTTCAAATGGCAGAAAACAGGTGAGAACACCTACATCATCACCATTCCTGCTGAAGTAGTAAAACCAGGTGAGTATGCCATCGTATCAGGTGAAACAGTCTCAATATCAGCAATTCCTGCACCAACATTTAGAATAGAAAAATAAACCTGAATGTTATGAATTCGTAAATAAGATTCTCTTTGCAGAGGTAATAAATAAATAAATAACAATAAAGAAGGTCTGAGCAATACGCCCAGACCTTTTTTTATGCAAGTTCAGAACAGCAAAAATAAAAAAATAAATGATTTTATTTTGTAGTTTGCACTCGTTTTTGTATCTTTGTAGCCAAAACCGACAATAAAAAAAAAAAATTTGGAACATAACTATGAAAAAGAAAAATTTCGTGAAGTGGGCATGGATGCTCAGTGCAACAGTTGTTATGACCTCTTGCGGGCTGGATATGCCAAAGGAGGAGCAAACATCGTATGAAACCATGACGGTGAAGCAGACTAACCTGGATGTGCCAGTGAAGTTTAGCGCTAAGATGAAGGGACAGCGTGACGTGACCATCACCCCACAGGTGAGCGGCCAGCTGATGGAAATCCGCGTGCAGGAGGGTCAGCAGGTGCAGAAGGGTCAGGTACTGTTTGTTATTGACTCACGTAACTCAAAGTTGGAGTTGGAGTCAGCTCAGGCTAACCTGCAGGCTGCGCTTGCCAGGATGAGCAGTGCCAAACTGGAGTATGAGTCAAACAAGAACCTGTTTGAGAAGAAGATTGTGAGCAGTTATACTCTGAACGATTCAGAGAATTCATATAAGCAGGCTATAGCAGCAGTGGCTCAGGCAAGGGCAGCGGTGAACACTGCAAGAGTGAACCTGGGCTTCTGCACCATCACATCGCCTGTGACGGGTGCTGTAGGCGAGATACCAGTAAGGGCTGGCGATCAGGTGTCACCAGCATCACAGCTGACCATTGTGAGCGGCAATACGATGATGAATGCTGAGTTCTCAGTACCTGAGACCGTGATAGAGACTGCTGTGGCTGAGGGTTACAACCTGAAGAGCAAGCATACGCTGGAGCACTTCCCTGAGGCTACATTCCTAATGAAAAATGGTACGGAATATAAGCACAAGGGTAAGGTGACCAGTGCTACGGGCGTGGTGAATGCCTCAACAGGTACCATAGCCCTGAAGGCTACATTCCCTAACCCAGACGGACAGCTGTACTCAGGCATTCAGGGTACGGTGGTGATGAAGTTTACTGAGAAGAACGCTATCGTGGTGCCATTGGTGGCAGTGGTGAAACTGCAAGACCGTCAGCAGGTGTATAAGGTAAAGGCAGACAGCACAGCAACAGCAGTGGAGGTGACCACTCAGGATGCTGGCAACGGTCAGGACTGCATAGTGGTGACTGGACTGAAGAGCGGCGACAGAATAGTAACCGTTGGTGCTAACAACGTGCAGGAGGGACAGAAGGTTCTGTTTCCAGCTGTAGCGAAAGAGGAGAAGTAAGGCATGAAGAACAATATATTTATAAATAGGTACGTGATGGCTTGTGCCATCAGTATCGTTATTGCTCTGGTGGGCTTTATCTGCATCAACACGCTGCCTATTGAGCAATACCCTAACATCGCACCACCACAGGTGAACATCAATGCCAGCTATACTGGTGCCGACCCTAACACGGTGATGAAGTCGGTTATCCAGCCGCTGGAGGAGAATATCAACGGTGTGCAGGGCATGACATACATGACCTCTAAGGCATCGTCAACGGGTGATGTGACCATCACGGTATTCTTTAAGCAGGGCACTGACCCTGACATGGCGGCGGTAAACGTGCAGAACCGAGTGACGAAGGCTCAGCCACTGTTGCCTTCAGAGGTCATCCAGTCAGGCATCACGGTGGAGAAGCGTGAGAACAACATTCTGCGCATCCTTGCCGTGAGGAGTGCAGACGGAAAATACAGCGACGACTTCGTATCTAACTATGTGGACATCAACGTGGCACCGCGCTTTAAGCGTATCACTGGTGTGGGCGAAGTGTTCACACTGGGTAATACCTACGCTCTGCGTATATGGATGAAACCAGACGTGATGGCTCAGTACGGACTGCAGCCTGAGGATGTGTTTAACGCCATAGGCGGACAGAGTTTCGTGACCTCTACAGGTACGTTTGGCGAGCAGTCTGAGAACAAGTACCAGTATAACATGGAGTATAAGGGTACGCTGAAGACCATAGAGGAGTTTAACGACATAGTGCTCAAGACCAAAGACGGTGGCCACATGCTGCACCTGGGCGACGTGGCTGAGGTGGAGATTGGCGCGAAGAGCTATAGCTACATCTCAAACATCAACGGCCGTCCTGGCTGTATGATGCTGATATTCCAGTCGCCTGGTGCTAACGCTACGGAGGTGAACGCCCGCATAACACACGAGTGTGAGCAACTGAAGCAGAATATGCCTGCAGGACTGGAGTTTGTTACCCTGCAGACGAGTGACGACTTCCTCTTTGCCGCTATACACAACGTGGTGGAGACACTTATCATAGCCATCATACTGGTGATACTGGTGGTGTTCTTCTTCCTGCAGAATATCAAGGCTACGATTATTCCGTCTATCTCTATCATAGTATCACTGCTGGGAACATTCGCCATAGTGATGCTATCAGGATTCTCACTCAACATTCTGACGCTCTTCGCTCTGGTGCTCGCCATTGGTACGGTGGTGGATGATGCCATCGTTGTGGTAGAGGCTGTGATGGCGAAGATGGAGAATGGCATAAGCGATGCCCACGAGGCAACGCGCCAGGCTATGAACGAGGTATCGGTAGCCGTTGTATCATGTACGCTGGTGTTCATGGCAGTGTTCATCCCTGTCACCTTTATGAGCGGCACATCAGGCACATTCTTCACCCAGTTTGGTATCACCATCGCCTCATCAGTAGGTTTGTCATGTGTATCGGCTCTTACGCTGTGTCCTGCTCTCTGTGCCATCATGCTGAAGGTATCAGAAAAGAAGGATGATGAGAAGCAGAGCTTCGCTGACTACGTGAAGAAGGCTTACGACAGAAGCTACAACGCCATACTGGCAAAATACTCTAACGGTGTGCAGAGATTCATCAAGCGCCCTATACTGTCATGGGGACTGCTGATAGCTGCCTGCGTGCTGCTGGTAGTATTTATGAAGGGCTTGCCTTCAGGTCTGGTGCCACAGGAGGACCAGGGCGTGTTCCTGGCTGAGGTGAGAGCTCCAGAGGGCTACACCCTGCAGCAGACCAGAGAACTGATGAAGGAGGTAGAGGCAAAGGTGAAAGAGATACCAGAGATGGAGAGCTTCTCTTCTGCCTGCGGCTATGGTATGATATCTGGTGCTGGCTCAAGTTATGCTACCCTCATCGTGCGACTGAAGAACTGGGACGAACGTTCTGGCATGAACCACATGATAGACCTCGTCATAGCACGTTTCTATTATGCCTGCATGAGCATAAAGAATGCCACAGTGCTGCCATTCCAGATGCCACAGGTGCCTGGTTATGGTACGAGTAACAACGTGAGCCTCGTGGTGCAAGACCCTACGGACGGCAACCTGTCACAGTTTGCTAAGCAGACTGACCGCTTCCTGGCTAAGCTGGCTGAGCGTCCTGAGGTAAGTTCGGCTATGTCGGCTTATTCTGAGCGCTTCCCTAAGTATCAGGTGGATGTGGATGCTGCACAGTGCGACCGCATGGGTGTATCGCCTAAGGAGGTGCTGAGCACACTGGGCTATTACTGCAGCGGCTCATACATAGGCAACTTCAACCAGTTTGGTAAGGTGTACCGTATCATGGTGGCTGCTGCACCTGAATACCGACTTGACCCTACATCGCTGAACAACATGTTTGTGAAGACTGGCAGCGGCAATATGTCGCCTCTCTCTGAGTTTGTATCGCTGAAGGAGATTGTAGGTCCGTCTAACATAGAGCACTTCAACCTGTTCCAGAGCATCACCTGCCAGGTGACTGCTGCCAACGGATATAGTGAGGGTCAGGTGCATAAGGTGATAGAAGAGGTGTTTAGGAAGGAAATGCCTAAGACTGCCACCTTTGAGTATAGCGATATGTCGCGCGAGGTGGAGGAGTCTGCTAATTCTAACACCACAACCATCATCTATGCTATCTGTGCCATCCTGATATACCTCATTCTGGCATCGCTCTACAACTCTTGGTTCACTCCGTGGGCTGTGCTGTTCAGTGTGCCATTCGGACTGATGGGTGCATTCGTATTCGCTTACTTCGGCAATATGCTGAGCCTGCCTGGCATGGATAACAATATCTACCTGCAAACGGGTGTCATCATGCTGATAGGTCTGCTCGCTAAGACGGCTATCCTTATTACGGAGTTTGCATCAGAGCGCCGTGCACAGGGCTTGAGCATCAAGGATGCTGCCTTCGAGGCTTGTAAGGAGCGTCTGCGTCCTATCCTCATGACTGTTGCCACGATGATTATCGGTATGATACCACTGGTGATAGAGGGTGGTGCTGGTGCCAACGGCAACCGTGCCCTCGCGCTTGGTGTGATTGGTGGTATGAGCATAGGTACCATAGCCCTGCTCTTCGTAGTACCAGCCTTCTTCATCGTGTTCCAGAATCTGCATGAGCGATTCC
This sequence comes from Prevotella sp., assembly GCA_016290975.1. Taxonomy (GTDB): domain Bacteria; phylum Bacteroidota; class Bacteroidia; order Bacteroidales; family Bacteroidaceae; genus Prevotella. The sequence continues at coordinate 30,138 of JAEEVS010000090.1, read as the reverse complement.
AGGGCTCTACGCAAAACGTAGAAAGTAAGAAGTAAGAATTAAAAAGAAAAAAGTAATATGAATATAAAAAACATCATAGCTGTCGCAATCGTGGGCTTCGCGCTCACGAGTTGCGGGCTGTATAAGAAATATGATACGGCGAAGACACAGGAGCTGATACCTCAGAACGTCTTCGGCACACCAGTAGTTGACACTCTGGCTATGAAGGCAGACAAGCCTGTTGACCAGATGTCGTGGCGCGAATTCTTCACTGACCCACTGCTGCAAAAAGTTATAGAGCAGGCATTGGCTAACAATACCGACCTCTATACGGCTCGCATAAACGTGGAGAAGAGCAAGATAGCACTGAGAACAGCACGACTGGCTTACCTGCCATCGCTCAACTTCACCCCACAGGGCACATTGTCAAGCTTTGACAACTCTAAGCCTATTAAGACCTACAACCTGCAGATGCAGGCATCAGTAGATATTGATGTGTTTGGCTCCATAACCAGCAAGAAACGTGCCGCTAAGGCTGCTCTCATGCAGTCTGAGTTTAGCGAGTTGGCTACATTCTCAAACCTTATCAGCACTGTGGCACAGGATTATTTCTACCTGCAGCTGCTCGACAGGGAAATGGAGATTCTCACCCAGACCGACAGCCTGTGGAAGGCATCTCTCGACACACAGATAGCACTGTGGCAGAATGGTAAGGCTTACAGCACTGCCGTAAACCAGCAGGAGTCTTCATACCTCAGCGTTAAGACGCAGATAGTGGACACACAACGTGAGATACTGGCTGTGGAGAACGAACTGTGCGAGATTCTTGCCATCACCCCTCAGCACATAGAGCGCTCACGTTGGGAAAACGACACTTTCCAGTTGTCAGTGTTCAATTTCCCTATCTCTGCAGAGGCTCTGCTGAACCGTCCTGACATCCGTGCTGCAGAGTTCGGATTGGAGCAGGCTTTCTATAACACACAGACGGCTAAGGCTGCATTCTTCCCTACCGTCACTCTCTCAGGAGCAGCAGGATGGACTAATAATAATGGTATAGTGGTTGACCCAGGCAAACTGCTGCTCACCGCTATAGCATCGCTCACCCAGCCTATCTTCAATCGTGGTAAGATAAAGGGTAACTATGACATTACAAAACTCACAGAAGAAAACACCAAGAAGAAGTTTGTGCAGACCGTCATAGAGGCTGGTAACGATGTCAACGAGGCACTGGCTGACTGCAAGGCTTCTCACGATAAGTATGGCTACTACCGCCGTCAGGTTGAGGTGCTGAAAGAGGCTTATACTGGCACCCACGAACTGATGGATGCTGGCAAGGCAAGCTACCTCGAGGTACTCAAGGCACAGGAGAGTCTGCTCGACGCCCAACTGAATGAGGTCATCAACCTCTACAACGGCGCAGTGTCTGTCATCGCCCTCTACATCTCACTGGGTGGAGGAACAAAATAAAGGAGTTAAGAAAATATCCTCCCCAGGAACCTTCTTCCAATCAAAATGGGGAAGAAGGTCTTGAGGTTTACAACAGAACCTTGCCTGATCCAGGCAGGGTTCTTTTTTATTGTCGATTAAATGGGCTAAAAAGGCGAGTTTGCCTATTATCTCTTCTGCACTGTAATGTTCCCTGAGCTGACCCAAGTCCATACTCTTATCGCGCTTAGACAGTCGCTGACCAGCCTCATTGCAGAGCAAAGGCAGGTGGGCATACTCCATGCGAGGGAAACCCAACAGTCCCCCAAGGTATATCTGCTGACCAGCACTCTGCAACAGGTCTCTGCCCCTCACCACCTCAGTGACTCCCATCAGGGCATCATCCACCACCACTGCAAGCTGGTAAGCCCATGCCCCATCGCGCCTCCTTACAATGAAATCGCCTATATCTTCTTTTATATTTATGGTCTGCTCCCCATAATGCTGATCGTGGTAAGTGATGATTCTATCGCTAACGCGAAGGGTGATGGCTCCAGACTCACCCCCTACCCCTCTCTTGGAGAGAGGGGAGGATAATGTATTTGTCAATGTAGAAAAATCCTCTGTCGGAAAGATTGAATTAACGGAAGCATACCTCTCCCCTCTCTCCAAGAGAGGGGCTGGGGGTGAGTCGTTTTGTGGCGCACTCACCGCCAATCTCTCTGCCCTCGTTTTATATGAAAGGTACAGCAGATTCTGCTGACGTAGTTTCTCAAGGTATTCCTCGTATATCTCGCCTCGCTCACTCTGGTAGTATGGTCCCTCATCCCACGTCAGACCTAACCACTCCAGATCCGCCATTATCTGGTCAGCATACTGCTGTTTGCTGCGCTGAGGGTCTATATCCTCTATGCGCAACAGCCACTTGCCACCCTTACTCTTCACAGAGAGCCACGACAGCAGTGCACTGAACACATTGCCCAAGTGCATGCGCCCAGTAGGGGATGGGGCAAAACGACCCTTTGTCAGTTCATAGTTCACAGTTAATTCCTAATTCCTAATTATCTCAAATAGCGGTCAAAAAACTCCACCACTTCCTTTTGCTGTGCCTTGTTGAAGAAATGCTTCTCATCCCAGAGTTTGGTGGTTAGCTTATCAGCTGCGCCTTGCTCTGCCCATGCCTTTTGCATCACCTCGTAACTGGCTTTCACACCATCTACGGGAAAGAGTTTATCTCTTGTACCGTTGAAGAACAAGGCTGGTTTGGGTGCTGCCAAAGAAGCCACCTGAGGATAGTCGGCTATGTTACGAATGCCAGGTATGAGCATAGAGTAAGCCGAACCACCCTTGTTCTGGTTGTTCTCGATGGTCATAAGGTGCTCCGTATCGTTCATCCAACAGATAGAGGCACTCGCCTTGATATCATCGCTCAGCGCAGCGAGCATCCACGAACGGTATGAACCCATAGAGAATCCTAAGCATCCCACCTTATCAGCATTTACCATTGGCAGGTGGGCAAGGAAGGCTGCAGAACGTATATCGTCCCACGTTATCCAGGCTCCCCACGAGGTGCCCATCTGCAACATGTTTGAGGCAAGTGCCTGCTGGCGGTCGTAGAGTTGTTTGTTTCTCTCGCTTGGCTCGTAGGGCATAGGAGAAGGTGCTCTGTCACCCCAGAACAGGGCATCAGTACTCAATACCACATAACCCTTCTTGGCGAGTTCGTCACCCACATACACTCCGTCATAGCACTTTGCCACCCAGTCGTCAGCATCGGCAAGGGTGAGCGAATCAACGCCAAAAGGTTTCACCATCTTCTCCTTACCTATGGTGAAGTGTGCCCCATGGTCGTGGAGCAGCAGTATGGCAGGGACGTATTTTTTAGCAGGTGAGTCTGGGGTCAGCAGGTAGGCAAGCACCCTCTCCCATCTATTTATATTAAATGCTATCTTCTGTGCCACATAGCCGTCCCTCTGCTCAGAGGCTATCACCTCATAGCTGTAGTCAACAGGAGCAGGGGGTGCCATCTGCATGGTGGCAAAGATGCGCTCGCGCGAAATGCCCGATTTCATCGACTTTTCCTGCTCCATCCGCAGCGAGTCCTTTAACTGCTCATAGAACACAGGCATCGACTTGATGAGTCCAAACGTCTCATAAGTAGTATTGCTCTGAGCCATAATGCCTATGACGAAGGCATTCAGCAGTATTGACAGCATCATTCTCTTCATAACAGATAACATTTTGATGGTTTTATTTCTTTGAAATAACGATTTGCGTAGAAAAAATAGTATCTTTTCTACACATTTTCCTTAAAAAATTTTGCGTTATAAAAAGAAATCGTTAACTTTGCATACCCACTGAATCAAATACTTTTCTAACTTAACAAATAAAACACTATGGTAAATTACAAAGACCTTGGCCTCGTAAACACCCGTGAGATGTTTAAGCGTGCCGTTGACGGGGGTTATGCAATCCCAGCTTTCAACTTCAACACAATGGAGCAGATGCAGGCTATCATACAGGCTGCAGTAGAAACTAAGTCACCTGTTATCATGCAGGTTTCTAAGGGCGCTCGTAAGTATGCTAACCCTACTATCCTCCGCTATATGGCTGAGGGCGCTGTGGAGTATGCTAAGGAATTAGGATGCGCTAATCCTGAGATAGTGCTCCACCTCGACCACGGCGACAGCTTCGAGACCTGTAAGTCATGTATCGACATGGGCTTCTCTTCTGTTATGATTGACGGCTCTTCACTGCCTTACGAAGAGAACATCGCCCTCACTAAGAAGGTAGTTGACTACGCTCATCAGTTTGACGTAACAGTAGAGGCTGAGCTCGGCGTGCTCGCTGGCGTTGAGGACGACGTAGTGGCTGAGGAGTCTCACTACACACAGCCTGAGGAGGTTATCGACTTCGCTACACGCACTGGTTGTGACTCTCTGGCTATCTCTATAGGCACATCACACGGTGCTTACAAGTTCACTCCTGCACAGTGCACACGCGACCCAAAGACTGGCCGTCTCGTTCCTCCACCATTGGCATTCGACGTGCTGCATGAGATAGAGAAGAAGCTTCCTGGCTTCCCAATCGTTCTCCATGGTTCTTCATCAGTGCCACAGGACGAGGTTGACACTATCAACAAGTATGGCGGCAACCTGCCTGACGCAGTAGGTATTCCTGAGGAGCAGCTCCGCGAGGCTTCTAAGTCAGCTGTATGTAAGATCAACATCGACTCTGACTCTCGTCTGGCTATGACAGCTGCCATCCGTCAGTACTTCGCTGAGCACCCAGAGCACTTCGACCCACGTCAGTATCTCGGCCCTGCTCGCGAGAACATGAAGAAGATGTACATCCACAAGATTGTCGACGTACTCGGTTCTGACGGCAAGCTCGCTAAGTAAAGCCTACCCCCTATAGAAAATCCCCTCACACTCATCTGTGCGAGGGGATTTCTTTATTTTGTCCTTTGTACTTTGTACTTAGTCCCTTGTCACTTTGTACCTTGTACCTTGTCACCTTGTCCCTTGAATTGTCAATTATCAATTGCCATCATCACTCCTGCGTGGTTGAACTTCAGCTCTATGTCGTTAGACAGTTCAATCTCGTAGCCATAGCGCTCCTTGTCAATCTTGGTTATTACGGTGTTAGGGAAACTTGCCTTAACGTATGCAGCGATAGCAGCAGGCACGATAGCAGCAGGCACAGCCACAGTGTGGCAGTCCACCTTATCCCAAGCACCCTTTTTGGTGAAGTCCACCTTAGCACCAGTGCTCAGCGTTGTCTCATACTTGCCGTCATCCTTGGCAGCATATACTATCGTTGCACCAGGGAAGTTAGCGGCAACAAACTGCTTTGCTGCAGCAGGCAGGCTCTGTACTGGAACTGGACGGTCGTCAGCCATTGCGTTAACAGCCACCATCATGAGGCAAACCAATGCCATTGCAAAAATCTTAATCTGTTTCATAACTCTTCTTGTGTTTTGTGATTAATTGTACATTTAGTCTTCCTTGCAAAGTTAGAAAAAAAGCCTCAACGCCGTCATTACGTTAACAGATTTTTGACATCTCTTTGCCGTATTAGTGTTTTTTAACTCCTTCCCTCCTAAGAGCCTAATTATCAATTGTCAATTGTCAATTATCAATTATCAACTCCTCACATCTTCACCCCCACCTGCAGCTCTATGTCCGTATAGTGCGAAGAGAATATCATACGCTCCGCCGTGCCTATCGTCTCACGGTCGAAGTATCGCGTGTAACCCACCTTACCCTGCAGGGTCAGCCTGTATAGCGGTTTGTATTTCAGCATCAGGGCAGCATGGATGCCCTTGCCATAGTAAGACGTGGAACCAAACGAGTACCTCACGCCGCGCTCGTAGGAATAGAGGCGCGAGTCGTAGTCGTCAGTGTTAAACCATGCGGCATTGGCATATATCTCCAATGTGGTGGTGGGTTTGTATGATGCTGACTGGGCGATGATATATCCCTTCGTCGTTTCGTCAAACGACAGCGAGCAACCCTCCACCTGAGTGCGCAGATTCCATTTCTCCTTATTATATATGGCAAGCAGACGCAGACGGTGGTCGTATTTTGTGAGCAAGGCTTTCTCCTTCGTCCCTTCCGTCCCTTTCTTTTCATTCGTCTCATTCTTTGTGGTTTTGTCGCGTTGTTTCATCTTTATGCGATAGCGTAGGGAGAACGACCAGCTGCTGTTCTTGTTCCATGTGCCAGTGATGCTGTTATCCCAGGAGTAAGAGGAACTGCTGACGAGGTATTTATACCAAGGGAAATAGGCTATGTCCGTGTAGCCCTCTATCACTATGCTGGGGGTGATGTCCCACCTTGCGCCGATGTATAGTCCACTCTCGTTCTTCACACTGCCACCGTCGCTAAAACTGCTTCCGAACAGGGCGTTATACTGGTAGGTGTAGTAGCGTTGCACAGCCATCAGAGTGAGATTGCTGGGCGTGCGCCATGTCATGCTGTTGATGGTAGCGAGGTGGAAGTCTTTGTCTATGGCAGTCTCGCCGTTGAGGCGGAGCTCGCGCCAGCGGTAGTGGTAGTCCGCGCTGAAGTTCCAGAAGCACTTGCCCCGTGGGTAGTGCAGGCGGTAGAGCTGGGAGGGGTTCTGTTTGCCCGTCTTGCTGTAGGTGGGGTTTATCTCACGGTTCAGCAGAGAGTATATTGCGCTCACCCCTACTCCCCATCTCCTTCGCTCGTAGCTCAGGTGAGTGCCTGTCGTCATCATTGCCGAGTTGTTCTTCTTCCCCATTTCAAGGGCTGTGCGGTGGTAATTGCGAGCGGATGTCAGGATAGTTGAAATGGTGCTATCAGCATTCAGCGTAGCATCAATATTGCGATAAGAGAAGAACGCAGCCATCTGAATCCTATCAGAAAGACTGACCATGGCAGCAGCCCCCTGAAAATGCTTGGAGTCACTCACACTGCTATGGGGACTGAACGCAGTGAGCCTGCGCCCCACAGCCGCCAGCATCCCCTGTTTGCCCAAGGTGAAATTATTGTTCAACACCAGTCCCAAACCAAACTGCCCCCGAAAATGCCCAAGGATTATTTGGTCAAGCCTGCCCACATGGGTCACCCTAAGATTAAAGGCATAACGGTCATACCCCCACCTGTTATGCTCCCCAAAGAAAGGTTCGCCTGCACTCTTCCCTCCACTGAGGTTGAAGGTGACATTCTCCCCCACCCTCAAAGAATAGCGCAAGGAATGACTCACTGGGTCACCCAGATATTTCCCTGCATAGCGGTTATCACCCATATAGGTATGCGACGGAGCCCTCTGGTCTCCAGCCCTGTAGTATGTGGGCACTTTCGCCGTCGTCACCAGGCTATGCCTCACCTTCCTCAGGCTCTGCCTGAGTTGCCCTTTAGCATACCACGGCTTTGTCGATTCATCCTCTGCCACGAGGAAGCACTCAAGATAGTTTCGCAGGTTGAGGTCAATGCTCTCAATCATCGCCAGTTCCTCGATGCTGCGCATCTTACCATAGCGATGAATATACTCCAGAATGTCGTTTATCTGGTTCTGGTCCAAACCAGGTATCTGCATCAGCTCCTCCTGCGTGATCGTATTCACGTCAAGAGGCTGTTGCGCCAACTCATTAAGATGCTCATAAGCCTCTTCCATTGACACGACAGCCCCTTCGTCGTTCTCGTATAATGCTGTAAGATATTGTTCCCAGGAATCATTCTCCACCACTGTCGCAGAACCCTCCGCTACAGCCCCAAAAGCCTCCGTCGAAGCCTCAAAAGCCTCCGCCACTGCCGCCCAGCATTGTATCAGCAAGAACAGTATGGCGGCAATTCTCATGAAAACGGAGATTCAAGGAAAACAGAGATTACTCGTCAGCGTACTTCTTCAATGCTCTCACCACGCCGTTAGCCCAGGTGTCTATTCCGCCGTCCATCTCGAGCGATGAAACCAGCTTTATTACATTATTTATAGGCATTCCGTAGCGCAGCACGCCAGAGATAAGTTTGGCGTAGTTCCAGTAGATGGGGTTGAACTTCTCAGACAGTCCCTCGACGGTGGTCTTATAGCCACGACGGTTCTCAAACTGGAAGTCGTAACGCTTAGTTCCGTCGCTGTTTACATGCTTGATTATCTTGCCTGAGTTTACGCTCTTAGGCAGAATAATGCCCTCGTCATCATCTTGCAAACCAGTGAATATCTCGTAAGGTTTGCCATCGAGCAATCCCACGAAAGCCATCCACTTCTCTTTCTCGTTCTGAAAGCGCACCACATCACATTCCAGCACCTCTGGGCGCTTATGAATGATATTTTCCTTTTCTTCTGCCATTGTATCAAAAGTGTTATTTAGTCGCAAAATTAGCATTTTTCCTTGACATTACCAAATTTTTGTTCCTTTTTGCTTTTCAGAATGAAAGTTTTTTAGTAATTTTGTCGCCAAGTATAAGTACAAGGTGACTAAGTACAAAGTACAAAGTACTAAGTGATTCAGGATTTTCTATAACTAACTAACAATAAACAACATCAAATCATGTACAACATTCCAAGTGTATTTTGGCTTGTACCCGTGGCATCAATAGTGTCATTGGGCATGGCACTCTATTTCTTCCTACAGATGAAGGGTGCCGATGAAGGTACTGACCGCATGAAAGAGATAGCCGAGCACGTGCGCAAAGGTGCTATGGCTTATCTGAAGCAGCAGTACAAGGTAGTAACAATCGTGTTTATCGTACTCGCCATCATCTTCTCAGTCATGGCTTACGGTTTCCAGTTGCAGAACCCCTGGGTGCCCTTCGCATTCCTCACAGGTGGTTTCTTCTCTGGACTGGCAGGATTCTTTGGCATGAAGACAGCAACCTACGCCTCAGCCCGTACTGCCAACGCAGCCCGTCAGAGCCTCGACGCAGGTCTCAGGGTAGCATTCCGTTCAGGAGCGGTAATGGGTCTGACCGTTGTAGGTCTGGGACTGCTTGATATCGCCATCTGGTTTGTAGTGCTCAATGCAGCAGGCGTAGAGAGTCTTATAACCATCACCACCACCATGCTTACCTTTGGTATGGGTGCCTCTACCCAGGCACTCTTTGCCCGTGTGGGCGGCGGTATATACACCAAGGCAGCCGATGTGGGTGCTGACATAGTAGGTAAGGTGGAGGCAGACATCCCTGAGGACGACCCTCGCAACCCTGCTACCATAGCCGACAACGTAGGCGACAACGTAGGCGACGTGGCTGGTATGGGTGCCGACCTCTACGAGTCTTACTGCGGTTCTATCCTCTCCACAGCCGCTTTAGGTGCTACAGCTTACCTCGGCACACAGTTGCAGCTCAGCTACGTAATCGCTCCAATGATTATCGCCGCTGTGGGTATCTTCCTTTCACTCTTCGGCATATTCCTCGTTCGCACTAAGGAAGGTGCTACGATGAAAGAACTGCTCCGTTCGCTCGGCATAGGAACAAACGTATCTGCCTGCCTCATAGCAGTGGCTACATTCATCATTCTCTATATGCTCGGCATACCAAACTGGACTTACATCTCATGCTCTGTAATCGTGGGTCTGCTGGCAGGTGTAATAATAGGTCAGGCAACCGAATACTACACCTCTCATTCATATAAGCCAACCCAGGAAATCTCAGCCGCTTCACAGACAGGTGCCGCTACCGTTATAATAAAAGGTGTGGGCACAGGTATGATTTCAACCATGGTGCCAGTGGTAACAATCTCAGTGGCAATCATGCTCTCTTACCTCTGTGCCAACGGTTTCAACATGGACGTAAACGCAGAGGCACTCTCTAAAGGTCTTTACGGCGTAGGCATAGCAGCCGTTGGTATGCTCTCAACACTGGGCATCACACTTGCCACTGACGCTTACGGTCCTATAGCCGACAATGCAGGTGGTAATGCTGAGATGAGTGAACTGGGTGAGGAGGTTCGTCACCGTACTGATGCCCTCGATGCCTTAGGCAACACCACAGCAGCAACAGGTAAGGGCTTCGCAATCGGCTCTGCTGCCCTGACAGCTCTTGCCCTCCTTGCTTCATACATAGAGGAGATAAAGGAGGCAGTGCAGCGACTTGCCGAGGCAGGCGATGCTCACATGGCTGAGGTGTATCAGAACATAGGCGACATCCCTTCATTCATGGATTATTTCCAGGTAAACCTGATGAATCCGAAGGTTATCGTGGGTGTGTTCATCGGCGCTATGGCAGCCTTCCTGTTCTCAGGCATCACTATGGGTGCAGTAGGCAGGGCTGCTGAGGATATGGTGAAGGAGGTTCGCCGTCAGTTCCGCGAGATAAAGGGCATACTCGAGGGCAAGGCAACACCAGACTACGGCCGTTGCGTAGAGATTTCAACCCGTTCGGCTCAGCGCGAGATGATATTCCCTTCACTGCTTGCCATCATCATTCCTATCCTCGTAGGTGTGATACTGGGTGTGGCAGGCGTTCTGGGTCTGCTCGTAGGCGGACTGGCAGCTGGTTTCACTCTCGCTATCTTCATGTCTAACGCAGGCGGTGCATGGGACAACGCCAAGAAGATGGTAGAGGAAGGTAACTTTGGTGGTAAGGGTTCTGAGTGCCACAAGGCTACTGTGGTAGGTGATACCGTTGGCGATCCATTCAAGGATACCTCTGGTCCTTCACTCAACATCCTCATCAAACTAATGTCTATGGTCAGCATCGTAATGGCTGGTCTGACTGTAGCATTCATATAAAAGAACTAAAATAGCCGATTTTATCGGCTATTTTAATACCTTTTTATTAGGGTTGTGCTTAACATTGTTTGGGTGCAACCCTATTTTGTTTGCTTTCAGTCTGTTCTTACTCCCTAAAAAACTTTGTTTTTTGGAAAATAAATTGTACCTTTGCAACGTTTTTTTGATAAACTTGTGAAATAAACGTGAAAAAATCATTGTACACACTGCTGGCTCTCATGCTCTGCGCCATTAGCGCGACAGCACAGGTGACCAGCGTGAAAGCCGACAACGACTGGGCTCTCGACGTAGAGATGCAGGGCTCATTCAGCAACAGCAAGACTCCATTGTGGCTCAATGCCAACAAGTATGGCATCAGCAGCCTCAACTCCCAAAACGGATACATAAGAGGTATCGGTGCATGGGACAAGAATTTTGACGTAAACAAGAGCGGAGTCGTTAACGGGAATCGCATTATCAACCTCAACGCAGGACTTGATATCATCGTGCCAATAGGCTACAAGAGTCAGGGCTATAAGGAGCATTATACCAACCACTTTGTGTTGCAGCAGGCATTTGCCGAGTTGAACTACAAATTAGGTACGCTCACAGTGGGTTCCAAGCATCAGCCTATGGAACTGAAGAACAACGAACTCTCTTCAGGTTCACAAACCTTAGGTATCAATGCCCGTCCTGTGCCACAGGTGCGCATAGGACTCAATGACTATTGGAACATCCCTGGCACCAAGAAGTGGGTAGCAGTAAAGGCTCACATGGCATACGGCATGATGACAGACGGCGGATGGGAAGAAACATTCGTCAGCGGCTCAGGCAACAAATACAACAAAAACACTCGTTACCACCAGAAGGCAGGCTACCTGAAGATAGGTAAGGAAGAGGTGTTCCCTCTCACCCTGACCATAGGACTGGAGATGGCTTCGCAGTTTGGCGGCTATTCCTACAAGTACAACAGCAAGACCAAATCATATACCGAGACAAAGGTAAGATGTGACTTCAGCACCTACTGGCACGCATTCACTGGTACTGGAGCAGAAGAAAAGGAGGAAGGCTCAGAATATCAGAATGCAGAGGGCAACCACCTGGGCAGTTGGGTGATGCGCCTCAACTGGAAAGCCAAGACATGGGAGGCAGGCTTCTATATGGACCATTACTTTGAGGACCATTCCTCTATGTTCCTGCTTGACTATGACGGATATGGCACAGGCAGCGATTGGAACAAGAAGGTTGACAGCCGTTATTTCCGCTACGACCTTAAAGACTATCTCATGGGCTTCGACGTAAAACTGAAGAACTTCAAGTATCTCAACCAAGCAGTGGTGGAGTATATGACCACTCGCTACCAGTGCGGACCTATATACCACGACCACACCAAGGGCATCAGCGACCACATCTGTGGCAAGGACGGATACTACAATCACAGCAGTATGCCAGGCTGGCAACACTATGGTCAGTTCATAGGCAACCCTCTGTATATGTCACCAATCTATAACGAAGACGGATACATCGGTCCTCGCTGCAACCGTTTCAAGGCTTGGCACTTCGGCATAGCAGGCGACCCAATGTGCGGACTGCACTACAGGGCGAAACTCAGTTGGCAGAAAGGTTGGGGCACATACGGTGCGCCTTACACTGACCCAAAAGAAAATACCAGTCTGCTGCTTGAGGCAGGTTACAAGTTCCCTGAGAAGAGTATTTTCTACGGTTTCACCGCATCTATGGCATACGGAGCTGACTGGGGTGAGCTGAGAGGCAACAACTCAGGCATGCAGTTCACAGTACTTTATCACGTTCACTAAAGACCCACCAAAAATAAGATATGACAAGAATCTGGCAACATAGCAACAAGATGATGAGTAAATTTTTATTCTTCATTCTATATTCTTTATTCTTCATTACCTTGACAGGCTGCAGCACCCACTCCAGCGACAATGGCGACCTCGACAACTGGTGGTATCTGCGCCAGGTGGATGACCTGACAGAGAACACCACCACCGATTATGTCAGTAAGAAAGTGTTCTGGGGATACATAGGAGCACTGATGCAGACACAGGGTGCAGGTGCAGGAACATACCTCTATCGCTTCGACCATAGCGGCAACACCCTTCGCGTGCATACCCCTCGCCACCACAGCCGAGGCAAGGGCGACCCACTACTCACTGAAGACGAACTGTCAAAACTCGAGGTACAGGGACTGCACCTAAAGGATAAGGGCAACGTAAACGATGGCGAGATAATCTACGAAGAGACCTTCACCGTAGAGGAACTCAACTCAGACCGCATGGTACTCCTCAACGAGGACAAGACCCTCCGCCTCCATTTCATAGCATACTAACCAACCCACACCATAGAACATGAGTGAAGCAAACAAAGAAAAAGCACCCATTGACTTCGTAGAGATATTCAAGAAGTTGTGGAAGAACAGGAAGAAGTTTTATATCGTTCTGCCTGCAACACTGATAATAACATACCTTTTTACGCTTTTCGTACCGAGATACTATAAGTGCACAGTAAGTCTTACGCAGGAAAGCTCTTCGTCCTCAATTTCTTCACTGGGTTCATTAGGCTCATTGGCATCATCAATGGGTTTAGGGTCACTGGCAAAGATGGGTGGCTCGTCAGATGCTTATTATGCAGAAATCTACCCTAACATCCTCAAATCAAATGATTTCATTGCCAGTCTGATGACCGTAGAGATACAGACTCAGAAGGGAGATATAAAGACCAATTACTATACCTACCTCCGCGATTACCAGAAGAATGCTTGGTGGAATATAGTAAAGGGAGCTATCATAGAACTTATCAAACCGACACCAAAAGACAATTATGGGGGCAAGGATAAAATCTCTGTCTTCAATCTTACGGAGCGCCAGAGCAAGTTGTTTGAAGGGGTGCAGTCAAACATTTTCTGTGAGGTTGATAAGAAGACTGATGTCGTAACCATAGTTGTAAAAGACCAAGACCCATTGGTATGCGCAACGATGGCTAACGAAACATGTAAGAAACTTCAGGAGTTTATCATAAACTATCGTACCAACAAAGCGAAGATAGATTATGACTACTACAAGAAGTTGTGTGCAGAAGCAAAAGCCAAGTATGAGCGCGCTCGCCAGTTGTATGCCTCATATTCTGACGCCAATATGGATATGGTGCTTGAAAGCTACAAGTCAAAGACAGAGGACCTGGAGAATGACATGCAACTGAAGTATAATCTGTACACAGCCATGAACACTCAGATGCAGATGGCACAGGCAAAGTTGCAGGAGGCTACACCTGCATTTACCGTGATACAAAGCGCAACGGTGCCTTACAAGCCAGCTGGTCCGCGAAGGCTGATAATCTCTGTTGCAATGATGATATTGGCATTCTTCGTGTTGTCAGGATATATTTTGATAAAAGACAAGGATTGATATGGTTCCGTCTTTAGTGTTGCTATTCATATCATGCCTCATCTTATCCTTTTTTGAAGAACGACTTAGACAAAGGGATAAGATTATCTTCTACGTGATGTTAGGTATTGTCATGATTTTCATAGCAGGACTTAGGGCAGTTGGTTCTACACCTGATACAGAGTCCTATGAACTGATGTATTATGGAAAGACCCCAGCCATATTAGCGAAAGCAACAGAACCCACTTTTACAGCAATAGCTTCTGTACTCAATTCCATGTCTCTTGGGGTTAACTCCCTGTTTTTCGCCTACGCCATCATATCCGTACCTATACACCTCGGTGCTTTTTGGAAACTTTCCAAGATGCCACTCCTTACGCTAACCATCTACATATCATATTACTATATGATGCACGAAATGGTCCAGATCCGTGCTGGCGTCGCAGCAGGTTTGTTCCTATGGGCTATCTATTATTATGCAGAGAGGAGAAAAGCCTTAGCCCTTCTCTTTATTCTATTGGGTACAACATTCCATTACTCTGCAGCAGCAGGATTGGTGATATTCTTTTTGCGAGACAAATTCCCTCTGTGGCAAAAAATATTATTGTATGCTATAGTGCCAATAGGGTTGGTGGTGTACTTTACCCACATAGACATCTCACGCATTATTCCAGACGACATGTTAGGAACAAAACTTCTTATCTATCGTGAGATGAGAGATAAGGGAATAGAAGACGAACAGGCTGGCTGGCCATTAGAGATAAACATTCTAATATGGATGAACTTCATTTTGTACTATGCCTCCATCTTCTACAGTGAATACCTGATGAAGCATTGCAAATATGTAAATGTCGCCATCAAGTTACAAGCCGTAGGTTTTATCTTTCTCTTATTCTTCAATGGAATGAGCAAGGTATTGGGTAACAGAATGAATGACTATTTCTCTGTGGTATCCATAATATTGTGGACTGCTTCTGTGTATGCTTTTGCCCCCAGGATTGTAGGACGAATAGTCAACAACATTATTTCACTCATTAGATTTGTGACAAGTGCAGCAGCTTATGCTTTGTCATTAATATTTATGTAATTATTTCTATGGCAAGTCTGAAAGGCAACTTCGCATATAGTAGCATACTGACAGTGTCAACTTATTTGTTTCCTCTGTTGGTTTACCCCTATGTATCAAGAACCCTAGGCCTTTCTAACATCGGAATAGTTAACTTTGTCGATAATCTCGTGAATTACTTTGTCCTGATTTCCATGATGGGCATTACAACAGTAGGAGTAAGAGAGATTGCTGCTGTAAGGAATGACAAAGCTAAACTTTCTGGCACATTTATGTCTCTGCTATTATTGACTGCTATTGCTACAGGTATAGCCATCTTAGCCTTACTGATTGCCATGTATGTTTTGCCTACGCTCGAACCCTATCGCGATTTGTTGTATGTGGGCATAGTGAAGTTGATATTCAATCTCTTCATCATGGAGTGGTTTTTCATGGGCATGGAGGACTTCAAGTATATCACCAATCGAACTTTATTGTTGAGGTGTTTGTATGTGCTCTGCATATTCATTTTTGTAAAACAGGCGTCAGACTACAAGATATACTATGTAATATCAGTAGCAACAGTAGTGCTCAATGCCTTGGTGAACGTATGGTACAGCAGGAGGTTTGTAAGGTTCACTTTTGACAATATAGACCTGCGACCTTTCTATCAGGCGTTTCTCATAATGGGCATATATGTGTTGCTGACCAATGTATATACATCCCTTAATCCTGTCTGGTTGGGTTTTGTAACAAATACAGATGAAGTAGGCTATTTCACTACGGCAACAAAGCTGCACAACATCATCATGGCAGTATTGTTGTCTTTCACCAACATACTTTTTCCACGAGTATCAAACCTACTTGCAGAGGGAAAAGTGTCAGAGTTCTGGGAAAAGATAAACACATCATTTGACGCTATCCTCCTCTTTACCTTCCCCACCATATCGTTTATGCTTGTTGCTGGTCCTGACCTGCTCCACCTTGTTGTGGGTGATGGTTTTGAAGGCTCTTACCTGCCATTTAGGATAATAACCCCCCTTGTGCTCATTATTGGAATAGAACAGATACTTGTAATACAGATTCTCATGGCAATGCATTCTGATAGTATTGTATTAAGAAATTCTTTTATTGGAGCTATGGTGACAGTAGCTTTCAATATATTACTTACATCCAGTATGGGGTCAGTTGGGTCTGCAATAGTCTGGGTTATAGCAGAATGCGTCATCATGGGACTTTCCATCGTCGCCATATACAAAAAATACCATTATTTCATGCCCTACAAGCGAGTTCTCTGTTATTGTGCATCATACACACCGCTCGTGTTGTTATCATTACTTGCCTACTATAACCTTGACAATGACTATGCTGTAATAATATCGTTAGCAATACTCACTATTATGTATACCGCGGCTAATGAACTTCTTGTCATGAAGAACAAGGTGGCTTTGCAGTTATTGAAAATACTACCCATATAATTCTATTTAATGCTAACCATGCGTACATTTATTATAGCGTTGTTTCTACTTAGCAACAGTCCTCGTTTAGCTGCTGTTGCAGAAAGGGACATGCCCATAATAGCCTACTTCGGAGTACCTGACTGGCAAACGACTGAAGAAAATTTCCGTGTGTTTAGCGAGTGTGGTTTCACAGTGAGTCTATATCCTTTTTATCCCAATCTCGGCCAGTTACAGAAGGCGTGTCGTTATGCAGAGAAGCATGGTGTACAGGTGTTGGCTAAGTGTCCAGAGATGGTAACTGCCCCTGCTCACACTGCCAATGTATTAAAGAAGGAAAAAGGATTCTTTGGCTATTTCATAAAAGACGAACCTTCTGCGCCAGAGATTCACATAAAAGAAAAAGAGATAGTAGCAATAAGACGCTATGATAATGAGCACCCTTGCTACATAAACCTTCACCCTTATTATCATGAAGATTGGGTGGAACCAACGCTAAAAGTCAAGAGATATTCAGATTATCTGAAAATAGCCTCAGCATCATCATGCCAGCAAATATCATTTGACTTCTATCCTGTTACTACTGCTGGCATTCGCCCTACGTGGTATCAGAACCTTGAAATGATACGCAAAGAAAGCTCGTCTTCAGGTAAACCTTTTTGGGGATTTGTCCTCTCGATACCTCATGATGTGCCTTATACTCCAAACACTTATTACCCAGCACCCACTATGGCATCTCTTCGTCTGCAAGTATATTCAAATCTTGCATACGGAGCACAGGCAATACAATATTTCACTTACTGGACTCCAAGTAACGAAGAAGGATTCAACTTTCATGATGCCCCAATAAGCCGAGACGGCAAGAAGACAAAGACCTATGCCCTTGTGCAGCAGATGAACAAGGAGCTGAGGAAGGTTTCTCAATTATTTTATGGTGCTAAGGTGCTCAGCGTTCACCACCTTGGAGGAAAACTGCCACAGGGGACAACACTCCAGAAGCGAATGCCACTAAACCTGAAAACTCTGAAAGTAATCAGCAGCAAAGGAGCAATAATATCGCAGATAGAAAAGGATGGTCATCGCTATCTCGCCATAGTGAACAAAGACCATGAAAAGAGCATCAAGATATTGATAGCGACACGCAATGATATACCTCGTCACATCACCAAGACATTGCAGGAAGAACCTATGGACACTTCATATAATATTTCTCCTGGTGACATCTTAATCTTCAGGCTAAAATAACAATATGCAGAAGTAATACTTCTATCTCTAAAAGCATTCCTTTTACCTTTTCATCAGAAAAAGCCTACTTTTTACTTTCACCCAAATTGACGCAGAACCAAAATTGTAACAAAAAAACACTATTTCCTTGCATACATGTGAGTTATTTTGTATCTTTGCCGAGTAATTAATTACTCTATACTATTTTGAAATTTTCCATCACTATACCATCATTCAAAACTCTCTACCTGAAAGAAGCCATAGAGAGCGTAATCAGCCAGACATACCCTGACTGGGAACTGGTTATAGTGGATGATTGTTCGCCTGAAGATATAGCAGGGGTGGTGAAACCTTATCTTGCTGACAATAGGGTGAGATATTATCGTAATGAGAAGAACTGCGGTGCGGAGAATGTGGTTGACAACTGGAACATCTGTCTCAACTATTGCACTGGAGACTACGTAATCTGCATAGGCGATGATGACCGCTTACTGCCTTGCTGCCTTGAGGAATACGGAAAACTGATAGAGAAATATCCTAATCTGAATGTATATCATGCAAGAACGGAGATTATAGATGAAAGAGGACTGGTAGCAGAAAAAACTGCAACAAGACCTGAAAGAGAAGATGTCCTCACGATGATGACGGAAAGGTGGAATGGTCGTAATCAGTTTATAGGTGATTTCTGTTACAAGAGGGAGCATCTGGTTTCACAAGGAGGTTACTATGTTCTTCCTTTTGCCTGGGGTAGCGATGATATAACAGCTTTCAGGGCTGCATTGACTGACGGCATAGCTAATACGGAGAAAGCGGGGTTTCAGTATAGGGAAAATAGAAACAGCATCTCCTTGTCTTATAATGACAGGGAAAAAGCTGATGCCGTTATGCTTCAAAAAAAATGGTACATCAGCATTATAAAAAAATTGCAGACTGGTAACATCTGTAGTGAGGATATGCTGTTAAAGGCAAAGCAGTCTATGAGGGTATATCTTAAGGATCTCATCGTTCACCATGTATATAGAGATATCAAACGAGGAGGGATGGAAAGTTATATGTTTTGGGTTGACAACAGGTCAAACTATGGAGTGTCTTTTCTCGCTCTCACAATAATGTACCTAAAATCACTTGTTCTGCAATGGATAAAAAATTAAAGATTGCTTATATCTCTTTAGCATCGCTGTCTGACTGTGATTTGCCTCTGATACATGAGTTATCAAAGGACATGAAGGTGGATTATTACCTCATTGCTACAAACGCAACAAGACAGGGTGCTGTTGTCAGTATAGAACTGAAGAACGAGGGAGGAATCTTCTCGGGTACAGAATATCCAGAACTAAGGAGTATAGAGCAATGGATTGATTTAAATAATGTATATATAGTCAATAAGCCTGTATGGCAAGACTGGAAATGGCTTAGCTTCAAGGTTTCATGGCAATTGATGAAGATACTGAAAAAAAGGGGTTATGATATTATTCATGTTACATGGCCTTTACGATATAGCACTTTCCCTCTGTACTTTCTGCACAAGAAGATGTTGCTCACCATGCATGACCCTATTCCTCATTCGAGTGATGAAAACATGCAGAATCAGTTACACAGATGGTGTAGCATACATTTGACGCATGATTTCATTCTGCTGAATAAAACCCAGAAAAAGGATTTCATGGAGAGATACCATGTCAGTGAAGACAGGGTACATATATCCAGACTGAGTATATACACTCATTTACAACATATAGTTCCTGCAAAACCGTTGTGTGACAAACCTTATATACTTTTCATGGGCAGTATTCAACCACATAAAGGAATAGAGTATTTTTGTCAGGCAATGGAATCCGTAGTGAGAGAGAAGCCTGACATACATGCTGTCATAGCAGGT
The DNA here is from genome assembly GCA_016290975.1 of Prevotella sp. Classification (GTDB taxonomy): domain Bacteria; phylum Bacteroidota; class Bacteroidia; order Bacteroidales; family Bacteroidaceae; genus Prevotella. The sequence continues at coordinate 10,544 of JAEEVS010000090.1, read as the reverse complement.
AAGGGACAGTTCTATTTTGACAAGACAAAGTACGAAGAGAATCCAAGTTTTACGTTTATCAACCGCTTCATAACAAACGAGGAACTTGCTTCGCTTATCAGCAACTGTGTGGCTGTTGTCTGCCCATATATAGATGCTACCCAAAGCGGTGTCGTTATGTCGGCTTTTGCGCTCAATAAGCCTGTAATAGCTACTACTGTTGGTTCACTTCCCAAAATGATGGAAGACAATCGTCATGGTTTTCTCGTGCCACCCAAAAACAGCCAGGCATTGGAAAGAGCTATCGTACAAATTCTTCAACCAGAGATTGCTCAGCAGATGTCAAGAAATATTGAACAGGACTTTTCTTCAGGTGACCGTTCATGGGGAAGGATAGCCAAGGAATTATACCAGATATATCAAACGGTGATAGAAAAACAGAATAAAATATGAAACCACGAATTATTGCGCTGTATTTACCCCAGTTCCACGCTATTCCTGAAAATGACGAGTGGTGGGGAAAGGGGTTTACCGATTGGGTGAATGTACGCAAGGCTAAGCCCATCTTCAGTGGACATGAGCAACCTCGTGTTCCTCTTGATAATAATTATTACGATTTGAGCAATCCCGAGTCGATACGTTGGCAGGCGCAGTTGGCGAAAGACTATAATGTATATGGATTCTGTTTCTACCACTATTGGTTCAATGGTAAACTGCTATTGGAAAAACCAGCAGAATTGCTGTTAGCCAATAAAGATATCGACATTCATTTCTGTTTTTCATGGGCAAATGAACCTTGGGCAAGGACATGGGATGGTAAAGCCCATCATGTAATCATGCCACAAGAATATGGAACACGGAAAGACTGGGAGCAACATTTTCAATACCTGTTGCCTTTCTTTCGTGACAATCGTTATATAAAGGAAAATAATGCACCTGTGTTTCTGATATACAAGTCAACAAGTATGCCTGAAGCCAAGGCTATGATGGATTGTTGGAATGAAATGGCAACGGAGGCAGGATTCAACGGCATTCATTTCGTTGAAACTCTGAGAGGTGAAAAGAGGGAGAAGCGCTCATTGCCTTACAGGGCAAGTGTGGAGTTTGAACCTATGCGCACACTTTTTCTTCAGCCGTCATTCCAGCTGAACTACAAGCGCGTCCGTCGTAGAGTGATAGACTTCTTCAATCACTTGTTCCATTGGAATATTCCTCTTAACACTCCTTTTAAGTTTTCTGATGTAGCTCGCAGATCTGTTGAATTGCAATCACCTAAGGGTACTTATGGAGGTGTCTTCATAGGATGGGATAATACTCCACGCCGCGGACTTGCAAGTACCATCGTATTACCACCCAGCAAACAGGATTTTAAGGAGTATTTGCAGGCAAAGATAAGACAGACACAAGAAAACTATAATACAAATTATATCTTTGTGAATGCATGGAATGAATGGGCTGAGGGAACTGTGTTAGAACCTGATGAGGCTCACAGGTTTGAATACCTTGAAGCGGTAAAAGAAACTACTACTTGAAATTATAGTACAAAAACATTGTAGGGGTGAGCACTTATCTCAATCCTTTGTTTACGGCTCTTACTGCGTAATGGATAAAGTAATAGAGAGACTTGGCAATGCTGAGTTTCTCTATTTCTCTATAGATGTGCCACTGCCAACCTATAGTACGTAACTTATTGGATGAGACAGAGACGTTCTTCAGTCTGTAGAGGGCTTCTACGGTGTCGGTGTTGTAGGCATGGCCTCCCTGTTTCAGCATTGACAGCCATAGGGCATAATCCTCATGACCGCAATGAGGAAAATATTGCTTGCCCGTCTTTTCTGTATCGTAAGTAATTGTAAGACACCCCATGGCATTGCCTTTTAGCAAATCTTTGTAACCAAGAACAGAAGGGGCTATGATGGGGTATTTGTGCTGTTCACCATCCTCTGATATTTTCCTGTAATTCGAGAATACCATGATGGCGTCTTTCTTTTCCTGAAACAAGGATATCTGATTCTCAAGTTTTGTGGGCAACCACAGGTCGTCGCTATCAAGAAAAGCTATGTATCTGCCTGTGGCATTTTCTATGCCGATGTTTCTCGGCTTGGTAGGAGAACCTGATGCCACATCTATTCTGAAAGGTCTTATTCGGCTGTCTTTTTTTGCATACTCAGCTATTACGGTGGGAGTATCGTCCGTTGAGTCGTCGTCAACAACCAACAGCTCCCAGTCCTTGAACGACTGAGAGAGAACGGAGTCCATTGCTCTCGTCAGGAACCTCACGTCATTATGTGTAGGCATAATGACCGATACTGTCGGCTTACCCATCCTTTTTATAATTATTTGAACAGATAATGTTTCAATCTGCCGAATGCTTTAAGCGAACGCTTAAAATCATCGGGATTGGTCAGTCCTACCTTTAATCTGTGCAGTATATAGCTTGGACGCAGATAATATTTCTTGCGAGCCATATTACAGAAGTCAACCATCTCTTGTGCAGACAACTCAGGTGTTGAAAGCACTGTATTGTGTGTTCCGTCAGGCAGGCAATACTTAGCGTAATCCAGTTCTATGTATCCGTTTTGTTTCGCCCACTGATATGCCTCGGTACCAGGATATGGTATCAGAGGGAAGAACTGTGCCGTATCGGTGTTGAGTTTCAAAGCTAGTTTCAACGTCTGTTGCATAGTCTCCCTGGTCTCGCCCTGATTGCCAACCATGTAGCAGGCATGTATAAGCAATCCTGCCTTCTTGGCATTCGACACATACTGATAGAACTGTTCCACCTTAGTGCCTTTCTTAATATTGTCAAGAATCTGCTGGCTACCACTCTCTATGCCAGGGATTATCAGACGGCATCCTGCTGCCTTCATGGCCTTCATGGTATCCAAATCCAAATCCACACGGGCATTACACAGCCATCTCAGTCGCTTATGCAACCCTTTTTCTATCAGCATCTGACAGATATCTTTCACCCTCTTCTTGTTTGCTGTGAAGGTGTCATCCTCTATCACCACCTCTTTCACATCAGGAAAGTTCTTGGCTATATACTCGAACTCACCCACTACGTTCTCTGCCGAACGAGCCCTGAAGGCATGACCGTGCATGGTTTGGGGATATACACAGAAGTTACAGCGGAACGGGCAACCGCGACCAGTGAATATCTGTATTGAAGGATAAGTGGCTGCTGCAAAGAAGTAATCTTTTTCGTTCAGATTCTCTTTTATAAACTGTGCAGCATATGGCAGGTCATCAAGATTCTTCAGTGGCGGCATGGCATCTGTGCGCACCATCTTATCTTTATCTCTATAGCACAGTCCTCTCACCTTGCTTAAATCGCCTCCATTCTCAAGTGCGTCAGCAAGTTCTTTTACTATGCAGTCATATTCGCCTATTGCTACGGCTTCCACTGCTGGAGAATAGCCAAGCGTCTCTTCTGGGCAAGCCGAAGGATGCGTTCCCACCAGAACAACGAATGTGTCAGGGTATAGCTTCTTAATACTCTCAGCAAACTTAACGTCACTCTTTATTGATGGGGTACTCGTACCTAACACAAAGAGTCCGAAATCACTATTGGCGCTCTTTATGATGTTAAGTGACGCTTCTTCGTTTAGCTGTTTGGCTGGAGCATCCAGAAAACTCACCTGATGCCCGTGCTTCTGTGAATACAAAGCGGCATATATAAGCCAGAGTGGGTAATAGATGGCTCCGCTCTTGGTTATAGCAGGGCTACGAGACTCTCTTGAGAATTTTCCGTATTCAGCCTTAAAGGGAGGATTGATAAAGTATATGTTCATTATTATAATGTTTTCTTTATTTGTCTTAACAACAGATGGTAAGCTAAATATGCTCTGTAACTGAGTTTGTACCACAGACTATTGGTGCTCTTGCTACCTGCAAAAGAAACGGTATTGTCGTGTCGGCGGTATAGCTGCAACACCCTGGGGTAATATCCGCAACGGAAGTTTAACTGACTGTATAGGGCAATCCAAAGGTCATGAGCTGCCATACGTTGAGGTATAGGCAATACTTCTTTCAATATCTCACGTCTAAAAGCCATACAACTACCTAACCAAAGGTCTTTCTTGAAATTTCCCCACACGCTTCTGTCTATGGGCGACTCATCAGTATAGTACCTCTCTTGGGTAATATTAAGTGAAGCATCGGTCAGCGCACAGTTGCATGTAACCACGTCATACTGCCCATCAGAGAGAAATCTTTTCATTTCCTCTACTTTAGCAGGCAACCAAACGTCATCTTGATCGGCAAGAAAGATGATATCACCCTTTGACTTGTTGAGTGCATTCTCAAAGTTATGAGTAACTCCCTTGGCAAGCTCGTTAGCATACATCTTTATTCTCGAATCACCGAACGAACGTATTACCTCAATGGTGGAATCAGTGGAATGGTCATCAGAGATTACTAACTCATCCTCATCAGACAGTTGGCATAATATACTCTCTATCTGCTCCCTGAGATACTTTTGTCCGTTATATGTAGCCATGCAAACCGATGTCATGAATGCAAAATTACGAAAAAAAACACATATATAAAAATTCTTATGCGGAAAAAGTGTTGCACAACTGCGAAAATATGTGTAACTTTGCACTGATATAGCTAAAACTCATATCTATACAACACAAAATGGATCTTCTATCTCTCATCCAATTAATACCTTTCGTAATAGGATTGACAATATCTGCTTTCATGCTGAGGAATTCAAGACTTGTCAGTCCTAACGGCAAGTTGATTCCCGGATTTGAGGAAGGTTCTGCACCTGCCAATGGTGTGGAGATTGGCGGTTTGGCTGTATTTCCGATATTGCTGGTGGCTTTGTGCCTGTCGCTTGGCATTCCTCATTATATGGGACTGACTGAGCTGAGTCAGGAAAAGGTTCTGCCTTCTGCACTGAGAATAATGCAAGTGATAGCGGCTTGTGCCCTACTCTATTTTGTAGGACTGAAAAACGACTTCAATGGTACAGGCTCGAAGGTGAAATTCACAGTGCTCTTTGCTACGGCTTGTATGTTCCCTGTTACAGGTTTGTGGATGCAAGATATCGATGGGATGTTTGGCATACAGGCTCTACCTGCATATATTGGTGTACCCCTGACTGTCATTGTGGCGATATTCATTACGGAAATGATTTCCCTAATGGATGATGTGGATGGTTTGGGAGCAGGGCTCTTTGCTGTAACTGACGGCATAATACTTATCTTCTGCCTATTATACGACTTTGTGCTGGGCGCGATAGTATCAGCCTCAGCATTGGGCGTGGTACTGCCTTTCGTATTGCTGAAAATGTTTTATCCTCGTTGGAAGAAGACGGTATTAGGCGATGCTGCGAGCTATGTCTTAGGGTATGTGCTCGCTTATCTTTCTATGGCTCTGTTCCGCCAAAGTGGTATTACGATGCCTGAAGGTATGCAGATGGTAATATTCGGTGTATTGATTTTCCCTGCTTTCGACCTTCTGAGAGTTATACGCCAGCGTGTGCGCGAGCAACGTGGAATACTTACCCCTGACCGAAACCAGATACAACACCGACTGCAACGTACAGGTATGAATCGTACTATGGTTCCTATTGCCATACTGTGCATTATACTATCATTCGCAACATTTAACTCATGGTGGGTAATATCTGGATACAAGCATCTCGCTATACTATTTATTATTGATATTGCGTTATTTGTCGGCTTACAGATATTGATAACCTTTGCTATCTCACGCAACGAACTGCGTCATAATATGGCAAAGTGGCAAATGGAGTATGGACGCGAGGCATGGGAGGCTGACATCCCTGTGGAAACTATAAAACAGAAACAGCAGAACTTCGGTACCATGGGACTGCCTAAGCATGTTATTCTTGGCGACGAACTCGACTTTATTCCTGACGGTATGAACGCCATAGAGCGTGAGATAAAACGCATTGTGGACATGACTATATCAGGAATACTGATGATATTATTCTCGCCTCTGTATCTGTTTAGCTACATACTTATAAAATTGGACGACGGAGGACCTGCCATATATAGTCAGGAACGCATCGGGAGGTTTGGCAGACCTTTCCGTATACATAAGTTTCGTTCTATGCGCATGGATGCTGAGAAATTCGGTCCTGCCCTCAGTCATGGTGGTGGAGAAGATGATCCACGCCTGACAAAGGTAGGAAAGTTCTTGCGTGCCCACCATCTGGACGAACTGCCTCAACTTTGGGACGTATTCATTGGCAATATGGCATTTATAGGTCCGCGTCCTGAGCGTAAGTTCTTCATCGATCAGATAATGGAGCACGATCCACGCTACTCTTTTTTGTTCCAGATACGCCCAGGTGTGACAAGCTATGCCACACTATATAACGGCTATACAGACACTATGGAGAAGATGTTGCGCCGTCTTACCTATGACCTTTACTACCTGGAGCATCGCTCTTGGTGGCTTGATATAAAGATACTATGGCTGACATTTATCTCTATAGTCAGCGGAAAGAAATTCTAATAACCTTTTGAACTTTTAAGCCCTTTGAACTCTTCAAACTTTACAAAGTGGGTTGCCTGCTGGGGCAACGCAACATCAATAACTGACCGCAAGGAGTGTGTGTATGCTAAGGACATCACTCTGCGTTATCCTATCTATATGCCTTTTGCTGGCAGCAAACTGCGTCTGCGTTTCTCTAACCTTACGGGCACAGAACCTGTAACATTAAGTAAGATAACCATCAGGAGATTGGCAAAGGGTGAAAACTTCATCAACCTTGTGCCACAGACCATTCTCCCAGGCAAGGAGGTTACGAGTGAGGAGGTGGAGTGCGCCATTAATGCTGGCGACATCATAGAGGTGAGCATATACCTTGCCGAGTGCACCCAAATGAATGCGGGAACTCTCATCACTGGCCCTCTGTCTAAAGGACAGTATGCCTACGGCGACTTTGCCGAAACAGACGAACTGCCGCTTGACCTCTCTCGTCACACTAACTGGTTCTATTTCCTGAATACCATCGACATTCTTACTGAGGAGAAGAACCATGCCCTCGTTTGCTATGGTGACTCTATAACGGCACAAAGCTGGCCTGATTATCTCACCTTGCGTGCGCGCGAACATAATTATAATAATGTGGCTATAATCCGTCGTGCCGTCAGTGGCACACGCATTCTGCGCCAATATGACTGCATCACCTATCAGGCTTACGGACTGAAAGGCTCCACTCGTTTTCCGATAGAAATGGATGTAGCTGGGGCTTCTGCGGTGATAATACAGCATGGTATCAACGATATCATACACCCTGTGGGTACTGATGTCAACCCTTTCCGTCCCTGGAGTGATATGCCTACATTGGCTGACCTGCAAAAGGGTACTAAGGAGATATACGTTGACTATATACGCAACCATCCTAAACTCAAGCATCTTAAGGTATATAGTGGCACCTTGCTGCCTATTCATGGTTGGCGCACATATAACGAGGAACGCGACAAACTGCGCGTAGCCTTCAACGAATGGCTCAGAAAATCTGAAATATTCGATGGATGCGTAGATTTTGATAAGGCTCTTATCGACCCCGAGCACCCTCTCTGCTTCGCTCCTGGTTTTGACTCGGGTGATCATCTGCACCCTTCGGAAAAGGCATACGATGCAATGGCAGGCGCTGTGCCTGCCGAACTTTTACAATAAACCAAAAAGGCTAACGTTCAAAATCGCACGTTAGCCTTTTTTATCAATCTTCAGCAGCTGCTTCGCTTGACGGGGTATCTTCTTCTGAATTGTATTGCTCACCATTAGGTTTGTTCTTCTTCGGTTTATTATTGCCAAACGACCATGTGACTGTGAAGTTGAATTTGCGTGAATGACGCCAGTTCTCACTATATTGCCAGAAGGTGTCGCTACTTGTCTCACTCTTCTGTTTACGTGAATTAAGCAAATCACGACAGTTCATCGCTATTGTCAGTTTCTTGTTCATGAAACTCTTACGGATTCCGAGGTCGATACCATAGTTTGGACGTCGTTCTCCCTGGGTTATCACACGTTTTGAACGATAGTTTGCCTTCAACTGTACCGATATATCATATGGCAAGGTCACATTGGCTTGCATACGGGCATTCCATGAGAAACGGCTCTCACTATCACCACTGACTGTTATCTCCTGTCCCATCAACGGATCTGTGAGGGTATAATTGAAGGCATCCAACTTATAATAGAAGGCACTCGCCGTGGTAGTCAGTTCCAGTCGCCTGCCTATTTTGTTCTTCAATGTCATCTCCAGACCTGAGTTCACACGCTTCGACAGGTTCATATTGGTCTGGAAAGTTCTCAGGTCACCATCTATCATGTATTTGACAGACTGTATCACGTCTGTTGTAGGACGATAGTAGGCTGACAGCAACAGTGAGTGGTTGTCCCATGTGTGCAGGTAGTTGAACTGATATGAGAAACTGAACTCTGGAGTAAGCTGAGGATTACCAAATGTCACAGTTGATGCGTTACGCGTGTTCATAAATGAATTGAGCTGACCTCCCCACGGACGGCGCAGACGCCTTGTCACGTTAATCTGCAACTGGTCGCGCACAGATAACTGATAAGACAGGAACAATGAAGGGAAGAGTTCGAAAAAGTCTTTCTTGAACGGCTGCGTACCCTTCTTGCCTGCCTCACTGCTGCTGCCTGCAGCATCTGGGTGGTCCTGGTAATAATCACACGACTCGGTGTTTACCTTCCAGTATTCGCCTCGTAGTCCACCCATCACACCAAACTTGCCAAATTTCATCGTTATATTGGCGTAGAAAGCATGGGTGTCCATATCATATCTGAAACGGTTGTAGTAATCTACATCGGGTGCCAAACTTTCTCCATCGTAGTTGTCACTCTTCCATGCCTCCTGAGGAGTATTTTCACGATTAAATCGTGCATTATAGCCCGTCTGCAACGTAAATCTGTCAGACAGTTTGTTCTCGTAGTCCAACTTCAGCTCGGTGTTTTTTGTGCGTACATTCATCGGCTTAAACTGATAGCTCGCCGTCTCCTGCTTAGAAGGGTCACTGTATGTGGTACGATCCTGATAGCGGTTGTCGTTATTGGCTGTCCAGCGGTTATGGCTTAGCGTGAAGTCGATGAAGTGAGTATCGCTGAAGTTGTGCTTATAACCAAACTCTACATTCACCATATTCATATTGTTTCTTCCCGTAGTGCTACGGTGTAATATATGTGTCTCTTCTTCTACAAGGTCTGGAGCGATACCTACATAATTGCCATAATGATATGGAGTGACAGCGCGACTGTTGGTGCCACCGTGCATAAACATACCTGAAAGGGAAAGGTCATCCTTCTGGGTGGCATGAAAGGTTAAGCCTGCACGTGTAAAGAGGATGTTTCCACGCTGATCAGTTACTGCTTCTGAGTCCTGATAGCCTGTCTTCACTCCGCTTGAGAAGAAATCTTGCTCTGTCCTTGCACCACTCTCGTCTTCACGATGACGATAACCTATGCTCATATAGGAATCTATCCACTTGGAACTGGTATTGAGGTTAACACTCGTATTGGCTCCTCCCACACTGTTGGCTCCCACCTGCACTGAACCATAATAGCCAGCCTTGCGGTCTCGCTTCAATATTATATTGATGATGCCTGCACTTCCCTCAGCTGAATATTTTGCCGAAGGGTTGTCAATAACCTCGATTCTATCGATACTTTCGGCTGGTATCTGCTGCAGTATGGTACCACGATTGTCACTGGTCAGTCCGCTTGCCTTACCGTTTATCCACACCTCCACGCTGGAACTGCCGCGCAGTGATATGTTTCCGTCGTTGTCCACCTCCACTGAGGGTATGTTCTCAAGTGCCTCGGATGCCGATGCTCCTATGTTTGAAAGGTCGTTTGACACATCGTAGGTCTTGCGGTCAACCTCCAGCTTTACTGACGACTGCTGCCCTACCACTGTCACCTCATTCAACTGGTTGCCGTCTTCTCCCATGTGAACCTTGCCTATGTTTGCCGTAGCATTGCCCTTATGCAGGTTCACTTGCCTTGTTATGCTCTTGTATCCCACAAAAGACAGTTGTACATCATACTTGCCGTAAGGTAGTCCAGACACAGAAAAACCACCCGACATATCAGTCACAGTACCTTTTACCACCTTGCTCTGCCCTGCCTTGCTTACCTTCACGGTGACGTATGAGAGAGGTTCCTTGCTCTCCCCGTCCTCCACCTTACCCTTAATAGTGCCCTGGGCACTCATCGTTATGGCAACGGCGAGCAATGCTATAATGCTGATTATTCTGTTCATGTTGTTGTTTTTATAACTGTATAGGGGATTACTCATCAATATCATATGCGTAGTCATAACACTTGTTGAGAATCTCGTTGTAATCATGACAACGCTCTAGGTCTGTCAATGCCGACTTGATAAAACCCTTTCCAAGCACCTGTTTCTTGCTTACCGGCTTAAACAGCGTGTATGTCCTCAGACGATAATATTGGCTGTACCTATCCTCCTCATTGTAGCCCTTGGGCACTTTCTTCAGTGCTCCGTCCCACGGCAGGGTGTAGTCTTTACATGCCTCCACCGCGTTATGGAAACG
>JAEEVS010000089.1:0-35742 GCA_016290975.1 Prevotella sp. | reverse complement strand
TAGACCAAGGTGGCGAGAGCGGCGGTGGTAACGGTACCCTGCCAAGTAATAGCATGGAGGCTGATTTTGAGGAATAATCCATACGAGAAGAAAGAATAAAGGAAAGAGCGCTGAACGGATTGTGTTCAGCGCTCTTTTTTTGTGATGCGAGCAAAGGAAGTGGTTATTTATTTGCCTTCTTTCTTGCTTGTAAGTTTCTTGTATTCAGCCTTGGCTTTCTCCATCTGCTTGCGGAAGTCAGGGCTGTTGTGAAGAGCGGTATAGCTTGCGCCTGCTATGATGCGTGAGGCTTCGATGTCGCTCTGCCAGTGAGCACCCACGATTACACGGCTATCGCCATATTCCAGTCCGCGCTTGTAGAGGGCGTTGGCATTGTCAGGGTTGATTTCTGACAGCAATAGTGCTGCGAGCCATCCGCGCATGGAGTGGCCTGAAGGGTAGGAACCCTCGCCAGCCAGTTCTGCCTCGTCTTCCTCTGCCTGGTAGGTGAGGATGTGCTCATGGAATCTTACGAACGGACGCACGCGGTGGTAGTATGCCTTGATGGGCTTGCGAACGGATGCTGCGGTCTCGATGCCTGAGGTGAAGGCTGTCCATATCTCTGGGGTGCCCTCCTTGGAAATCTCGAGTCCGAAGGCTTTGCTGAACTGTGCTGCCAGTCCCTCGTAGGTCCAGATGGCATCGAGCCTTGCCTGTGCTGCGTGCTCTGGGTTGAGGCGTTGCTGCTTGCCCCAGAAGTAACGCATAACGTCTTGTGAGAATCGAAAATCGAGCGTGTCAGGTGGGGCAGGCATAAACTGTATGGGGTCTGGCAACTGCTCTACGGTGTAATAAACCTTTATCTTATCCTCTGCATAGAGACTAAAGGAGAGTGAGAGGACGAGGATGAGTGATAGTATCTTTTTCATCGTGTTGTTATTGTGGGGGATTAGTTGTTGTTGGCGAAGCTGAGTCGTTTAGCCTGCTGCATGACCATTTCGGCAAGTTCCAGGTTGGCTGGCTGTGCACCGTTGATATCGTCGAAGAAGCGGTGCAGACCTGCTATGCCGCCTCCTGTCTTAATGATATGCACGATGCAGAGGTTCTGTATGCCGATGGTGTCTGAGAGGATATCGATGTCGTTCGGACCGAGCTGGGAAAGGGCGAGCTGGTAAGCATCGTTGTAGTTGTCGTGGAGCATTTTCTCAACGTCTGCCAGCGTCTTGATGCCCAGGCGTCGGAGTATGGGCAGGAACTTGAGGGCTGACGAACGGTAGAGCTCGGCATTGTTGATAGAGGCGATATACTTGTTGAGTTTATCAAACGGCTGTTGCTGCAAGTAGGCATTGAAGGTGTCGCCATCGAGTGGCACATCACCGAGTTTGCCTTGCTCCATGAGGGCTGTAACGCGACGACGGTGCTCTATGATATCAGCACGTATGCGGCTGAACTCCATATCGGCAAGTTCGAGCATACCAGCCAGTCGGCTGAGGGCACGGTGGTACTCCACAGGTGTCTCGATGTCGAGTTTGTAGCCCAGGTCGTGCTGTATATCTGACCACACATGCTGCAGGGCTGTGCGCATCTGCAGTTCGAAGGATATCTCGTTGAGTTCGGGATGTTCGGGGTCGTAGTACAGAGAGCGCGGAATGCGACAGATGTAGTGGAGGGAGTTGTAGCCGAAGCTGTCAAACTGGTGCATCTTACGCTTATCGACGGAGTTAGGCCAGTCGATGTCGAAGTATTTCTCAGCCATGGAGGCTATGCGGTCCACGTCTTCATTGTAGTAAGCAATGACACGCACGCCAAGGATATCGGTGATGTCGGCAAGCGACTGGTATTTGTGACCCTTGCGCAGGAGTTTGCCCACGAGTGATTTCTCAGCCTTGATACGAGAGTCCATTTGGTTGAGCTCTATGTCAACCTCAGACACGAAGTTGTCGAGCTGTTGCATTACGACATGGCGCAGCAATACGTAGTCGGGCATCTTGAGGCGGTATTCCTCAAGAATCATCTCGTTATGCAAATCGAGTCCGTAACTTTCCATCTTGTTTACTTTATCTCAAAGAGGTTCATGAAGCCTGTCATGGTGAATACGGAACGAATGCTTGCGTTCATGCCAGTAACGTAAACGTGTACACCTTTTGGCTTTGCGTTCTTGAGTACGTTGAGGAACAGACGCAGACCAGATGAAGAGATGTACTCGAGCTTGGTGCAGTCGAGTATAATGTCTTTGCCTTCACTGCTGATCAGTGGTGCGAGGGCACGCTCTGTCTGTGGTGTAGCAGCGGTGTCCAGTCGTCCTTCAAAATAGGCTACTAAATTGTTGTCTTGTTCTTTGATAGTAGTGTTCATATTTTATAAGAGTTATGGTATTTATGGGAGACCCTTGTACTTTGTACTTAGTCCCCTTGTACTTATGATAGTTTCTTTCTCAGGGTGAGAACGTTTTTGTCGTCTATACGCTCATAGTTGATAGAATCCATTATCTGGCGTATGAGGTGGATGCCCAGTCCACCGATAGGACGCTCTTCAGCCGAGAGGCTGGTGTCAACATCCTTACGTGCTGTAGGGTCAAAGGCTTTGCCGCTGTCAGTGATGGTGAACTTCAGTCTCACCTCGTTAGCCTCTGCCTCGATGTTGATATCGCCTTTCTTGCCCACGGGGTAAGCATATTCCATAACATTGACCACTGCCTCTTCCATGGCGAGGTTGAGCTGGGTGGTGGTGTAGTCGTCGATGTCGAGGGCTATGCACACCTTTTCAACGAAGGTGGCAAGTTGCGGAATGGTCTCCACATTGTTAGGCAGGGTGATGCTGCGTTGCAGACGCATATCACGGTGCTGCTTGGTGTATTGTATGGCAAGCATGGTGAGGTCGTCAGTCTGTTCGTTGTCGCCCACAAACGTCTCAACCGCTTCGTGCATCTGGTTGATGACGCCCTCGGAGTAAGGTGTGTTGTAGTGGGATTTGATGCGGGCAGCCACGTCGAGCATGCGCTTCTCGCCAAACTGCTCGTGCTGTTCTGCCTCAGCCTCGGTGAGTCCGTCGGTATAAAGGAAGATGGCTGTTGGCGGGTCGATGGTGGTTTCCTGAGTGTTGTATCTCCATTCCTGCATATAGCCCAATGGGATGTTGGAAGTGACAGGCAGGAGTGACACCTTATTGTCTTTGGCATCAGGATTGATGAGCATAGGAGGACAGTGACCTGCATTGCTATATCGCAGACGTCCGGTAGGCAGGTCGAGCACTCCGATGAACAGGGTGACAAACATGTTGGTCTCGTTCATCTCTGTCATGGCATTGTTGACTTGAGCCATAATCATGCCTGGCATAGCCTCATGAGCCGACACAGAGCGGAACAGGCTGCGGGTGACAGCCATAACGAGTGAGGCTGGCACGCCCTTGCCGCTTACATCGCCTATGCAGAAGAAGAGTTTCTCATCGCGAACGTAGAAGTCGTAGAGGTCGCCTCCAACCTCCTTGGCTGGTATCAGCGAACCATAGAGGTCAAGGTCATCGCGTTTGGATATAACGGGACCTTCCTTTGGAAGCATTCCGTGCTGTATGTTGCTTGCTATGCGCAGTTCGCTGCTGTAGTGTTCCTTCTCGGCGCTTATCTTAGCGAGTCGCTTGCCGCTCTTTGCCATGCGATAGACGATGAAGCCCATCAGTGTCAGACCTAAGAGGAGCATGATGTTGAGGTTCACCAGAACGTTGCGCAATCCCTGGTATATCTCGCGGTCAGAACAGATGACAGCCATAGACCATCCTGAGTCATCCTCCTCGTTGGCGCTGATGTATGACTTATCGTGAGAGAGGCTGATAGGGGTGTAGAACACATAGTAGGTGTCGCCATTATTACCCTCTACCTCACCTTGTCCGCTTTTGCCAGCCAACATGTTTCGGTTTATCTGGTGCGACGAGGTGTCCATCACCCCGTCAGTCAGTTGCTGCAGGGTGGTTCGCATGATGTGTGCCTCCTTCGGACCAGCCATAATCTTGCCAGTGCGTGAGACGATGAGATTCAAGCTTGAGGCGTAGTTATGACCGTCGTTTATGACCTTAGAGAGCCAGTCGAGCGACACATCGGCAGTGAGCACGGCAACCAAATTACCATTCTTGTCACGGATGGGTTGCGAATAGGTGCTCATCATCATCTCGCCACCGCCCTTGTCAAAATAGGGTTCGCTCCAGTGACCCTTGCCCGTCTGCATGGGCACAGCATACCACTCCATGTGGTGATAGTCATACTCGTTGGTGCCGAGTTGTTTGCTGATAATCCTGCCCTCAGGCACACGATAAGAATATGGTGCAAACTGCACTCCCATCTTCTTATAGTAGTTTGGCTCAAAGGCAACGGCGCTGCCCACTATGATTTTGTTGTCATCAAGCAGACGCTGGGTGATGGTTACCATGGAACCAGGTTTGTCGAGGTCGCGCTCCACAGCCCATGCCATCTCGCGCACAGCCACCTCTATCTCGTTCATCACATTCTGAATCTTGAGGCTCTTGATGCGTAGCTCGCCCTGCGCACGGTTCTCTACACTTCGTAGTATGCCTTCCTGAGCATACATATACTGTATTATGCTTGTCACCTCCACCAGTATGGCGGCGATTACGATGAGTGCGATGCTGGCGTTGGAACGCAGACTTTCAGCTGTTATGTTCTTAAAGAATTTCATTTATCGTTCTGTTTAGCGAAGAACCTTGCTACGATGGCTCCGCTGATGTTATGCCACACGCTGAAGATGGCTCCAGGAATGGTGGCGAGGGGATACAAGGCGAAATGAGTGGCAGCAAGACTGCTTGCCAGACCAGAGTTCTGCATGCCCACCTCTATTGATATTGCCTTGCGCTTGGCAAGGGGCATGTGCAGCAGTCTGCTGACGATATAGCCAAATGCCAGTCCGCAGAGGTTGTGGAGCATCACCACAAGGACTATGGTAAAGCCTCCTACCATCAGTTTCTGAGAGTTGGCAGATATCACAATAGCCACAGTGAAGGCTATGGCAAGTGAAGATATCGCAGGCAGATAATCAACAGCCTTGGCGGTAAAGATGGGGAACAGTTTTTTGATGATAAAACCAAGGACTATCGGCATGATGACTACCAGCAGTATGCTGTAGAACATGCTCACCACATCGACATCAACGCTTTTTCCTGCCAATGCCCATGTGAGCAGAGGTGTGAGCAGTGGTGCCAACAGGGTGGAAACACCCGTTATGCCTACCGACAATGCGAGGTCGCCCTTGGAGAGGTAGGTGATGACGTTTGATGCTGTGCCACCAGGACAGCAGCCTACGAGTATCACGCCCAGTGCCAGAGCTTCGTCAAGAGCGAATGCTTTGGTAAGCAACCATGCCAGTGCAGGCATTATGCAGAACTGAGCCACATTACCCAACAGCACATCGCGCGGATGGCTGAATACAACGTGGAAGTCATGGGGACTGAGTGTCAGACCCATGCCAAACATTATCACACCCAGCATATAGTTGATGGATGTGGTAGGTATCTTATTGAGCGCATCGGGGAAGAAGAGTGCAGCCACAGCGGTGAGCAACACCAGAATCCCCATGTATTCAGAGATGAATTTGCAGACAGACTTCATTTTACAGGAACATTGAAATAGGTGTCAGGGTGTGGCTCATCCTTCAGGGTGAAGTGCCACCACTCCGTATCTATTGGCTTGAAACCGTGACGCAGCATAGCCTTACGCAGTATCATGCGGTTATGAAACTGCTGAGGGGTGATAGTGCGGCCAGCAGGCGAATAGGTGCCGATGAAGGTATCGGTATCAGGATTGCCACAGAAGTCGGGATGACTCTCCGGACCGAAGAAGTCGAATGTGCCACCCATATCCACCTCCTTCTCCGTCTTCATGTCGAAGAGGGTGAGGTCAACCGTAGAGCCGCGAGTGTGACCGCTCTTCTCGGCTATGTAGCCCTGCACGAAGAGCACCGACTTGTCCAGCTCAGGGTAGAAATAAGGCTTCATGATGGTGTCAGACAGGTTAGCTGCCCACCTCACAAAGTGGTCCACCGCCTTCTGCGGACGATAGGCATCATACACCTTCAGTCGGTAGCCCATCTGCTTCACCTCATCGCTCACGGCGCGCAGGCTGTCAGCCGCCTGACGTGTCAGCAATGCCGTAGGGCGCTCATAACCGTCTATGCGCTGACCCACAAAGTTGTAGGTAGAGTAATAGCGAATCTCCAATATGGCGTCAGGCACCACATCGGTCAGGTTCACCAACTGGCTCTGCGCTGAGGCGCAGAAAGTAAGAAGTAAGAAGTAAGAAGTAAAAAGTAGCTTCTTCATGAGTTTGAATGGTTCAAGAGGGTTCAAGTCGCGCTTTGCGCTGGTTCAAGGTGCAAAGTTACAAAAAAATACCCGAACAAGCACAAACTTGTCGGGTATTTTTTGTGTTCGTAAAGACTACAGCTTAGTTGCCTCGGTGAAATTATTTACGTAGCACCTTGGTGCTGAGGGTCTGTCCGTCTTTAGTCGTTGCCTTAGCCACATAGAGGCCAGCAGGCAGTGAAGCGAGGTTGCAGAACTGAGAGAGTGCAGACTGAGCCACCACTCTGCCGTTAGCATCATAGACCATGATAGAGGCGATGTCACCATAGAAGATGATGCCATTAGAGGTGAAACAGGTATTAGGTTCACTTGCCTTGACTTCCTTAACAGCAGTAGGTATGTCACCCTTATATTCCTCAAAACCATTGAGGGTGAGGTCGGTGAGGTAAACATCGTTAGAACCTGTGCTGTTGATGCGCACAATGATAGGCTCATTGGTCTGAGGTATGCCATACTCCACGAAGTTGACGGTGAAGACACGCTGATCGAACGTAACGCTCTCGCCATCATGCCATGAAGATTCGCCAGGACGCTTCCACTGCATCTGGAGGGTAGAGGTCTTGCCACCACCGTAGCAGTTAGAACGCATCTCGCTGAGGCTTGGTACGCTGAACTCTACATAGCCGCTGCTCTTAGCAATGACGTATGCTCCCTGAGTTGCACCGCCATAGAGGGCACCAATCTTGGTAGGATAGGTACCGCTCTTACCATAGTAGGTAGGCAGTATCTTATTGCCAGTAGCTGCATCGCTGACATACTGAGAGATGCTCTCAGCGAGAGTGGCATCCTGGAAGAGGTAGTCGTTGATGAGCAACTTCTTCTGGTAGTCCTTACCACCCATGCTGGTTATCTCATCCACGTCAGGCAGTGTGCCGTCGTTGACGGGAAGGGTCTGCAGTTCGAAAGCGGGACGCTCCCATCCTGCCTCGTAAGCACCGTAGTCAGGTGCTGCACCATAGTAGGGCAGTGAAACGGTGAAGCTATAGTCGTCGAGCCACTTCTCCGTGTTCTTATAATAATAGTCCTTGAAGACGTCGGCGCAGTAGAAGTTCTCGATTGGTGTGCCCTTATCCTCGAAGATGCTACCCACCTTAGGACGAGCAAACTTCAGAGGCAGTTCGCCATTAGGCTGACGAGCGCTGAGACCGGTTTCGAGGCTGATATCCTCAAACTGGTCGTCGAAGCTTGGCCAGTCCTTAGCGCTGAGACGCTTGTACTCCTGACCTGTCTTGGGGTCGGTACCCTTACCCATGTTGTACTGTGGTGAGAGACCCATGAGGTTCTGCCAGTTGGTATATTCAGAGTCTGGCCACATATCGCCGAAGCGGTGGTTGGCCTCGCCAGGGTTGAAGCCGAGACAGTTGCGCAGGTGGAAGACTGTGTTGCCAATCATCTCCACGTCGCAGTTGAAGCGGAAGTTTACCTGCTTATTGTTGAAAGCGGTACAGTTGAGTATCCATGTGCCCTCGTCGTGGTTGTTCTGGTCGAAGCCATGGTAGAGGTTGTAAGCAGCCACGCAGTTGGTGAACACATGAGCACCGTATGAGCCACCCTTGCCGTCGGCAGAACCACCGCTCTGCTTGTTGCCGCCCTGCTTGAAACCATTACCATTGACACCTATGCTGCCATCCTCGAGATAGCCGTTGTAGAGCGCCCAGCAGTTGTCTATAAGACATGGATATACGGCATAGTAGAGGTCCCAACCGTCATCTGAGTTTGCCCAGCAACGGTCGCCATGCCACTCATTACCTGGACCAGGATAGAGTTTGTTAGCAAAACCATCGGCATTGCCTCCATGCGCCTGTACATCATAATTATAATATGAGTCGCAGTTGATAATCTGGTTGTAGCGACCATAGAGGTACTTAGGGTTACGGTTGTTGCCACCATTGCCATCTTTGTCGAAGCCGAGTTGCAAACCAGTATCGCCACAACGATAGAAGTTACAACGTTCTACGACACAGTAGTTTGCCTCGAGTTTCATACCACTGTCGGCTGACTTAGTGATGTCGATATCACGCCAATACCAATAGTCGGCATTAGGGTTCTGAAGCACACCACGGAACTGCTTAGCAGCATCGTCGCCCGTGTGAGGCTGCTGAGAGAAGTCGAACACTGGATTAACCGATGGTTTCTTGTCCTTCTCGGTATCGTAACCAAAGACGCAGATGCGGTGGTGACGATTGCCTGAGTGGCGCACATTGATCATATCACTAAGCTGATACGTGCCAGACTTCACCCATAGGGTATCGCCAACCTCAAGAGCCTCGATAGCGACCTTGAGGTCGTTGACAGCACCACCTGGCTCAATAGTCAGTTGGCGAGCATGGGCTGCTGAAACTGCCAACAGCGCCACGAATAATGATAGTTTCTTCATATTTTAGTTATTGATTATTTTTTTTCCATTAACGATGCTGATGCCTTTATATCCATTGCCGACCTTTTGGCCAGCGAGGTTATAAGACTCACCCCAGCCCTCTCTGTGAGAGAGGGAGTTTTCGTTTTCGTTATCGTTAACGTTAATGATTCCAGTTGCGGAGTTGCCCTCCTCCATTGGTTCGCCGAAGCCACCCATCATGTTGGCAGCACGGACGGTAAATTTCCCGTTCCCGTTAGCGTTAACGTTATATTGATTCTCAGTGCCTGCAACGATAGCCACGAAGTCGCCATCCTGCTCTATGAGGAACGCCTTAGCTGGCTCGCTGGCAGTCCATGAGAGGTTGTTGCCTGAACGAGTGACACTGGTAACTGCTATCTGACGACACTCTACATCGGGAGTCCAGTCAGGATATACGTTGCGAAGCTGGTATTTGTCTACCTCACTTGCCTGCAGTACAGTCTCGTATGTACCACTATCATGAGCCTTGAAGGTCAGTACGTTGGTTTCAGGCGTGATGTTGTTGCCATTCTCGTCCATCGTATTGTACTCATGGAACTGCATGTAGTGGGCATCCTCGGTAGTCTGGATACCTGTCAGCGAAACTCTCTTAGTCTTGTCTTCCTTATTCTTGGGGTCAGTCTGGTTAGTACCAAGACGCAGACGGGCTTGTTCCGTCAATGTAGTATTGATAAACGCCTCCTTTGGCCATCCACGCCATCCACGTCCGAAAATCCATATTGATGACTCGCAGTCGATGGTGCAGTCCATGAAGATAAAGCCATGTCCGCCTGGTTGGTTGAAGTCCTCCACCTGTGTATATGGAGCTGACAACGTTGCCTCGCCCTGGTGGGTGTATTTATCGTAGGGCTGACGGTCGCGATTGACGAGTTTACACTTATTGAAGAACACATCGCCATTTCCACAAAGGAAATCGACTGTGCCTCGCAAGTCAGACGTTTCCCAATAGAACTGTCCGTCACTCTTGTGAGCATAGTAGGTGTCTTGATATGACAACAAGCATACATTCTTTCCGATGGTATGATTGCCCTCGTCATGCCAACAGCAGGCACGGGCGGTACCAGAGATCTTGAAGTCATTCTCTATGGTGAAATCCTGCAGATAGCAACCGCTGCCCTGATTGATGATAGGTGCTGTAGTGCTGAGATCCTCCTTGGAGGGTTTGATGTGTATCAGCACACCCTTCTCGGTACTGCCGTCGGCAGGCGCAGGATTGTTGCCGCTGTGGCGTGCTCTCTGACCTATCAGCGAAACGTTATCGACCTTGATGGTATCACGTCCCAGCGGGTCATAGCTGCTATAGTTCTTATAGTTATAGTACGTGCCATAGTCATAGTCGCCGTTCTTCATAAAGATGAACTGCCTATTGCCTGAGGTATTAGCATTGACCTGCTTGATGGCAGCACGAAGCTCATCCTTGTTGCCAACGATGATGTAGTCGTTAACTTGTTGCGCTGTCACTGTCAGCATCGCGAAAAGCGATGCTGACAGTATAAAAGCCTTCTTATTCATTATTAAATTCACTTTGTTTCCTTCGTTGTAATGGTTGTACCATCGTTCATGGTCTTGACAACGATATATACTCCATGCTGTGGAGCCGAGATGCGGGCACCTGAAAGTGAGTAGTAAGCGACGTTAACGGGAACGTTAACGGGAACGTTAACTTCGTTGATGCCTGTAGCAACTGTAGCCTCCTTGGCAATACCAAAGCCACCCATCATGTTGGCAGCGCGCACGGTATAGCTTGCAGATGCGTCGCTGACAGTGTAAGAGGTCTGAGTGCCATCGATGATGTCAACGAACTCGCCACCCTTCTCGATGAGGAATGCCTTAGCTTTCTGGTCGGCTGTCCATGAGAGGTTAGCACCACTGAGCTGACAAGAGGTAACAACAACCTGCTTACAATCCTCATCCGGTGTCCAGTCAGGGAACACATTACGGAGCTGGAAGCGCTCTATCTCGTTAGGCTTGAGGATTGTCTCCATCGTTTTGCTATCAGCAGCAGTGAAGGTAAGAACATTAGAAGCAGGGCTTACTACATTGCCGTTCTCGTCCATCGTGTTGTACTCATAGAAAGTAAATGCACGGCAAACGCTCTCGCTGTCGTCGGAAGATTTCACACCCTTTGTGGTTGCACGCAGAGAGTAGTCAATGTCGCGAACGATAGCATAGTTGTCAGCTGCTTTACCGCTGGTCTGGTCGTTGCCTACACGCTTGGCTGCATCAGCAGACAATACAGTATTCAGGAATGCAGCCTTAGGCCATGCACGCCATCCGCGTCCGAAGTCCCAAGTCTTAGCCTTACAGTCAACGTGGCAATCCATGAAGATATAGCCCTTGCCACCGACGCTGTTGTAGTCTTCTTCCACTGTGTAAGGTGCGGATATGTGTGTATCACCAGTGTAGATACCTTGGCCAGGATAACGCTGGATACAACGAATGTCACAACGGTTGAAGAACACATCGCCACGACCGCAGATGAAGTCAACGGTGCCGACAAACTGTGTATCCTCGAAGTAAAGCTGTCCGTGGTCGGTATGTGAATAATAAGTGTCCTGACGTGATTCCAACTTCAACCACTTACCAATAGTGTGATGACCACGATCGTGAAGAGCTGCTGCCTGACCGTCATTGCCGCTGTAGTCGTAGTTGTTGTGGAAGGTGATATTCTGCAGATATGTACCTGTACCCTGAATCATGATAGGTGCAGTGCGACTTACACTTGACGTAGTAGGAGTGATGGTAATAGTCACGCCTTCGGTGCTCTGACCGATAATAGATACGTTATCAACCTTAAGGGTATCGCGACCATTGTTCTTATTGACTTCTGCTGCAGTGTTGACAAAAGTGCCGTAATCATAAGTACCATTCTTCAGGAAGATGAAGCGGCGCTGTGCTGAAGGTGTCTCATTGAACTGCTTGATAGTAGCACGGAGAGCTGCAATATTGTCAACTACGGTGTAGTCGCCCACCAATAATGAAGCTTCTGACTGATACTTGGCTTCCACATCCATATTGCCCATGATGTTGAAAGTATAAGATGGACTTGTTGACAACAGAGTACCATTATTGTACCAACCAGTGAAAACCCAGCCCTCATTTGAAGTCTGAGAAAGGGTGACAGAACTGCCTCGCTCGAAAGTCGTACCAGTTGGCGAAACGCTAACGTTACCACCCTCAGCAGGATTTGCTACTACTGTGAGATTGTGGGTGATGGCCTGTCCGACGGTACCGTATGTAGTACCCTCGATGAACACATCACCCATAGAAATAGTCTTCTTGCCATCCATACCGCTGATGGTAACCACCAACTGACATGTCTTGTCACTTGCAACACTACCTTCTAATGTGTACTCTTCGATAGAGCATGTAGGATCAGAAGCTTCACGCTTAGGGGTGAAACTTCCCAGTGACTTGGTGCTACCGTCGCCATTGACCCATGCCACAGAGATAGAACCCTTGTCAGTCTTCCAACGGGCTGCCTTAAGTCCCACCTTAGTCGGAGTAAATGTTATACCCTCTTTTGGTGTAATAGAGAACTTAATAGCATTGTCACCACTCTTCGATGCTTTGAAGAATGTCTGAGTGTAGCCGTCAGAGGTTACACCAGTCTTGTCACTTGAACTCTCTGCAGTAATCGTAATGCCACTGCCTACGGTCATAGCTCCAGGTGTAATAAACTGACTCTGGTTCTCAGGCGAGCATACGCCAGTTTCCAGATTACCCGTTGTCAAAGCCCAACTCACTTTTACGGGGTCATTGTTCGCTGTTTGTGCAAACGTAGCAACGATGGCTGCAAGAGCCATCATTGCTGTTGTGAATAATTTTCGCATGATTGTAATCAGTATTGTATATTAGTTATTTTACAGTGAAGCGTACAGAACGCGTAGCACCATTAAACTGCAGGCGAGCGATGTATACGCCCTTTTGCAGCTGTCCGCTGACAGGGATGCTGTACTGACCGCCCTCTGTAGCAAGTATCGTAGCGACATTGGCTGCGAGGATACCCTGTGGGGTGTAGAGGTCGAGAACAGCCTTGCCATTGGCAGGAACGGTGAACTGCAGGTTGCCGTGAGCAACGCAGAGTGAGAGCTGCTTCTCATTGGTGAGGATAACCTGTGTGCCTGTAGCCTGTGCTGGAGAGTACTCATAAGGACCGAGGTCGCGAGCAGAGCCGTAGATAGGCTGCCAGAGATATGGGAACTCATCCTGCATCTCGCTCTTTAGGTCGAGACCTTTGTCGAGGAAGAGGGTAGAAGTGCTCTTGAGGCGAGCGAAGCGTGTAGGCAGACTGCCGTCAGCAGCACGTGGTGCCTTAGCGTCGTCTTCAGAGAGACTTACATAGTCATCCTTAGAGAAACTGCTTGCAGTGATGGCATTATTCTTCCACGCATTCTTAGTCTTGTTGGTAAGAAGAGCATTGTTGCTCTCAGTGAAAGTACCCTTTATCTCGATGTTGCCGAAGCATACATTATTATAGAACTGGAAGTTGTTGGCGTCGTTACAGTCCTCAAACATGAAGTCATAGCCACAACCGAATGCGAGACAGTTAACGAGTTTGATACCACCCTTGTGAGAATTCTCATCGAAGCCCTTAACAGAACCAGTCTTGTCACAGTTGAAGGCTACGCAGCGCCATGCCTCATGAACGCCCTTTGAAGAACCACCTGAGCCGTTACCGCCGAGCTTGATACCATTACCATTGCCCTGGAAAGAACCGCTGGCACTAACCCATCCGAAGAGGTTGGCACGACCTGAGCCCCATGCCCAGCACTCAATGAGTTTTACGCTGTAGTCGGTCTCATAGAGGTCCCATGCATCGTCGGCATTGTCCCATGCACGGCAACGGATGAAGCGGTTGCCTATGCCATTGTGCATCTTGCAAGCGAAACCATCGGCGTCAGAACCGTAGTTGTCGGAGTCGCAGTTGAGGTATGAGTCACAATCGATGACATCATTGTAAGCGCAGTATGTACCATCATTACTGCTGATGCCTGGATGAGAGTCGGAGAAATTATGACCGAAACCGAGTTGCAGACCTGTATCGTCGTTGTAGCTGAAGGTGCAGCGCTCAATCTTGTTGTGTGAGCCCTCTACCTTTATGCCATTGTCACCTGCCTGAGTGATGTGCAGACCATAGATGTGCCAATAGTCGCCCTCGAGCTGAATTCCGCCGTAGGTAGAGGACTTGTTGGTGCCCTTAGGCTGGTCTTTGAAGTTGAGGACAGGATATTCGCCAGGGAAGGTCTTGATGGTAAACCAATGGTCTGCATCGCCCTTCTTGTCGATGAGAATCTTATTGGTTTTGAGGAGTTTGCCGTCAGACATCTTGTCGCGCCATGCACTTGGGTAATATGTACCACCACGAACGTAGATAGAGTCGCCAGGCTGTGCCATCTCGATGGCCTTCTGCAGGTTGTAGTAAGGATACTCCCATGAACCATCGCCACTGTCGTCAGGTGCCCATGGAGCAACATAGATACAGTGCTCTACGCTGTGAGGACCTGTCCAAGGTATCTCGGGCTGTGGGTCGGGGTTGGTGGGCTCGTCCTCGCCACCTTCACCACCGCCACTGGTAGAACCAAGTACGATGCTGATATCGTCAACATAGATAGTAGCACTCTGACACGTGAAACGTATCAGCACCTCGGTATCTTCCTCGGTGGAGTTAGCATTGTATGTAGTGCTTGCATAAGGAGTACTTGATGATACGGTGACTTCGCCAAGTTGTGACCAAGTGCTACCGCCATCGGTAGATTTCTCAACGAGCAACTTCTTGCCACTGCCTGATGCGCGATGGTAGAAAGTGATGTTGCCAGGTTGGTTTAAGGCGGGGGTAATGGCATAACCATTAGCTGACATGGTAAGACGCATAGAGTTGTTGTCGTTCTTACCATATACTCCTTTTATCTTCCAATCGCCAGAAGACAGGGTTACGGTCGTCTCACTTGACGGAGCCGAGGTGGGTAGGCCTGATTGGAAATTCTCGGTGAACGATGCTGCCTGCGCAATGATGATGCTGAGCATCAGTGCTAATAAAGTAGAAATTCTTTGCATATAATAAGTTTTAAGGTAAAAAGACATTTAGAGCCCCTTGGTTAAAAAGGGTAACTCTAAACGTCTTCAAAAATATACTACTAACTGTTTATTTTACAATAGCTTTAGCGGAACCAACGAAGCCGTTAGTGCCCTTAACCTTAACGATAACGATGCCGTTAGCACCTGCAGGGATGCGGATTGCTGTGGTAGCACCATTGAAGTCGTGCTGACCGAGCAACATGCCTGATACATCGAAGAGGTTGAGAGTATAGTCGCGAGACTTAGCTGGATCATTGACTGTAACGAAGATGAGACCATTCTGTGCCTGGAAGAGGCTTACAGACTTGTCCTGTGACTCTTGCTGGACGAGCTTCACGTCAGTGAATGATGCGCCGTACTCGTATGCGCCAAGGTCAGGAGCTGCACCTTCGAACTCGATGCCGTTGATAGATATGCCACGATATGTTGTAGCAGGAACTTGAACACCCTGATCGATGAGGAGCTGCTCAGAAGTCATTATGGTATTGTCGTACATCTTGTGAGAAGCACCAGCCTTGATATGAGCGAAGGTTGTCTCAGGCAGGTTACCATCCTCGTCACGTGGACCGATGAGTTCCTCGTGGTTAGTAACGCTCTCGAAGAAGTCTGGATGAGCCTTATGGAACTCACAGTTGGTGATGGTCATGCCAGAGAGAGTCTCGTCAACCTCGAAACGTCCATACTGTCCCTGCTTGCCATACTCACCTGGCTTTGGCAGACCAGTGTTCTTGTCGCGCTTGTCGGTAGCATCGTTCTCGTTGATAGCGATACAGTTGGTGAGGCGAACCTCGTGACCGCTTGCGATAGCCTCATAGATACGGTAGCTGTAGCTCTTAGCATCGATAGAGGTTAGGGTCATACCAGTACAGTTGTTCATGATGATGTCACCTGCATTGTGGTTCTGGTCGAAGCTCTTAGACTTGTTGCAGATAGAGAGACAACGGTTGAGGTAAACGTTCATGGCACCCTGGTCAGAACCCATCTTGATACCGTTACCGTTACCCTTTGGTGCAATCTTGTCAAGTGCGAGGAAGCCGTTCTTATATGAGATACAGTTCTCGAGGATGATGGTCATGTTGTCACCGAAATTACCGTCCTTCTTGTAGAATACATCCCAACCATCATCAGAGTTAGCCCATGCACGGCAACCATAGAAGTAGTTGTTGTCACCAACAGAGATTTTTGGTGCGAAACCGTCAGCATCGCCCTCATCCTCGTCGCAGTTGAGGTAAGAGTCACAGTTGATGATCTTGTTGTCAGAACCGAGGTTCTTAATCTGCAGACCAGTATCACCATTCTTGTAGAAGTTACAGAGCTCGATGATATTGTCGTGACCGTCCTGAGTGCGGTTTACTACGTCAGCGCTTGTACCACCTGTAGGTTTGTTGCGCTCGATGAGCAGACCGTTATCAGAAGCGTTGCAGATGTCGATGTTCTTGAAGTGCCAGTAAGAGCTTGTGAGACGAATACCCTGGTAAGGGTTGTTAGAGTGAGCATGGTAAGGCATGCCTGAGAAGTCGAGCACAGCCTGACCCTGGTAACCCCAAAGTTCGATAAGCTTGTCAGGTTCGCCATTTGTATCATCGATGTTGATACGCTTGTCATATACGTATGTACCAGCCTTCATCCAGATACGGTCGCCAGGCTGAGCGATGGCAACAGCCTTCTGCAGGTCGAAGAATGGATTGGTCTCAGAACCATCAGCAGTAGCGTCGTTGCCATCAGGAGAACACCAGATTACTTCACCCTTGATGTCGTCTGGAGTCTCAGGAACATCTTCAGTAGTGAACTGCTTCTCCTCGCCATATGCGGTACCCTTAGCCGTTGTAGCATAAGCGAGAACATAGTATGTGGTAGCCTCATCAAGAGCTACTGTAGTAGAGAACTTATTAGAAGGCTTAGCCATAGAAATGGTCTGTGCCTCAGGATTGGTAGCAAGACCAGGTGTCTTACCGTAGATAATACCTACCTCAACGAGTTCCATACCGCCGTCATCGGTTACGATACCACCAAGGCGATACTTCTTGCCGCTCTTTGTTACGTCGCTGGTAGCAACCACAGCTGGTGTAGCCTCAGAAGTAACGAAGCTCTTAACGTCGCCGTAAGCATAGCCTGCGTTAGAGAGAACAAAGGCACGATAATATACAGTCTGCTCTGCCTTGAGACCAGTGATGAGGAGAGAGAACTCAGTGAGATTCTTAACATCCTCTACCTCAACGGTGTTGTCAGCGAGTGAAGGATTGGCGTTGAGTGCCCATACGAAACCTGCCTCAGTGATAGGCTGGTCGCCAGCGTCAACAATCTGTGCTGCAACCTCAGCAGCATTCTTTGTGATGTTAGAAGCATCGCCAGTAGCCACTGTAGCAGGAGTGCCGAATGCCTGTGCATAAACAACGAGGTCGTCAATATCTGCATCGCTACCTGAGTCGTTAGCGAGTTTAATACGATTTACTGAGAGATTGTTAACCTCTACGGTACGTACATTGCCATTGCTGGTGATAGTAGCAGCAGTCCAAGTGTTACCGCCATCAGTAGAGGTGTATGCTGTTACCTCCTTACGTGTCTGTATCCATGTAACAGTCTTCACGCCGCTGTTGAGGATAGGAGTGATGACGTATGAACCGTTCTTTGGCATACGGAGGTTTGCTGTAGAACCATTGGTATAGCTTGCATTGTTAGAAACGCCAGCCTTGGTGTAAATCCATGTGCCCTGACCTGCAACTGGGTATTCAGCATCTTGTGCTGAACTGTTAGCAGGATACTGAGTCTGATCCTCGAAGTCCTGAACGAAGTAGCGACCTTCAGCATCAACACCCTGAGTAATCTCGTCCATGAGAGTCTTGAAAGACTTGATAGGGCCATAAGCCTGTGTGTCGCCATACTTAGCATAAGCACGATAGTAATAGGTTCTGCCTTCAGCGAGTTCGCTGAGCTGTGCAGAGAAGTTAGCAGTAGAAGCTACTACGACATTGTCGCTAAGAGAAGGCTCCTTGTTGGTGTTGCTCCATACGAAACCTACCTCAGTAACAGTCTGCTCCTGCTTGGTGATAGTACCACTAACAGTAGCGCTTACCTTGGTAATGTCAGAAGCGTCGCCAGTAGATACTGTCACAGGAGTGTCGAAAGTCTGTGCATAAACAGCAAGGTTATCGATGTCGGCATCCTTAGAATTCTCGTTAGTAACTTTAATGCGGTTTACTGTCTCGCTATTGATAGTAGCTGTTACGTTCTTACCGCTTGTGGTAGTCTCAGCTGCTGCCCATGTAGAGCCACCATCAGCAGAGGTATATACCTTTACAGTAGCACGACCGATATAGAATGTAACCTTGCTGACACCATTGCTAAGAACTGGAGTAACGACATACGAACCATTCTTAGGCAGACGGAGGTTCATACCTGCTCCGCCGTAGGTATAGCTAGCGTTAGTTGACTGATAAGAGCCCATAAAGAGCCACTCTCCCTGACCTGCGACATTGAACGCCGTCTCTGTCTCTGGTTTTGTTTCAGGGAATGTTGACTGATCTTCAAAATCCTGCAGGAAATAGAGACCGTCACCTCCAACAGCCCACGTAGATAATACGGAGCTCAGAAGCATAAGCATCATTGATGCCCTTTTCATTAGTTTCTGTTTCATGTTAGTAATTGTAATTTTGGTTTAGTTAGTTGATTAATATATGATTTGACCTTGTGCGTTGTAGCTATTACCACCCTTAACGATATAGAAGCGACCGCTCTTGATAACCTTCAGAGGTTTGAGGCTTGAGGTTTGAGATTTGAGGTTGTCGCTAACGATATTGATAGCAGTTGCTGATGCAGGAACATACTCGTAAGGACCGAGGTCGCGAGCGTCACCATTTACCTCATGCTTGAGGAAAGGATAATCAGCGATAATCTCACGCAGTGGGTCGAATGTAGCGCCAGAAGGAATGTCGTATGTTGCGCTACCTGCACCAATCAGCTGGCTGTCTGAAGCGAGACGACCAAACTTACGTGGGTAAGAGCCATCTAATGAACGTGGCTTCAGAGCATCATCCTCGTCGAGTGACAGGTAGTCATCCTTTGATGCACCCTCCAGGAGGTGGTTGCTCCAACCATTCTTTGATGCAGCAGCGTTTACTGCGTTATAGTCATCAGAACCTACACATATCTCCTGTCTGCCAAGGCATACATTATTATAGAAGAAGGTGTTGGCCTGGCTACCACCGCTCTCAAACATAAAGTCGTAGCCGTTATCGAAAGCAAGACAACCGATGAGGATATGACCACCCTGGTGGCTGTTACAGTCGAAGCCCTTTACAGAACCGCTCTTGTCGCAACCGAAGGCGATGCAGTCGTATGCATAGTGAATACCCTTAGAGTTACCACCTGTGCCATTACCGCCGAGCTTGATGCCGTTACCGTTACCAGAGAATGAAGCTGAAGTGTCAAGGTAGTCCTTAACCCAAAGATGATCCTCGGCATTACCAGACTCCCATGCCCAGCACTGAGCAAGAACTACAGGATAGTCGGTCTCATAGAGGTCCCATGCGTCATCACTGTTGCGCCATGCACGGCAGCGGATGAAGCGGTTGCCCTTACCGTTGTGCATCTTACAAGCGAAGCCGTCGGCATCAGAGCCGTAGTTGGCATCACAGTCACAGTTGTGGTGTGAGTCGCAGTCGATGATGTCATTGTAAGAACAATAGCTACCGTCATTGCTGCTTACGCCTGGGTGAGTGTCTTCAAACTTATGACCGAAGCCAAGCTGTATGCCAGTATCGAGGTTATATGAGAACTCGCAACGCTCGATGCGGTTATGTGAACCTTCAAGCTTAATGGCATTATCGGCAGCGTGCATCATGTGAATACCGAAGATGATGTGGTAGTCACCTGAAAGAAGAATACCGCGGTCACCTACATTGCCGGTCTTGCGGTTACAGTCGATAAGCTGCTGCTCGAAGTCGAATACTGGTTTCTCACCATCAGCGCAACGGATTACGATAGGCTTCTCTGCCGTACCAATCTTGTTCATGCGTACGGTGAGCTTGCCGTCAGTACCATACTTGCTGATCTTATATGTACCACCCTTACAGATGATGTGGTCACCAGGCTGTGCAGCAGCGTAAGCCACTGCGATGTTGTACCAAGGCTTTGCCTCTGAACCGTCACCAGTGTTATCATTACCTGTAGGAGAGATGTAGTATGTCTTACCTGTTGCAGCAGGGATAGGCTTTACAGGTACCCATACACCCTCGGTGATATACGTTGGGTCGTCTGGGTCAGTAGTGCTACCTCCGTCAGAGAATGTGATGGTGAAGGAATTCATGAATACATTGTTATCACCCTGCACGCGGAACTTCACGCCTGTGAGTTCGTCAGTGCCAGTCTTCTTGCCGTATGTAGCGAAAGTAGAAGAACTGCTTTTGATGACAAATGTCTCCACGTCTGTCCATGTAGAACCATTGTCAGTAGAATAGCTAATCTTGACGTTCTTGTTACTACCACCAGCACGA
This sequence comes from Prevotella sp., assembly GCA_016290975.1. Lineage (GTDB taxonomy): Bacteria > Bacteroidota > Bacteroidia > Bacteroidales > Bacteroidaceae > Prevotella. The sequence continues at coordinate 15,432 of JAEEVS010000089.1, read as the reverse complement.
TAGCCGAAACCTATCTTGGCAACATTGTCGAAAGCTGGAGTGATAACAGTACTGCTGGTGTTAGAGAACGATAAGCACTTTACGCTGTTGCTGTTCTTATACTGCACACCAGAGAAAGACCATGTACCAGATGGAAGTTCTTTCGTTCCATTGAGAGTCTCATTCAGAGTCAGTGAAGAGAAGTCTTCCGTAACTTTATCGGCAGCACTGATGCCCATTGAGAGCACCAGTGCGACCATTGAATATATGAAGCGTTTCATTGTCATCTATATATTATATATAATGTGTGAAAGTGTTTAGAGCTTTCTGCCGAGCAGGTCGTAACGAACGCCGTTCTTTACAACTACGATGCGACCACCGCTGACAACTTTAACGGGAACGTTAACGTTAAGGTTAGCGTTTTCGTTAACATTGCTGATAGCAGACTCTGTCAGTGGTACGCGGATGTACTGGTCATATACGCGAGCACCGCCGCTTGACTTAGTATTGAGAATTTCTATAGTGCGGATGTTCTTAGCTTCGTCCTCTGTGAGACCTGCGTTACCGATAACATCCCACTCGCAGTAGGTGCCCTTGGTCATGCCAGTGATGCTGTTCTGACCAGAAGTGTTGTCAGCATTAGTCCACTTGATGGTGTAGTCACGACCACCTGTGAAGTGGAGGTTGATCTTGAGCTGAAGCACACCGTCAGTGAAGTGCCAGCGGATACCACCGCCGCTCTTTGCCATATCGATACCACCCTGTGTGCAACCTGCTGGGATGCTACCATCCTTAGGCTCTGTGTATTCTGGGTCATAGACAGTAGCCTCACCTATGAGTTCCATAACACCCTGGAGGTCTACTGGGAGAGCATCCAATGCATCCTGGAAGTGATACCAGTCGCCAGTGAGAACGCGGAATGGAGTAACCACCTTGATGCTACCAGTAGTAGTACGTGGTTTTACAGGGCTTGTAGCATCAGCTGAAGCAGTAACTGTGAATGTGCCGCCAGCTGTTGGTGTACCACTGATGGTCAGAGTGTTGCCTTCAATAGAAGATGTCAGACCAGCAGGAAGATTAGTTACTACACCGCTTGTAGCTACGTCGTTCCACTCATAAACGATAGGCTCGATAGCAGAACCCGCGATAACCTCCTGTGAAGAGTTTGCAGTCTTACAAGTAAGTTCGATAGGTTGAGGTCTCTCAAACTCGTAAGGAACACCTGGAAGCTCGAAGGCACCAAACTCAGGTGCTGCATCGTTATAACCGATATAGATATCGTCAGCAGTGATAAGTTCTACACCTGCAGCCTCAGCCTCTGCCTGGGTCATCTTACGTGTAGGAGTGTAACCGATGATAGGCATACCCTTATCCTTGAAGACTGTGCTTGTCTCCTTCAGACGTGCAAAACCGTTGTTAGGCAGTGAACCATCAGCCTCACGCTCAGCCTGGAAGTCAGCAACAGAGAGTGACTGGAACTCGCCGCTGTAGTCCTTTGTCTTAATCTTCTTATCCTTGATTGGTTCGCAACCATCAATGTCTGTCCATGAGTTATACTGAGTATTGTGCTCAGGACCGCTTGAGAGGAACTCGTGGTTGTTGCTCTTAGCACCCCAACCTATACAGTTGTGGATATCCATAAGTCCATACTTGAACTCTGTAGAGAAACGATAGTTGAAGTCATTGCCCCAACCTACACAGTTAAGGATATACATTCCCTCGTATGCGTTGTTCTGGTCGAAGCCTTTCTTGAGGTTGCCGAAAGCAACACAGTTGGTAACAACGTGAGCACCTGTTGACTGAGCGAATGCTGCACCACCTGAGGTACCACCGCCGCCGAGTTTGAAGCCGTTACCATTACCTACGTCCTTACCATCCTTAGTACGACCTGCGTTGTATGCCCAGCAAGAGTCGATTACTACTGGGTGATAAACCATATAGAGGTCCCAGTTGTCATCTGAGTTTGTCCATGCGCGACATCCGTGGAACTCTGTGCCAGGTCCAGGGAAGAGCTTACATGCGAAACCGTCAGCATCGCCGTAGTCATCGCTACCATTATAGGTTCTTGCATCAGCATTCTCGTATGAGTCACAGTTGATGACCTTGTTGTAACGGCAATATGTGTAGCCAGGGTTGAACTGAGGCTGACCGCTGATAGGGAATGACTTTGTCTCCTCTATAGTGAAGTCCTTGAACATACCTATCTGCAGACCTGTATCATTGTTCCAACGGAAAATACAACGCTCGATGATGTTATAAGAACCCTCCACCTTCATACCGTTATCTTCTGCATTCTGGAGCACCAGTCCGTAGAAGGTCCAGTAGTTAGCGAGGTGGTTGACGTAGATACAACGTCCCATCTTAAACTCATTCTGGGTAGTGTGGTTCATGGCAGAACCGTCGATGATTACCTTGCCTACTGCACTCTCTGGATAAGCACGCAGTTCGCAACGCTTGTCAGCATTGGTTGGCAACTCTGGAATCTTGATACGCTCAGAGATAGTGTAGGTACCCTCATGAACGAGGATGCGGTCACCTGCCTTTACCAGTTCCATAGCCTTGTGGATGGTAGCAAGAGGAGCTGCCTCTGTACCATCATTAGTGTCGCTACCTGTAGTAGCAACGTGAATGTCTGTAGCATGAACAGAGACAATAGCTAATGCTGCCATACATGATGAGGCAAGCATTCTTTTCCATGATTGTAAAATTTTAGTCATAGTGATGATTAGTTTAGAATAGTTGTTATTGTTTTGTTATTATATCTTATTATGTTAATTCCTCGTTGAGGCTTGCTGAGTTTTACGCCCGCCATGTTATAATAGGTGGTATTTGTGACTCCGTTCCCGTTAGCGTTAACGTTAGTTACGCCAGTAGGCTCGAGTTGAGCATCGTTGCCACGAGTGTCAAGCAGGTCATAGTCGAGTGTTGCGCCAGCACCTGTTTCGGCATTCTCAACGAAAGATTTTACAAGCGTCTTGTCATATGCCTTTACTCCGATTGCACTGCCGTCTTGGTATGGGTTGTAGAACGCATTACTTCCAGAACTTATCTTTACGTCCTGTCCGCCAAGCACATCGGTGATAGTGAGGTTGAAGTCCTTGTAGTTCTTCTCCGTAGCGTAATTCTTCCACTCAAGGGTCTTGGAACCGTCCTGGGTGTTTTTAGTAAATTCGCTGTTGTTTGGCAGGTTAAGGTCTATTGCTGTCATGTCGCACTTTTCCTCATAAATGTTAGCGAGGTAGCCAGGACCTACGAGATAGTGGGCACCCACATTGGTGTAGTCGCAGTTGACTACGTGAATCTTGCCTTTTCTGACACGTGGTGTACGCTCCATGCAGCCCTCGTCAAACCAGCAGTAGGCTATGGTGGTGTTAAGATGACCGATGTCTTCAGTATTCTTGTCACCACTACCTATGAGCAGAGGAAAACGGTGGTCGTTGGCTCCTCCCTTGCCGTCAGGCCAGAAGGGTAGGAGATAGCGGAAACGGCACCATGTTATGCTGATGTTGTCTGAGCCAGTCTTAATGTCAAGACAACCGTCAACGCCATCAAGGAAATCGCAGTGGTCAACCCATACATTCTTGCAGGTTACCAGCTGCATGTTGTCAGCTGAACTGTTGTCGAATGCACCAGCACACTCCATCACAATGTTGCGTATGATGAGATTCTCACATTCTTTGAAGTAGAAGATGCCAGACTCATCCTGTACAGCTGAGTGGATGTTGTTGTATAGCTTAGTACCAGGTTTGCCATATAGAGTCAGGTTCTTAGCTCCTCCCACGAAAAACTTTGTTGGCACGAAGATGTCAGCATCGAAATAGATGGTGCGGTTTTCCACATGGTCCATGCCCTTGTCTTTCTGAAAGGCTGCCTTCATCTCGTCGTAGGTGGTGACGTGATAGACGTTGTTAGTCTCATCACCAGTAATGCCATTGCCGAGTGTGCACCATCCTATAGGCTTGTTGGCATCATATTGTGACAACTGAGCCAGGATGGTCAGAGGGAATGATATTATGAATGCTATTATATATAATGTACGCGTCATCTTTATAATATACTAGATCATTTCTTTATTTTGTTCACCACCTTAGTACCGTCGCTCATCTGGAACTCCATGATGTTGATGCCCTTCTGTGGAGCGTCAAGCAAAGCGCCATTAGTGTTGTAATAGCGTATGCCCACTACCTGAGCCTCACTATTGTCAGCCACACCTTTTATGGCTGTAGGGGTATATTCGCCCCAGTGCTCATTACCACGAGTAGCAAGAAGATCCTCATCAAGAGTAGCACCAGCACCAGTTTCAGGGTCTCTGATGATGTCAGCAACGTAGTCTGCAGAATATGTGCGCAGTTTGTAGTTGGTATCAGAATATGGATTGTAGAAACCATGTGTGTTGCCAGCACCCTGTTCCTGTGCGTCGGCTTCACCAATGCAACCCTTGATAGTCAGTTCATACACTTTCTTTTCTGTGAGGTAGTATTTGTTATGACCTCTCATATCAGACTGACCAGTCTTCAAAACAGTATGAGAGAAGTCACCATTCTCAATATACAGGTCTGAACCATGTCCTATGCCAACACAATACTGTGCAGGATCATCCTCTGTGCCATTCTCCCACAGGCAGTTAGCAATGTGCACATTACCAAAGCGAATACGTGGGCAACGCTGTCCGCAACCATGATACCACCAGCAATTTACGAATGTGGAATTCAGATTACCTTCTTCATCACGGTTATTACTTGAACCCCACATTGAGGAACAACGGTGGTCATCGCTCTCACCAGGCCTTGCCCAAGGAGCGATGTAGTAAGCAAACTTACACCATGAAATGGTAATCTTATCAGCTCCATCCTTTGCATCGAGGTTGCCGTCCATACCATCCTGTAGGTCGCAGTGGTCAATCCATATATTGGTGCTGCCAACGAGTGAGATATTGTCACATCCACTGATATCATAAGCACCAGGTCCTTTGATGGTGACATTACGTATTATGCAGTTCTCCCACTTCTGACAATAGAAACCAGGGTTGGCATCTGCAACATCTGAATGGTTGTAGTTGTAAAGCAGTGAGCCTGGTAAACCATAGATAGTGCAGTTCTTTACACCATCATAACGAAGTTTCTCTCCGAGGAATATCTCTCCACTTATATAAATAGTCTTGGAAGCCTTACCGCCTTTACATCCCTGCAAAGCGGAGCGAAGTTCCTCCTCTGTTGTAACAACAACAGGATTCTGGTTGTTACTACCCGTACACTCTGTACCTACAGAAGCCCAACCAACGGGAGCATTCTCGTCAAATGGAGATAACTGTGCATAGCTTTGATTGATGCACAGAAGCATTGTGATGATTGTAATAATAGATTTCTTCATTGTCAGTTAGTATTATAGTTAGTTTTTTATCGAATGATTTTCTTTCCTGATGATATTACCAAACCCTTATAGCCTGCTGGAACCTGCTGACCAGCGAGGTTAAAAGACTCACCCCAGCCATCTCTAGCAGAGAGGGAGTTAGCGTTAACGTTCTTTATCGCAGTGGGCTGTGAGTAGAAACCTACAAACGTGGACTTGTAAGCCTGTAATGCACTCTTGAGTTCGGGAATAACCTCTTTGTTAGAATCTTCCGTAGCATCATCAAACTCCCATGAGAAGTCACCCTTCTGACAACGACCCGCACCATACTGACCTGTAACATATGCAACAACATTCTCTGTTGCTACTGGGGTGCAGTCATAGAGTTCGCCATTTGTATCAAAATTGCTGTAGGTTGATCCTCCGTTTGTTGCTGTAATGTTAGAAGGAACCTTCTCGCTACGTGATGATACCTCGTATGCATCAAGACCGTATGTACTGTTGCTGTTCTGGTTGAAGTATGACTTGGCGCCCTCGATATGGTTATTGTATGCCTTGCAGACACCACCTGCTTCGCCACTCATCACGCCCTTTGACTTTGTTCCCTGCGCCTTGAGGTCAGCAACATGCCAAAGGTCAGAACCCTGAGCTGAAGAAACGATAGGGTAGCGACAATTACGGAACCAGTTGTTCTCAACAAAAGCACATGAAGCTGATGCGAGACCTACGCCATACAAACCATTGCCATCGTAGTAGTTATTATATATATGGAACGCGTGCCCGTGACGAAGTCGAGGCAGACGTTGGTCAGCATGGTCGAACCAGTTGCCACAGTAGGTAAGATTATCAGCATAGTCTATTACTTCGTTATCTTCCAGTGCTGCTTTTGCGTCAACGAGGCAGCATTTGCCACAGTCGAAGTAGTGGTTGTCGGAAATTGTACAGAAGGTGGAAGCCTTGGTATCGATGGCACCATCACCCTTTACCTTGTCGCCGCTGCCTCCTTCGCCATAGAACATATCCATATTGTGAACCCAAACGTGGGAGTTCTCACGAGATATCTCTATTCCGTCGTCAAGACAAAGCATAATGCCGAGGTTACGTATCTCAGTACCCACGCAGTTACTTACCTGCATGCCGAAGTTATAAAAAGTTGCATCCTTGCCTATGCCCTCAATGGTCAGTGGTAATTCTGTTGCAGCGGCTTCAGCCTTTACCATCAATCCCTGACTTGACAAAAACTTGTCGGTATCACCATTCTTGATAGTGCCTACAACTCGAATACAGAGAGGTCTCTGCAGTGCGCCAGAATATGTGCACTTGCGATAACCATCAAGAATATCCTGTATGCCAGTATAGGTTACTTCGGACTCCTTACCGCTTGTAGAGGTCTTGGACCATGTTACGGTGATGGTCTTAGCATTCTTTGACGTCACATAAAGCACTATAGCATTGTCCTTCAGCGTTCCGTCATTCTTATATGCGCCAACACCCTCAAGCCATCCACTTGTTGGACGGTTATAGTGTGCATAGCCCTGACGATTGTGGGCGCGAACCTCTAGATTGTCTGTGATTGAGGCTTCACTGGTCATTTCTCCCTTGCCATTTACTGGCACAACCTTCAATTGATAGATGCCAGCCTTCAGTCCAACGGCATCTGCACGTCCGTATGTACCGTAGTTGCGCACCAGTTCATAGTCGAGTTTTGTCCATGAATTTTGTCCTGCAGGACTCACATAGACGTTATATGCTTGTGCTCCACTGAGGTTGGTCCATTCAACCCATGCGGTTTCGAGCCATCCTCCTGCTTGGTTGATAGTGACAGCAGCTGATGACTGTGTTGCTGAAATGGTCAGTAACGCGAATGTAAAGAAGAGATTACGCAAGGTAATCAGGTGGGTAGAAATTTTCATATGATGATTGTAATTATAGTTAGCAGACTTAGTTTTAGTGTGTGCAAAGTTAGTATTTTTTGTATACGTGCACAAATTTTTAGGTGAAAAAATGGTCATTTATGCATATAAAAAAGAAAAAATGACACGCAAATGGCATTATTTTTCCGTTTTTTGTGTTTTTTTGCGAAAAGTTTTCTTTATTTTGTGATTTGACCTATAGCGTTATATGCTTTGTTGCCCTTTTTGATTATGAGGCGGTTACCGACAACTATCTTTTCAACGTTAAGGTTGGTGGTAGTGGATGTGTTAATGCTATCTACGCCAGTGATTATGGTGAGTTCCTCGCCCATTAGGTGACAGAGGTACACCTCCAAGGCAGTATAGCCCTCAGTCGTTACAATGTTGTTGCGATCCTCAGCATTTGTGGGGTTGAAGCCATTGGCTGTTTCCCATGCATCGTCCATACCGTCGTGATCATTATCGGTAACGGCTGTAGCTTCAGCATAGGTTTGGTAACCCTCGGCATCGGCAGGGGTGTCGATTATACCAGTCTTCAGCGAGCCGTTATTCTTGTATTTGGGGGTTCCGGTGGTAACATCCTCGATGACACGCTTCTCGACAGCATCTCTATTGATAGTACCCACCTTCGCTAGCACATTCTCATAAGCTTTCTCTGCTGTTTCAACAGGTGTGCGATACTTGTCGTAGTCGTCGATAACGGAGTTTTCTAGGCGAGTGTACTTATCAGATGGATAGAGCCACTCAGTGCCCTTCATGTCGTTGATAGCGAAGCCGGTCTTGTTGTTGATGGCTGACCAGTTATCGTTGGTGGCGGCATCCTTGCCGAGCATAACATTATCTGCGATATACCAAAGAGAAGCCGCTGTCAGAGTCTTGCCACTGCGAGCTGATGACATCTCAACGAAGTAGTTGGAATTGGAGATACTGCGGGCAGGCCCTGCTTTGTAGTAGTTTGCTACGAAGTTACACTCATGGGATGAAAACTCTCCAGCCTCATTCTCACCGCCATAGCAGGAGTTAGCTTTCGCCCAGTTGAAGTTGACGTTATTTAGGTACTCCAAGAAGACGTTTCTGTCCTGGTTCTCATTGCTTGCACCATTGATGCGAGGTGTACGATTGTAGTTGTTAGCCAGCAGGTTGTGGTGATAGGTAGCAGGTGCTCCACCCCACTGACAGCCATAACTGCGTGCTCCTTTTGTATGACCAGCATCATAAAGACCTTCATGTACGATGCACCACTGTACGGTGGTGAAAAAGTTGTCATACATGGTCATGTTCTCCTCACCACTCCAGCCGAAGCAACAATGGTCGATGATGATGTTGCGGGCATTCTCGATGCCAATGGAGCCACCAGATATAAAGCAACGCTTCTTGTAGTCTGTATCGCTCTCACCGTCTTTACGTTCCAATTCCTTGACACCCAGACGGGCACGGATGTTACGGATGATGAGGTCGTTAGATCCACCGAAGTTCAGTTTGGCACCACGAATGAGGATACCCTCGCCAGGAGCTGTCTGTCCAGCAATGGTAACATTGTGTACCTTGGCGCGGATATCACTCGTGAGTGTGATGATACCGCTGACACGGAACACGATTGTAGTAGACTGCGCATCCCACGAGTCAGCCTTAGCAGCCTCCTTAAGTGCCCATCGCAGTGATCCTTCGCCAGTGTCGTCGAGGTTTGTAACTTCGACAACGCTGCCGCCACGTCCACCCGTGGCATACTTTCCGAAGCCTCGTGCCGTAGGGAAGGCTAACAACTTGTTTTCTACCATTGTGTAGTCGCTAATCTGAGCCTGTGAAGTGATGGTGGTCAGCACCAGCATCGCAATCAGTAATAGATTTCTTTTCATATTGTTTGGTTTTATTGTATAAGATTCTATATTATGTTGCTACGCTAATCACGTTCGTTTATAAATTCTTAATTTTTCATTCTTCATTCTATAGCTGTCCTGCCTCCACCAGTCTGACCACACGTTCTATCAGGCGGTCTTTGCCTTGAGGGTCATATTGTTTTTTGAGTGAAGCGCCAAACATCCAGGCGAACGACTGGTAGAACACGGCTCTCGTACTGCCGAGGAAGGCTTTAACAAGGTCGTATGAACTGGAGTTCGTTTCTCGATAGATGAGTTTAATCAGTAGTTTGCCTTGGCTGAGGCTCAGTTTCTTCATCCTTGGCGTATATTCCGCCTTGATGCTTTTCTCCACCACCTTCATGTGGGCTTTGCGTGCTTCTTCATTAGGCAGGGTCTCCAGATACTCGTAGGTTTCTATTATGGCTCTGTTCACCTCCTTGGCTATGGGCAACACTTTCTTTACGTTGAACACCAGTCTGTTGTATGCCTTGCGTTGCTTCTCGTTCTTAAACTCCAGCGGTCCATACACATAGACGTTGTTCATCTCTACATATTTTATGCTGTCGCCACCCTCAAGCACCTTGCCCACTCTCACCATTGGCACGAAGGTAGGACTGTCCATGTCCACCATGCGGTCTTCTGGTTTTTTGTCCTTATGCTTCTGGGCATTGGCTGTAGTCGCCATAAGCAACGTACATGCCACCGTGACAATGATTTGCAGGCTATGTGATGAGAATAAGTTCACACGGCAAAGTTACAAATAAAAGTTGAAAGTTTCATGTAAAGCATAGTATTTTTATAAAATTTTATTACCTTTGCACTCAAAATCAAACATTTGCTATAATGAAGAACTATGTTTTGGGTATAATGAAATCGGTACTCGTGGCAGGTTTTGCTGCCTTTGCGCTCGTGTCATGTAATAAGGAGGGCTTCCGAGTGGAGGGTAACATTACGGAGGCTAAGGATTCTGTTCTTTATTTTGAGAATATGAGTCTTGACGGTCCTGTGGTTGTTGACTCTGTTAAGCTGGATGCCGATGGAGCGTTTGTCTTTACTGGCGAGAGACCTGAGGCGCCAGACTTTTATCGCTTGCGTATTTCTAACGGAATTATTAACATAAGTGTCGATTCCATCGAGACTATTAAGGTGAAGGCTTCTTATCCTACTATGTCAACCAACTATGAGATAAGCGGTAGCGAAAACTGTGAGAAAATCAAGGAACTGTCTCTCCTTCAGCAGCAGTTGCTTGCCAAGGCTCTGATGGTCAGCACTAATCCTACCTTGGGTGCAGAACAGACAGGTGACAGCATAAGGAAGATGGTTGATGCCTATAAAGATAATGTTCGCATGAACTATATCTTCAAGGAGCCACAGAAGGCTTATGCTTACTTTGCCCTGTTCCAGTCTCTCGGCGACCAGTTGATATTCAATCCTCGAGAGTCAGAGATGGACGTTAAGACCTTTGCTGCAGTAGCCACCTCTTGGGACACCTATTACCCTGAGGCTTTGCGTGGCAAAAACCTCCATAACATCGCTATTGAGGGCATGAAGCAGATACGCATTCTCAAGGCTAAGGAACAGCCTTATAAGATAGATGCCTCAAAAGTTTCTGAGGTTTCGCTCATAGACATTCCTCTTGTTGACAATAAGGGCAAGATCCGTTCGCTCAGTGAACTGAGGGGACAAGTAGTGCTTCTTGATTTTCATGTCTTTGCTTCAGACAACAGTACTGAGCGCATCATGATGTTGCGTGAACTTTATAATAAGTATCATGCTCAGGGTTTCCAGATTTACCAGGTTTCGCTCGATCCTGACGAGCATTTCTGGAAGACTCAGACAGCTGCTCTGCCTTGGATTTGCGTTCGTGATAATGATGGTTTGAAATCATCTTATCTTGATAAGTATTTCATTCAGCAGTTGCCTACATATTTCTTGATTGACCGTTCTAACACTCTCTACAAGCGTGGTGAGCAGATAAGCAATATAGAAAATGAAATTGAATCTCTCCTCAAATAAACTTCTCCTTTTTGACTTTGGTTGCGTAATCGTTGACCTCGACAAGCAACGTTGTGTCAATGCACTCTACAAGATAGGGTGCGGAGCTATTGCTGGCTATGTAGATGAACATCGTTCTGAAGACCTCTTTCATGAGATAGAATTAGGCGGTAAAACCGAGGATTTTTGTGATGAGGCTCGTCGTCAGTCGGCTGTTACTGATGAGAATGGAGTGGTTCACCCATGTACAGCTTCCAATGAGGACATTATATGGGCATGGAACGAGTTGCTTACTGGTATCAGCAAAGAAAAACTGCGTTTTATCAAACATCTTCATGACGACCTTGGCTATAAGACGGCAATACTCTCCAACACCAACTGGATGCACTGGAACCTGTCCGTTGAGAAGTTCTTCGGCGTTGACGGCTATAAGGTAGAGGACTATTTCGACCATGTTTTCCTTTCGTGCGAACTGGGCATAGTGAAGCCCGATGAAAGAATCTTTCAGCATGTGATGGATAAGACTGGCGTTAAGGCTGAAGATATCATTTTCTTCGATGATTCCGCCAGGAATTGCGAAGGAGCTAAGCGTATGGGCATCAATGCCATACATGACCCTCTTGGTAATGCCTGGATGCAACTGTTGCGTAAAGAGATAACATCAAAGAATAGTGTTGCTGCTGTTATAGGTAACTTCGATGGAGTACATTGTGGTCATCTTTATGTCATAAACCGCTTGAAGGAGGTGGCTGCAAAGTATAATATGACCCCTCTCATCGTAACTTTCGATAAACACCCTCGCGAACTTTTCGACTCAACCTTCACTCCCCAACTTCTTACTACTCTTGAGGAAAAGAAAGCCCTATTAGAGAAAGAGGTGGAGAATGTGGCTGTGTTGAACTTCAATCGTGAGTTGGCTCAGGTTACGGCTTATGACTTCATGAAGCATTATCTTCGCGATGAGTGTGGTGTTCATCTTCTCTTGCTGGGCTATGACAATCGTTTTGGTAAGCGCAACGTACAGGAGACCTTTGAGGATTATCACAGATATGGTAAGGAACTGGGCATTAGAGTGATACTTGCAAACCCTGTTGATGTGGGTGGAGTGAGGGTGTCCTCTTCTCAGGTGCGCCACGCTGTGGTTGACGGCAGAATGGAGGAGGTTACGATGTCCCTTGGCAGACCTTATTCTGTCACGGGCACTGTGGTAGATGGTCATAAGGAAGGTCGCCACTTAGGTTTTCCTACTGCCAATATCATGCCTCCTGAGCATAAACTCCTTCCTCCTAACGGGGTGTATGCTGTGAATGTGGTGATTGACACCCTAAAGTATAAGGGTATGACAAACATTGGCACTCGTCCTACCTATCATGATGCTGAGCCTGCCAGAGGAGTCACGATAGAGACAAATATCTTCGATTTCAACGAGGATTTGTATGGTCGTGTGATTACCGTTGAGTTTCTTCATAAGGTTCGTGACGAACAGCAATTTTCTTCACCAGAAGCCCTGAAGGAGCAGATAGAGAAGGACAAATTTCTAATTTCTAATTCCTAATTTCTAATTGTGAAAAAGTCTCTCCTATACATTATTGTATTTATAGCACTCCAGTTGCTAATGACAGTTGGCATAAGTGTTGTGCTAAAATACTTCTACCCTGAAACAGACAATCAGTCAGCTCAGGTTCTGACCATAACCTCCATCACGATAAATGTTATTGTGATTATCCTGTTCCTCAGTCTGAAATGGTATAGGGTAGGTCGCGAATATATCCGCACTCGTCCTTGGGTGGAGGTATTCTGGACTGTTCTTCTTGGTATAGGAATCATCATCCCCCTCGCTTTCATCGAAGAAATGATACCTGAGGCTTGGCGCAAGGATAGCATCGGCGAGGTGTTGATTCAGATGCTCCAGACCCCAGAAGGCTATTTCGCTGTGTGTATGCTCGCACCTCTTGCTGAGGAGATAGTTTTCCGTGGTGCCATAATAACCGCTTTGCAGCGATGGATTCGAGATAAAGAATATTCAGCCATTTCCAAGACTTGGGTACCAATAGTTGTTTCTGCTTGTTTCTTCTCAGCCATCCATTTCAATCTTGCACAGATTCCCCATGCCTTTATTATGGGACTGCTCCTTGGTTGGCTCTTCACTCGTACAGGCAGTCTGTTGCTCTGTTTTCTTGTTCATTGGATAAACAATTCCTTCGCTTATGTCTTTGCGAAGCTTTTCCCCTCTCTGCCAATCGATGCCCCATTAGTCGATTACTTCGGCAGTAATGCAGCAGTCTATCAGGCAGTCGTATGTTCACTGATGATTGCTCTCCCTTCACTCTACCAACTCAATAGGGTTTTGAAAAAGGAAAATGCTGTACTTAGGAGTTTATTCTTCGTATTGATGATGCTCTTTGTGACAAATGGTGTGTCAGCAGAAGACAAAGTTATGTCATTCGAAGAAAAAGAGGGACATTATTTTGTCGATATAACAGTTGCAGGAACCAAAATGCAGGCGATGCTGGAAACAGGTGCTAATGCATTCAATATGACAGAAGATTTTTACGAAGCTCATAAGGATGAACTTAATTTGGAGGTGAAACCAGTGAAGAAGGGTGTAATATCAGAGTTAGGCTCCAAAAGGGGCTATGAGGTATTATATAGAGGTAGAGGCTCCTTCTCAGTTGGCGAGGTGCTTTATCGTGGACCTGTAATCGTTACAGACAAGCCAATGACCTATCAGTTCCTGCCAGTACAATGTCTGCGTCACCCAACTGACACCTCATCCGTCATGATAGTAAACCAGGTGAAGCAGAATATCACGTTTAAGGAGAAGCCTTTCAGATACGAGCTTGCAGAAGGAAAATGGGAGGCATTCCCCCTTCACTTTGAGAAGAAAGACATCAGACCTATGCTTACTACTGTGGCAAGAGTAGAGCTAAACCATCATGAATACGTCATTCAAGGCGAATTCATCGTTGATATGGGTAATCCTAATCATCTTACTCTATCTGAGAATAACGAGCAGGTGGCCGCTATGATGGAAGCTGAAGAGGAGGCAATAAAGAAATCACGTGATGACAAGGGTAGGGTAAGAGGATTCTTATTAAAGAGCGAGAGAATGAAAATCTGTGGCGATACTTTCCGTGATGTAAGGATTCCGATAAAGGCAAAGTATATTGCGCCCAATGCCAAATGGACTGGACTCGTAGGATTGAGAGCTTTCAGAAGCCAGTATGCTTTTGATTGGCAACGCAAAACCATGTATATAAAGAAATAAGTTCCAAAGTGAAAACGCTCTAAAATCTAATGCCAAGGCATATCAAGCACACAAACATGCTAAGCATCCGTACCTGATAGCTTAGCTTCTCTATTAAATTAACTAGTTAATTTTTAAAATTTGCTAGTTAATTCACAAAATTTGCTAGTTAATTTTATCTCCTTGCTTGGCAACAATCTGCTATTGCTTAGCAACAGTCCGCTCTTGCTAAGCATCGACATGCACGTGGTAAAATCCATTACCTTATCTTAGATAGAGTATTGCCTCTGGTCCTTCGTTAAACAGGAGGTCGAGGATGGAAAGGTTGGGGATAAAGCCGTGACGTTTCTGGAAGGTTTGGTAGTAATGAACGGGAACGTTAACGGGAACGTGAAAAACTCTTTCCCCTTGTGGGGGAGTTGGGGGGATGCTCGTTAGTTTTATTTCTTTCTTTACCCCGATTAAATCGAGCATTTTACGCATTATGGCGAGGTTGTAGTCAAAGAGTCTCTGCCAGTTGTTTGCCTTGAAGACCTCCTCGTCAAAGAAGGGGCGGATGTCATCCTGATAGTAGTCGAAGAAGGGTGACATACCGTAGGCACTCTTCAGTGCCTCCCAATGCTGGTGGCGCCAGTTGCCGTGCTCGCTGACGAGAACATTTTTAACGGGAACCTTAACGTTAACGGGAACCGTCAGTATCTGCTTGCCGTTAGCTGTTGCAATCTCGCAACGGTTGCGAGAGGTCTGCTTAATGTAGTTTTCGCAGGCATCAATATACACATCCCCCTCGGCACGGACCAGTTGTCTGTACCAATTAACACTTCCGAAGTATGTGGTATGGAGAATAATGGGGATGGAATGGTTCAAGGGTTACTTTTTCTTCTTTGGTTTTCTGCGTGCCCACCCCTCTTCCTGTCCTAACATCTCGAAAAGGGCTTTGCGCTCGTCGAAGGCTCGCTGACGCTCTGCTGCCTTCCTGCCTTTTTTGGTGGAGTAGGCATTATCCTCTTCCTGTCCCCTTCCCTTCATAGAGGGGTTAGGAGTAGGCTTTTGGGTAGGAGTGCCACCCTTGTCCTCGCGACAGGTTACT
>JAEEVS010000088.1:0-2283 GCA_016290975.1 Prevotella sp. | reverse complement strand
CTCCCGATTACTTCGAGTATAGTGAGGAATACTTCAAGGAGTTCCTGAGTGATCCGAAGAATATGGAGAACCTGAAGGCTGAGTTCTTTATTCCTTTGATGGTTAACAAGCTTATCAATGACGGTACTGCTACTGTAGAGGTGCTCGACACTACTTCTAAGTGGTTTGGTGTAACCTATGCTGCCGACCGCCAGTCTACAGTAGATCGTATTCAGCAGTTAGTAAATGATGGTGTATATCCTAACAAGCTGTTTTAATCATAAACAATAGAGAATGCTTGAACCGATTATGACAGACGGGGAGTGCAGCACACTGCGCTCCCTGCTTGAAAATACACAGACGGTGGTGCTTTGCTGTCATCAGAATCCTGACGGTGATGCACTGGGCTCTATGTTGGCTATGGGTGAGGTGCTCCACCAGATGGGTAAGGAACCCTTGATGGTGGTGCCCGACCAATATCCCGATTATCTGCATTGGCTGCCCAACTCGGAGAAGTTAGTACGCTACGATAAGCGCCCAGAGTATGTAGATACGGTATTGAAGATAGCCGACTTGATTATCTGCTTAGACTTTAATGCCTACTCACGTACCGACGAGATGGCATCTGCACTAGCTAACTCGCCTGCGAAGAAGGTGCTTATTGACCACCATCCTGAGCCCGACATCGATGCTACGGTCTGTGTCTCTCACCCAGAAGCCTCTTCTACTGCCGAACTGGTGTTCCGCGTAGTATGGCAGTTGGGCTATTTCGAGCAGTTGGGTAAGCACTTTGCCGGTCCTATCTACTGTGGTATGATGACCGATACGGGTGGCTTTACCTATAACTCCAACCATCCCGACATCTTCCTCATCATCAGCCAGCTGCTTACCAAGCAAATAGATAAGGATAAGATTTATCGCAACGTATATCATAACTATAGCGAACATCGCTTACGCTTGGTGGGGCATGTGTTGTGTAATCGCTTGGTAGTTGATGAGGAGCGCCATGCTGCTTTCTATACTTTGTCAAGAGAAGACCTGAAGCGTTTCCATTTTATCAAGGGTGATGCTGAAGGACTGGTGAATATGCCACTGCAAATTAAGGGCTTGAAGTTGAGCATTTCTTTGCGTGAGGATACAGACCGCGATAACACGATCTGGGTAAGTCTGCGCTCTGTTGATGACTTCCCCTGTAATGAAGTGGCTGCACGCTTCTTCAATGGTGGCGGACATCTGAATGCCTCTGGTGGACGACTGAACTGTTCGCTCGATGAGGCTGTTGAGATAGTAAAACAGGCTTTTATTGCCTTTGAAGATACGCTCAAGTAAAACAACCAAGAAAAAACATCCCCTCGTTAGAAACGATTATCTAACGAGGGGATGTTTTTTATCCAAGAGGTGTTACCCTTCCTTGAGTGCCTTCCATGTTTCTGAAGATAGGATAGGGCGGTAAGTAGTTTTCTTGAAGTGCATCTTGCGAATATGTTCTGCACGTTCCTTACTGTCAGAGTGGTCAGTGAGATACGACAAGATGCCATAACTCTCGAATGACTCCAAGGTATTAGCCATTTCCATTGGATCTAAATGCATTGCATAGAGATAACGTGCTCCCTGTTCGTCTGCCTGATCTTCTTTGGCTCGTGTGATGGAGTTGTTAATCATATCGCTGGTAATGCTGATGAGACCATCAGCATTACCATTGCCTGTAAGCAGTATCAGCATTACTTGGAAAATGGCTTGCTGACGAATACCGGATTGTATATGTCCCAGCTCAAGGTGGGCTACCTCGTGACCAATGACAGCACAGAGCTGAGCCTCATTGTCCATTCGCTCGATAAGACCAGTATTTATAATGATGTGTCTTCCCACTGTAGCATAGGCGTTCACTTCATCATTCCTGCTAACTACCACACTAATACTTGCCGTATCAATGCCGTTAGCCTTACACATTTCGTTGACTAAGGTGTCTACTGGCAGACGCACGTTGTCGCTCTTTACTTCATGAAGTCCTGTATACGTCAAGTTCCATACCCATTCTGATAGCTTGTCGCCTACGATGGTTGGGGTGAGATTCAGGAGTTTCATCCAATCCACCTGAAAGGTGAGGATCAGGACGCTAAAAAACAGCACTGCCGAAACAAGGGATTCTTTGAGTATCTTTTTCATCTCTTACAAATCTTGTCGGTGATAGTACTATAAAGATACCATTTGTGTATCTTCCCTTTACGTGTCTGGACAGCAGAACGAACAGTTTCTACGAAGTCATAGATATTGTAAAGGTTGACGGTAATGAAATAAGCAATG
>JAEEVS010000087.1:0-13808 GCA_016290975.1 Prevotella sp. | reverse complement strand
TGACATACAGGACTTGGTTGACAAGAACATACTGAAAGAGGACATTCCAGGAGCTAAGCGTCCAAGTTACTCCATCGTTTATGATGCGGAGGACTTGACACAGTTCTTCACAGAGGTAAGTATCACTGAGGAGAATGGCATTCCATATCTCAATGCATTATATAAAGGTAAGAAACCAATATGCGAAAGAATTCTCAGACTCGATGCAGACCGCTACCAAAAAGGCGATTTGCCATTGTCCAATCTGCTCAGTAAATATTGCTCGTATGTAGTTGGAAGCAATAGAGGATAGTAAATAAATCGGAATTTAATAGTATGAAAGTAGAATTGCGTAAATGGTCTTTAGCTGACAAAAAAGGATTGATAGAATTATGCAATGCCGTTGATAGGACATACTTGTCAGACAGATTGCCGAATCCATATACTGAAGATGATGCTAATTGGTGGCTAAATATGGTTGCCAAAAGTGAAGGCATTGACGGAACTTTCCGTTCCGTAGTCGTGGATGGGATAATTATTGGCAGTGTTTCCATTGAACGAAAAGCAGATATATGCAGGTTTGACGGCGAATTAGGTTACATGTTATTGAAAGACTATTGGAATCGTGGGCTGATGAGTCAGGCAGTTGGGCAAGTGTGTGAGATAGCAATAAAGGAACTTGGTCTCAACCGAATTACGGCAAATGTCTTTCATCCCAATTTGGCATCTCAGCGTGTTTTAATGAAGAATGGTTTTATACAGGAAGATGTCATGCGCAAAGCAGCTATTAAGGGCGATAATATCTATGACATACTCATTTATGGTTTATTGAAGTAAATTCCAATTTAGCAAAATACATAAATATGACATAGGATGATAATTTTCTTCCGTAAAACACGTATAATTTACAAAAGGGACTTGCTCAAAAATTGGCAAGTCTTTTTTTATATGCTTTTTATTTGGCTGTTTTATTTATTATGTGTAATTTTGCGCAATGCCATAATGCACTGTGGGAAGGCAGAATGGCAGATATCTGCAATAACAAACGAACATAAAAGGAACACAATATGATGAAAGCATTATTTATCAATGGAAGTCCGCGTAAGAACGGCAATACGGCACAGCTGCTGAAGCGTGCCATGGAGGGTGCCAGTGAGGCTGGTGCCGAGGTGGAACTGATTAATCTTTACGACCGCAGTCTGAACTACAGGGGCTGTATGTCGTGCTTTGCCTGCAAGGTAAAGGGAGGCAAGAAGGGTGTATGCTCTTTCAAGGATGACCTCCAGCCCATACTCCAGAAGGCTGTAGAGGCCGATGTGCTGGTGTGTGGTTCGCCCAACTATTGTGGTTATCCGTCAGCTGCCCTCCGTGCCTTTATGGAGCGTATGGAGTTTCCTGCAGTTAACTACTCTGACTACTCCAAGCCTGTTGTGCTGAAACGCATCTGCTCAGCTACCATCTATACGATGAACTGCCCCAACGAAGAGGTGTATCGTCAGATGAACTATCCTATTCTTATGGACACCTCGGCTCAGCAGCTTGGTGTGTTTGGTCCTACGGAGATATTACGCTCTTACGACACCTACCAGTTTTCTAACTACGACCGCTATGATGCTGCTACCTTCAGCGAGGCTCACAAGGCAGAGGTGCGCGACAAGCAGTTCCCTGTTGACCTCGAAAAGGCGTACGAGTTAGGCAAACGTTTGGTGGAGTTGGCTAAAGCATAACTGTAAGCCGAAATCAGGAAAAGATACAAAAGCGTTGCAACACTGCAACGCTGCAACGCATCGAGCCCCGAAGTGTTAAAAACGGAGATGCACAAAAGTGAGAAAATGTGCAAAACAAGGGATTGGGAGAGCGTAAAAACAACCTCTGTAACTGCTTGGTAATTAGCGCGTTGCAGAGGCATTGCTTTTAATAGATAAAAGCATTACTTTTATGGTATAAAAGCATTACTTTTAGCGCTAAAAGCATTACTTCTACAGATGGGGGTGATGCCCTTAGTGGTACGGAAATCTTGAAATGTTAAAATCTTTTGTGTGAAAAACATGGTTAAGATGTTTTGAAGAAAGAAAAATATTTCGTACCTTTGTAGGCAGTTATAGAATCTAACGACTAACATTAAACAAAAATACGTATTTAGAAAGACAATGAAAAAGAAATTGACGAAAGTATTGGTTCTCGGTTCTGGAGCACTGAAGATAGGTCAGGCTGGTGAGTTTGACTATTCAGGTTCACAGGCATTGAAGGCTCTGCGTGAGGAGGGTATCAGCTCAGTATTGGTAAACCCTAACATTGCAACGATACAGACCTCAGAGGGTATAGCCGACAAGGTTTACTTTCAGCCTGTAACCCCTCATTTTGTGACTGAGATTATCAAGAAAGAACGCCCTGACGGCATATTGCTTGCCTTTGGCGGACAGACAGCACTCAACTGTGGTACGGAACTCTATCAGAAGGGCGTACTCAAGGAGTATGGGGTAGAGGTGCTCGGCACATCGGTTGAGGCTATTATGTACACTGAGGACCGTGACCTTTTCGTCAAGAAACTCGATGAGATACAGCTCAAGACTCCTGTGAGCCACGCTGTGGAGTCAATGGACGACGCGCTGAAGGCTGCACGCGAGATAGGCTATCCTATCATGATACGTTCAGCATACGCTCTGGGCGGTCTGGGTTCAGGTATATGCCCTGACGAGAAGCGTTTTGTGGAACTGGCAGAGAGTGCCTTCACCTTTGCACCTCAGATACTCGTGGAAGAGTCGCTGAAGGGTTGGAAGGAGATAGAGTTTGAGTGCATTCGCGATGCCAACGACCACTGCTTCACCGTTGCCTCAATGGAGAACTTCGACCCTCTGGGCATCCACACTGGTGAGTCAATCGTGGTGGCTCCTACCTGCTCGCTGACTGAGGAACAGGTGAAGATGCTGCAGGAGATAACCATCAAGTGCGTTCGTCACCTCAACATCGTGGGTGAGTGTAACATACAGTTTGCATTCAACGCTGAGACTAACGACTATCGCATCATCGAGATAAATGCCCGTCTGTCACGTTCTTCAGCTCTGGCTTCTAAGGCAACAGGTTATCCTCTCGCCTTCGTGGCAGCTAAGATAGCACTGGGCTACACTCTCGACCAGATAGGTGAGATGGGCACCACATCATCAGCTTACGTGGCTCCAAGCCTTGACTACATGATATGTAAGATACCTCGCTGGGACCTCACCAAGTTTGCTGGTGTGTCTCGTCTTATCGGCTCTTCAATGAAGTCTGTGGGCGAGATTATGTCTATAGGCCGTTCATTCGAGGAGATGATACAGAAAGGTCTGCGCATGATAGGTCAGGGTATGCACGGATTCGTGGGCAACGAGCACGTTCATTTCGACAATGTGGAGGAGGAACTTGCCAACCCAACCGACCTGCGTATCTTTGCTATCGCTCAGGCTCTGGAAGAGGGCTATAGCGTGGAGCGCATCGAGGAACTTACAAAGATAGATGTGTGGTTCCTGGAGCGCCTGAAGCATATCGTTGACCTCAAACTGGAACTGAAGAAGTACAACTCTCTCGAGGAACTGCCAGACGCTCTGCTGCTTGAGGCTAAGCAGTGCGGATTCAGTGACTTCCAGATAGGTCGCTTCGTGCTCAAACCAAAGGGTGGCAATATGGAGAAGGAGAACCTTGCCGTACGTCAGGCTCGTAAGGCTAAGGGCATTCTGCCATCAGTAAAGCGCATCCCAACAGTGGCTTCTGAGCACCCTGAGCTGACCAACTACCTCTACTTCACCTATACCCACACACCTGCATTTGCTGAGCCTGACGGCAAGCCATACACACCAGGCTATGACATAAACTATTTCAAGAACGAAAAGTCTGTAATCGTCTTGGGTTCAGGTGCTTATCGTATCGGTTCAAGTGTAGAGTTTGACTGGTGTTCAGTGAACGCTATCAACACAGCTCGCAAGTTGGGCTACAAGTCAATCATGATAAACTACAACCCTGAGACCGTGTCAACAGACTATGACATGTGTGACCGCCTCTACTTCGACGAACTGTCAATGGAGCGCGTGCTCGACGTGATAGAGTTGGAGCAGCCTCGCGGCGTCATCGTGTCAGTGGGTGGACAGATACCTAACAACCTCGCCATGAAGCTTTATCGTCAGGGTGTGCCTGTATTGGGTACATCACCAGTTGACATCGACCGTGCTGAGAATCGTGATAAGTTCTCGGCTATGCTCGATAAGCTGGGCATAGACCAGCCTGCATGGAGAGCCCTCACATCGTTTGACGACATCAAGAGCTTCGTTGACGAGGTAGGCTTCCCTGTATTGGTTCGTCCGTCTTACGTGCTCTCAGGTGCTGCAATGAACGTCTGCTACGACTATGACGAACTGCATCGCTTCCTCGAGATGGCAACAGAGGTGAGCAAGGAGTTCCCAGTGGTGGTTTCTCAGTTTATGCAGGACACTAAGGAGATAGAGTTTGACGCTGTAGCCGACAAGGGCGAGGTGGTGGAGTATGCCATCTCAGAGCATGTGGAGTATGCTGGTGTGCACTCAGGCGATGCTACGATGATATTCCCTGCCCAGCACATCTATTTCTCTACCGTAAGACAGATAAAGAAGGTATCGCAGAAGATTGCTAAGGAGCTGAACATCTCAGGTCCGTTCAACATACAGTTCCTGGCTAAGAACCGCGAGCTGAAGGTGATAGAGTGTAACCTGAGAGCTTCACGTTCGTTCCCATTCGTCAGCAAGATACTCAAGCGCAACTTCATCGAGACAGCTACCAAGATAATGCTCGACGCACACTACGAGCGTCCAAGCAAGTTTGAGTTTGACATTGACCGCATAGGTGTCAAGGCAAGCCAGTTCTCATTCGCCCGTCTGCAGAATGCTGACCCTGTATTGGGTGTCGACATGTCTTCAACAGGTGAGGTGGGCTGTCTGGGCGACGACCTCAACGAGGCACTGCTCAATGCCCTCATCGCTACGGGCTATCGTCTGCCTAAGCAGAGCGTGCTCATTTCTTCAGGTGCTGCCAAGGGTAAGGTGAGCCTGCTCGAGCCAGCCAGCCAACTGGTGAAGAAGGGCTACAAGGTGTATGCTACCCACGGCACGGCAAAGTTCCTGCAGGAGAACGGTGTCAATGCCACTGAGGTGTCATGGCCTGACGAGGAAGGCGAGAACAAGGTGCTGGATATGATTGCCGACCACAAGTTCGACCTCATCATCAACGTGCCTAAGAACCACAGCAAGCGTGAGCTGACCAACGGCTATCGCATACGTCGTGGCGCCATAGACCACAACATTCCGCTGATGACCAATGTGCGTCTTGCCAAGGCGTTCATCGAGGCTTTCTGTGCTCTTAAGGAAGAGGATATCAAGATTAAGAGCTGGCAGGAGTATAATTCGTAAACCAAAATAGTAATAACAAAACCTCAAATCAAAACATGGAAGAGAAAGACTTAAAGCAACTCCAGGCTAAAGGTATCAGCGTGGAGAAGTTTGAACAGCAGCTGGGTGAGTTTAAGACAGGATTCCCATTCCTAAAGCTCGAAGGCTCAGCAACTATCGGCGCTGGTATCGTGGCTCCTACAGCCGACGAAGTGAAGCAGTATGTAAAGGTGTGGAACGACTACAAGGCTCAGGGCAAGAAGATTGTGAAGTTCGTGCCTGCATCAGGTGCTGCAAGCCGTATGTTCAAGGATATGTTCGCATTCGTGGATGCTGACTATAGCGTGCCAACAACCGACTTCGAGAAGAAGTATTTTGACAATATCGAGAAGTTTGCCTTCTATGACGCTCTCGACGCTCTGCTCAAGGCACAGAAGGGCAAGGGCATCAAGGAACTCATAGCCGAGGGCGACTACAAGTCTGTTGCCAAGGGTATGCTCTCTAAGGACGGTCTGAACTACGGACAGTTGCCAAAGGGCATGCTCCTGTTCCACAGCTATCCAGAAGGTGCTCGCACCCCAATGGAGGAGCATCTGGTGGAGGGTGCTATGTATGCAGCATCTAACGGTGAGGCTAACGTACACTTCACAGTGTCACATGAGCACCTCGACTTCTTCAAGGCTAAGGTGGCTGAGAAGGCTGACGGATATGCTAAGAAGTTTGGCGTGAAGTATGACATCTCTTTCTCTGAGCAGAAGCCTTCTACCGATACCGTTGCTGCTAACCCTGACGGCACACCATTCCGCAACGAGGACGGCTCTCTGCTGTTCCGTCCAGGTGGTCACGGAGCTCTTATCGAGAACCTCAACGAGATAGCTGCTGACGTTATCTTCGTAAAGAATATCGACAATGTGGTGCCAGATCGCTTGAAGCCTGAGACGGTAGAGTGGAAGCAGGTTATCGCTGGTGTGCTCGTAACACTGCAGAAGAAGGCGTTTGAGTATCTCGAACTGCTCGATTCAGGCAGGTACGACCACGACAAACTGGTTGAGATAGCACGCTTCGTGAAGCATGAGCTCTGCTGCGTGAAGAAAGACTTGAAGGACTTGGAGGATACCGACCTCGCTATCTACCTCAAGAAGAAGCTGAACCGTCCAATGCGTGTGGCTGGTATGGTGAAGAACGTAGGTGAGCCTGGTGGTGGTCCGTTCCTTGCTTACAATCAGGATGGCACTTACTCTCTGCAGATTCTCGAGTCAAGCCAGATAGACAAGAATAACGAGCAGTACATGAAGTACTTCAAGGAGGGCACACACTTCAACCCTGTTGACCTCGTTTGTGCTGTTAAGGATTACAAGGGCAACGCCTTCAACCTGCCTGACTATGTTGATCGCACTACAGGCTTCATCTCAAGCAAGTCTAAGAATGGTAAGGAGTTGCAGGCTCTCGAGTTGCCAGGTCTCTGGAATGGTGCTATGTCTGACTGGAACACCATCTTCGTAGAGGTTCCACTCGGCACATTCAACCCAGTAAAGACTGTAAACGATTTGCTTCGTGAGCAGCATCAGTAATTCTTAATTACAAGGGCTTTACAAGTATGAAAAAATAAAAGAATAGATAGGAAGGGGCAGGAAGCCATTGGCAACCTGCTCCTTTTTCGTGTAAAAAGACTAACTGAAATTGCAATAACAAATTAAATGCATAACCAGATAATATTATGAAACAGATTTTCACTTTTACAGCTTCCGTCTTGCTCCTTGCATCATGCCAGCAGATAGACCTTGGCGATAAAATCAGCTCTGTAGTAGCTCAGGACGATACCTACAGCGTAAAGATAACCTCTAAGTCTGGTGACTCTAACGTGGACATACCAATGCCCCTGACCATCTATGCCGTCAATGCCGACGGACTGGTGGAGAAGAGGGTAAGTGTGACAGAGGAGGGGGCTACATCGGTAAATCTCTCTTTGGTGTCTGGCGACTACACCTTCTATGCCATAGCAGGAGCTGATGCTGGCAATGATGATGTACCAGAAAATAATATGGTGACAGCAGAAAACGGTTATTTCACCAAGCCTGTAATGCGTTGCACAAAGAATGCTACGGTGGATGATGAGACAGAACTGCCTCTGACGCTTTCCTATGCCGTTGCCGCCGTTGATGTTACATTGAGCAATATCCCTACCGACGTTAAGGCAGTGAGTGTGAAGGTGGCCTCGCTCAGGGAGTCGATGAACATAGAAGGGGAATATGCAGGCACCACCACAGCCACCCTCGACCTTGAGAAGCAGGCTGACGGCACAACGTGGAAGTCGGCAACGGCATACGTCTTCCCCAGCGTCAGTGCTCCCACCACGCTCACCATCACTCAGACAATGACGAATGATACAAAGCAGTCCTATACAGCATCCTATAATGCGAAACTCCTTGCTGGCACCCCTTACCATTTCAAGGGTACGGGCACCAGCATCTCCAAACACAATCTTACCATCAGCATCACCACTGAGGGCTGGGACAATGCCATAGAGGAAGAACTCACGCTTACCCCCATCGGAGCAGGCGATGGCGCAGGGACAATCGACAGCGATGGAGAGACTTATCTGGTTTCGGCTATGCCTGTTTCAGGGTCAGTTTGGGATGGTCACGTGGTAGCTTATGTGAGTGGTAATGCAGGTCTGCTGTTTAGTAAATCAGAGTGGAATAGCCTACCAGCAAAAATAGAAAGCCTCCAAGAGTTGACAACCAATTATAAAGAGGGTGATGTGTCAGGTTGGATTGTACCTACAAAAGAACAAATACAAACCATCAAAAATCATTATGAGGGGCTTGTCAATGCTTATGGCAGTATCAATAATGCTTTGAAACAGGAAAAAGGTACGGAAATTAAGTTTGAGAGCCGTTGGTATCTGTGCGAAGGTGCGAGTATGAAGTATTCTTTCTATTCTAATAAGATAAGTGAGTTAAGTACCACAGATGAGAAGGAAGATTCTAAATATTTTTACCTCCGCCTCGTAAAACCCGTAACATTCAAGCTGAAATAAGAAATACACACAGAGAGAAAGATGCTCTTACCACACTATTATACAGGAAAGACGGAGGCTGGCTGCGACGAGGCGGGTAGGGGATGCCTTGCCGGTCCTGTGTACGCAGCAGCCGTAATCTTGCCTGACGACTATCATAACGATGTGCTGAATGACTCGAAGCAGTTGACGGAGAAGGCTCGCTATCAGTTGCGAGAACAGATAGAGCACGACGCCATAGCGTGGGCTGTGGGAGTGTGTACGGCGCAGGAGATAGACAAGATAAACATCCTCCATGCATCCTACCTCGCTATGCACAGGGCGATAGACCAACTGAAGGTGAAGCCAGAGGCACTGATAATAGATGGCAACCGTTTCGACCCCTATTATCCGTCCGTCGATCATAGCACCATTGACTGCTATGAGAACATGCCCTTGCTCTATGACTGCCAGCCCCTGCCTCACACCACGATAGTGAAGGGCGATGGCAAATACCTCGCCATAGCAGCGGCAAGCATCCTTGCCAAGACCTATCGTGATGATTTCATGAACGACCTTGCTGCTGAGTACCCCCAGTACGATTGGCTGTCAAACAAGGGCTACCCCACGCCTAAGCACCGTGAGGCAATAAAAAAGTACGGCATTACGCCGTACCATAGAGTTACTTTTCGTTTTTAGTAAACTGAATCAAAATTCTTCTTCTATCTGATTCAGCATTTTGAAGGTTGCCTTGATAGCAGCCTCAGTCTGGTCTGCATCCAGGGCGCGAGTTCTTAGTATTCTGCCGTCCTTCATGCGCCATGTTATCTGAGTCTGCACTAAGGCGTCCGTCCTACCACCAGGTGGGATGGTTACGGCATAGTTCTCCAGCATAGGGAAGGTGCGTCCAAGCGTTTCCTTGTAGATGTGGCGCAGTGCTTTCATGAATGCATCATACTGTCCGTCGCCCGTAGCATCAGCCTCGTAACGCTTGCCATCGATAGAAATCTTGATGGCAGCGTGAGGTTTCAGTCCGTAAGAGAGGCTCACCATGTAAGCCTTCAGTCTTACTCGGTCCTCTGGCGCAGAGTGCTTCAGCACATCGGCAACGATATATGGCAGGTCTTCCTGAGTCACTATCGCCTTTCTGTCGCCCAGTTCGGTAATACGTTTTGTTACCTTCTTGGTCTGCTCAGGTGTGAGGTCAAGCCCTAACTCCTGCAGGTTCATTTCAATGTTAGCCTTGCCCGAGTTCTTGCCCAGCGCATACTCACGTTTTCTGCCAAAGCGTTCTGGCACAAGGTCGTTGCAATACAGCTGGTGCTTGTTGTCGCCATCGGCATGCACCCCTGCTACCTGCGTAAACACGTTGCCACCCACGATAGGCTGGTTAGGAGCTACGGCTATGCCAGAATAACCCTCCACCACGTGACTTACCTCGTTGAGCATGTTCTCTTCGATGCTCGTCTCTATGTGCAACTGGTCCTTCAGCACAGCCTGCACACTTGCCAGCGGAGCATTGCCACAACGCTCGCCCAGTCCGTTCACCGTCACGTGCAGTCCCTTTGCTCCGTATGTCACGGCGCTGAGGCTGTTGCCCACGGCAAGGTCGTAGTCGTTATGAGCGTGGAAGTCGAAGTGTAGGGTGGGGAAGCGGCTTGTCATCTCCTTGAAGAACTTTGCCGTCTCCTTAGGTGTCAGCACACCAAGAGTGTCAGGCAACATAAACCTTTTCACGTCACAGTCCTTCAGCGCATCCACCATGTGGTACACATACTCGGCATTGTCGCGCATTCCGTTGCTCCAGTCCTCCAGGTATATGTTTACCATGAGCCCCTTCTCCTGTGCCAGTTTTATGTTTGCCTTGACATCGGCTATGTGCTCATCTGGCGTCTTCTTCAACTGGTGTGTGCAGTGCTTCTCAGAACCCTTTGTCAGCAGGTTTATCACCTTGCCTCCGCAGTCTGCTATCCAGTCGATAGACGCTCCGTTGTCCACAAATCCCAGCACCTCTACGCTGTCGAGTTTGCCCAGTTGGTTAGCATATCGGCATATCATCGTCACGGCTTCTTTCTCGCCGTCCGATACTCGTGCCGAAGCCACCTCTATGCGGTCCACCTTCACGTCTCTGAGCAGCATACGTGCAATGCTCAGTTTCTCGTGGGGCAGAAAACTCACACCGTTGGTCTGCTCTCCATCGCGGAGAGTGGAGTCCATTATCTCTATTTTCGTAGGGTTGTTTGTCATTCTGTGATACAATTTTGGGCACAAAGTTACAAATAATATTTGAATTACACAAATATTAAAAAAAAAGGTCCCGACACAATAGTGCCAGGACCCATCATTTATGTGTATTTGACAAGTTTTATGGAACTAGGAACTTCATGCCGTTCTTGATGTAGAGACCAGCAGGAAGGTTGGTGCCACTCTTGCGTTGACCATCGATAGAGTATATGATATCGTCATTAGCACGTGGAGTCTCGTTGATAGCTGAGACGCCTGTTGCTTCTTCTTCCATATCAATATCCAGTGCATTTGAAGAAGATGATGGTGTGAACACTACCTTGGTGATGGTCTGACCACCGCTTACGAAGTATGCGTAGTAAGTCTTGCCAGAAGTAACGCTTGCGGATACCTGACCTGCAGCACATGAAGCGGTAGCGAGAGGGCTGCCAACTGCTGTGCCGATAGCTGTGGTGCGGCTGTTGTCGGTAGCGTTGTTAGACTGGAAGTAAACGGTCAGTGTACCATTGCTTGATGGTGTGTACTTGATGTAACGGATGCTTGAAGAGGAGGCTCCGTTGCAGTGGAAACCGTTCTTGTTGACAAAGTCCTTGGTGTAGTCTGAAGTGGTGTTACCTACGAGTGTCAGACCATTGTAAGAGTAGTTGTAGTTGTTGCCTGCGAGGGTAACAGTAGAAGAGAACTGGCTGAAATCCCATGTGGTAGCTGCAGACTCGGATGTCTTAGGCACGAACTTCACTGCATATACGTAAACACCGCTTGTCTCGTCTGTAGAGATTGTAACGGTTGTGTTGCCAGAGGTTGATGGGTAGAAGGTTGAGCTGACTGCACCGTTAGGAGCAACGGCTGTTGTCTTGGTCTTCGAACCATCGGTAACGATGAGGTTACGTGTAGCAGAGCTGTTGGTGTGGAATGCATAGACTACTACGTAGTGAACGCCTGTAACATTGAAGCTGAGCGTGCGTACGTTCTTTACCTGAGCGGCAGCGCATGCTGTCTTGGTGGTTGTAGAGCCTACTGCTTCTGTTGATGGGTTGATATAGCCTACTGTTCCAGTGGTAGAGAAGGATGTGACATTGTTGTTTGTTATCCAGTTAGCAGAAAGACCGCTTGCCGTGAAGCTGGTGAAGATAGTCTGGCTGCTGATGCTCTTGTAGGTTGAAGCTGAGCTTGAGTTGCTTGAAGAAGAGCTTGAGCTGCTTGATGAGCTTGAAGAGCCAACTGTAACTGCTGTGCTTGCTGTACCGAATCCACCCATTGAGTTAGCTGCACGCACGGTGTATGAACCTGATGATGATGCAGAGTAAGAGGTGGAGGTGGTGATGGCTACGTATGAACCACCCTTCTCGATGAGGTATGCCTTAGCTCCGCTTACTGCTGACCATGAGAGTGTAGAACCGCTAACGCTTACTGTTGGTGCAGTGAGCTGCTGACAGTAGTTGTAAGCCTCATTGCCCCATGAGCCGAGGATGTTGGTCAGACCGTAGTTTGAAGCACTTGACAGGTAGAGTGACTCAGAACCAGATGCACCCTTGAGTGCGCTGATAGAGTGGGAGGTGATAGCAGAACCGTTGTAGGTGTTGTTGTACTCATGGAAACGGAGTACGAGACCTGAACTCATGGTTGTCCAACCAGCAGAGGCTGGCTTGATAGTGAACTTGGTGTTGAGCCATGCTGATGCGGGGCTGTTTTGCCAAGGACGACCGAGGTAATAGGTGCCAGCCTGTGAAGATTCACCGCTGATGCCACAGTAGTGGAATACGTAACCCTTCTCTGAAGAGTAGGTAGAGGGAGCTGTGATAACGTCGCCTGATGTCTTGTTGCTACTGTTCTGACAGTAGATGTTTACTGAGTTGAAGAAGATAGAACCAGAGCCGCAGATGAAGTCTGTTGTTCCCTTGATGTAACCACCTTCGAAGTAACCGAGCATGCCCTCTGAACCGTTAGACCAGTATGTGTCCTGTGTGCCGTCGAGGGTCACGTTCTTCATAATGTTCTTTGTGCCGTGATCCCACCATGCTACGCTACGCTCTGCCTTTGTTGAAGAATTGTATGGAGCGCGACACTGGAGGGTGATGTCCTGCATGTAGATATTGCTGCCAGTGGTATAGAGTGTAGCCGTAGTACCGAGTCCCTCGGTAGATGGGGTGTTCTTGATGATTACGCCGTCGCGGCTCTCACCGATGATGCTGACGTATGATGACACCTTAGTATTATATGTGGTGCCGAGGTTGTATGTACCGTTTGGCACGAAGATGTATGCACGCTTGCTTGAAGATGCCTGGCTGTTGGCTGTAGAGATAGCTGAGAGCAGAGAAGAAGCACTGCCTGCTGTCACCACAATATAGCTTGAAGAGGTAGATGCGCTTGAAGAGCTGCTTGAAGAAGAACTTGAGCTGCTACTTGAAGAGCTGCTTGAAGAGCTGCTTGAAGAACCACTCTCAGAAACGGAACCAGAGGTGGAAACTGTCAGTGTAGCACCGCAGTAAGACTTGATGTCGGAGTAGGCTGTGGATGCTGACAGTGTGCTATAGCTGTAAGATGGTGAAGAAACAGAGCCTGAGTTGGTCATATAAGAAGAAGGACCAGAGCAGTTATTGAACTTGCAGGCATTTGTGCCACCATAGTTCTGGTAGAATATGAAGTTCTTACTTGAAGAAACGCGCTTGGATGGAGTGATGAAGTAGCAACCATCGAAGAGTGATGCAGCATTCTGCGGACCAACGAAGTAGTGAGAGTCGTCAGATGTCCATGCACAGTTGAGGAAGTGGAGATATGCGTTACGGCAACGTGACTGACGCTCTACGCAACCTGAATCCCACCAGCAGTATGCCCATGTCATGGAGTATGTGCCGTCAGACGGCTTGTCTGATGAAGATGAGCCGATGAGGTTAGAGAAACGGTGGTCGTCAGTACCACCTGAGCCGCCTGCCTTTGGTGACTTGAGGTAACGGAAACGACACCATGAGACGGTGATATTATCGGTAAGACCCTTGCTGTCAAAGTTGCCGTCGCAACCATCCTGGAAGTCGCAATGGTCAACCCATGCCTTTGTTACACCATCGAAGCAGAGGTTATCCCATCCGTCGCAGTCGTAAGCGCCAGGACCTACGAAGGTGAGGTTGCGCAGGATGATGTTGCTGGAACCTTTCTTGAAATAGAGAATACCTGAGTTGGAAGAGTTCTGCTGGTTGGAG
>JAEEVS010000086.1:0-5173 GCA_016290975.1 Prevotella sp. | reverse complement strand
TTAGCTGGTGTCGAGGCATTACTCAGTCCCCTCGTGCTACCATTTATCACGGCTGGTTCTATCTGCAAACTCAGGTCATCGGATATATCAAACTTTGACAGCGAGGCATCTACGTAGGCATCTATGATTGACAGGGCATAAACACCCAACATTACAAAGAAACTCAGGTCACGCCATCGGCGATATTTATCCTTCCTCGACTTGAATATACCCTTGTACTGCTCTGCGTTGCTATCATTTATTTCCACTCCCAAGTGTAGGAACTGGTTATAGCTGGCTGTGTTAGGGTCGTTGTCACACAGATCCATGTAAGCCTGAGCATAATCGTGATACATCTGGTTATTCCACTGCATTGCGTATGCACAACCGAGTATGCCTCCATATACTATCGGCAACTTCCAGTATTTGCGGTTGTATATCTGTCCTGCCCCTGGCAACACTATGGCAAGCCACATAGCTCTCTTTGGATCTGGTTTCCAATTTGCCCAGTCACGCTTTTTCTTACCTGCTTTCTTTGCCAGTTTTGCCACGGTAGCAGAATCTGCCTTAGTAAGCATCGGCACGCTGTCTGCCAACGACACCTCGGTACTATCCACCTGTGCAGATACATTCTGCACATACAACAGCAACAACGCAGTAATTATTATGTAACGGAGTTTCTTCACTCACTTCATCTTGTCAAAGAGCATCACGAGGCGCTCCAGTTCTTCCTCACTGCCAAATGGTATCGTTATCTTACCAGTACCTTTAGGCGAGCAGGTCATCTGTACCTTTGTACCCATAAGGTCGGCAAGGCGTTTTTTCAGCACTTCAAATTCCTTAGGCAGTCGTGGAGCACTCTTCACCGTCTTACCACCTACGCTCACCTCTTCTCCATTCTTCAAGCTGTTTACTATCTCTTCCACCTTACGTACGGAGTAGGCATTCTTCACTATCTCCTTATATATCTTTATCTGTTGTGAAGGCGAATCGAGCGAGAGCAGTGCACGGGCATGTCCCATGTCTATCTCTTTCTTCTGTAAGGCAAGCTGTATCTGGGCAGGCAGACGAAGGAGTCTGAGGTAGTTGGCTATAGCAGCACGACTCTTACCCACGCGCTCCGACACTTTTTCTTGTGTCATGCCATCGGTCTCGAGCAGGTGCTGATAACCCAATGCTATCTCTATTGCGTTAAGGTCTTCACGCTGTATATTCTCCACCAGAGCCATCTCCATCACGTTCTCGTCGCTGATGGTGCGTATGTATGCAGGCATTGCGGTGAGCCCTGCCATCTGCGAAGCTCTCCAACGTCTTTCACCCGCAATAATCATATACTTCCCGTCAGCCTCCTGACGCAGTGTCACTGGCTGAATGATACCTATCTCCTTGATAGATGCTGCCAACTCCTGTAAAGCCTGCTCGTCGAAATCACGACGGGGCTGGTTAGGATTCGCTACAATAAGATCTATAGGTATCTCGTTTATGGTTGATGAGCCTTGTGTGCTCACCTCGTCTGTTGATATCAAGGCATCCAGTCCACGTCCTAATGCGCTTCCTTTGCTACCCAGATTATATTTCTTATGAACTGCCATTCCTTAGTTATTTTTCTCTGCTTATTATCTCCTTTGCCAGTGCCAAATGGTTCTTGGCTCCCGTAGCGTCAGCGTCATAGAGTATCACAGGCAGTCCGTGACTCGGACTCTCCGACAGTTTGACGTTACGCTGTATCACGGTCTTGAACACCAGTTCCTGGAAGTGTCTCTTCACCTCGTCATATATCTGGTTGGCAAGACGCAGACGGTTGTCATACATAGTGAGCAGAAAGCCCTCTATCTCCAGCTTCGGATTGAGTTTGCTCTTTATTATCTTAATGGTGTGCAACAGCTTGCCTATACCCTCAAGTGCAAAGTACTCACACTGCACAGGGATAATCACTGAGTTTGCTGCAGTCAGTGCATTTACCGTTATCAGTCCCAGTGACGGCGAACAGTCTATGAGTATATAGTCATAGTCGTCACGCACTGGTGCCAGTATTTCCTTCAACACCTTCTCACGGTTAGACACCGTCAGCATCTCTATCTCTGCACCCACAAGGTTAATGTGGCTTGGTATGATATCAAGTCCGTTAATGTCTGTGGTGTAAATAGCATCGCGCACATCAGCGTGGTTTATAATGCACTCATAGATAGAGCAGTCCACCTCCTGAATGTCCACACCCAGACCGCTTGATGCGTTAGCCTGAGGGTCAGCATCTATCAGCAATACCGACTTCTCGAGTGTGGCAAGCGAAGCAGCCAGATTGATTGCTGTGGTAGTCTTACCCACACCGCCTTTCTGGTTTGCCAATGCTATTATCTTACCAAGTTTCTTTTTCATTATACTTATTACTTTATTCTTAAAACCCTAAACTCTCAACCCTAAACTCTATAGGTAGGGACACTTCTCCCCATAATATAATGCAAAGGTAATATTTTTTTCTGAGAAATCAGCCTTTTAGCCTTGCTAATATACATTTTTTATCATTTTTACCATGTTTTTCAAAACTTTTTACTACCTTTGCATTTCCGAGTCCCTTCGGTTTTATTCACACCTTTCGTGGTGATGCGCCTGTAGTTCAATGGATTAGAATAGGAGATTCCGGTTCTCCCGATCAGGGTTCGATTCCCTGTGGGCGTACAGTCAAGGACAAGGGGACAAGGGACAATGTTTAAGGGATTTTGAAGATTAAGACTGTCATAGTAACCATCATTGTGTTGTTAGCGGCATTTGTCGCTGGCAATGCCTGCATTTCTTCTGTTGGTGACAAGAATTCCCAATCCGACGACCTATTATTACAGAATGCCAAGAAGCAAGGGCAGTTGCTGAAGCGTACTGCTTACACTCTATCTTATGACAAGGATACCCGTCTGCCTATATGGGTAGCATGGCGCCTCACTAAGGAACACACATACGGACCATACAAGCGTAAGGGACTGCATTTTGAAGAGGACACTGCAGTACCCAAGCCTCGTGCCACCTATTTTGATTATATGCAGAGCGGCTATAGCCGAGGTCACATGTGTCCTTCTGGCGACAACCGATGGAGTCTGCAGGCACAACAGGAGTCATTCCTCTACACCAACTGCTGTCCTCAGCTCTATAGCCTTAACGCAGGCGACTGGAACGAGCTCGAGATGAAGTGTCGTCACTGGGCTAATAAGTATGGCGAGATATACATCGTTTGCGGTCCGTTGTTGTTCAATAAGCAACATCGCACCATAGGCAAGAACCGTGTGGTGGTGCCCGAGGCATTCTTCAAGGTGGTGCTCTGCATGCAAGGCACACCTAAGGCTATCGGTTTTATATATAGGAATGAAGAGACTAACAAACCTGTCAAGTCTTATGTCAATACCATCGACCAGGTGGAGCGCATCACTGGCATCGACTTCTTCCCTGCCCTACCCGATGATATATAAAATAAGGTAGAGGCAAACTCAAATATTGACGATTGGGAATGATATTTTCCACTTTGTTTTGGTATTTAAGAAAATATTCTTACCTTTGCCAAAGAATGAAGAATAAAGAATGAAATTCCTAATTTCTAATTAAGAACAATTAAACTATCAAACTATGGTTGACGTAAAAGAAATACTCCAGGGCGCCGAAGAGCGTATGGAAATGGCTGAAATGTTCCTCGACGAACAGTTGTCACACATCCGTGCTGGTCGCGCCAATGTTGCCATTCTCGATGGCATAAAGGTTGAGTCATACGGCATGATGGTGCCACTCAATCAGGTAGCTAATGTAAGCACCCCTGATGCTCGCACCATAGCTATCAAACCTTGGGACAAAAAGGCTATCCGCGATATCGAGAAGGCTATCATCAATTCTGAGGTAGGCATCACCCCCGACAACAACGGCGAAGTGATACGCCTTGCTATTCCACAACCTACGGAGGAGCGTCGTCGTGAACTCTCTAAGCAGTGTGGCAAGATAGCCGAGAAGGCAAAAATAGAGGTGCGCAACGTGCGTGGCGATATTAAAGAGAAACTTAAGAAGGCTATCAAGGACGGACTCTCTGAGGATCTTGAGAAGGATGCCGAGAACGACCTCCAGAAGCTCCACGACAAGTTTATCGCTAAGCTCGACAAACTGCTTGAGGATAAGAATAAGGAGATTATGACTGTATAACGTTAACGGGCTCCGAGCTTGCTCGCCTGAGCACCCACTGGAGCGCAAGAACGGGAACGCTAACTTGAAAGGACTTGTAATAAAGAATACGGGCTACTGGTACACAGTGCTCACCGACGATGGTGCTACGATTGACTGCAAGGTGAAAGGCAACTTCCGCCTCAAGGGCATTCGTAGCACCAATCCTGTTACCGTGGGCGATAGGGTGATACTTAACGGGAACGGAAACGATAACGGGAACCCTTGGATTACCGACATTGAGGACAGAAAGAACTATATCATCCGCAAATCGTCTAACCTCTCCAAGCAGAGTAGCATCCTTGCAGCCAACATCGACCAGGCTATGCTCATCGTCACCATCAAGATGCCTGAGACTAGCACCACGTTTATCGACCGTTTCTTAGCCTCTGCCGAGGCATACCGCATACCTGTCATACTGGTGTTCAACAAGGTTGACATGCTCGATGCCGACGAACTGCATTATCTTGAAATGATGCAAACGCTATACGAGACAGTTGGTTACAAGACCATTGCCGTCTCTGCCATTGAGGGCACTGGCATCGACACCCTCACATCACTTCTTCACGATAAGATTACCCTCGTGTCAGGGCATAGCGGTGTGGGCAAGTCAACGCTCATCAACACTATCATTCCCCATGCCAATCTGCGCACTGCAGAGATAAGTGATGCCCACAACCAGGGCATTCACACCACCACTTTCTCTGAGATGATACCTCTTGAAAGCGGCAATGGCTGGATTATCGACACCCCAGGCATACGTGGTTTCGGAACCTTCGACATTGAGAAGGCCGAGCTCACCTCTTATTTCAAGGAGATATTCCATTTCTCCAAGGAATGCCGTTTCTCTGACTGCACCCACACTCACGAACCTGGCTGTGCCGTACTCAAGGCTGTAGAAGAACACTACATCGCCCAGTCGCGCTATCAGAGCTACCTCTCCATGCTTGAAGACAAGGAAGAAGGTAAGTATCGCAAGCCAGAGTAAAAGAGTAAAGAACGAAAT
>JAEEVS010000085.1:0-4015 GCA_016290975.1 Prevotella sp. | reverse complement strand
TCGCAATACTGGTATCCATGCATGTGGTTTTATTATTTGTCGTGACCCTATCAGTGACCATGTACCTGTGTCAACAGCCGACGACCCTGATTTTCCAGATACAAAGACTGCTGTAACGCAGTATGACGGACATGTTATTGAGTCAACGGGACTGATAAAGATGGACTTCCTCGGACTGAAGACGCTATCGGAGCAGAAAGAGGCGGTGAAGAATGTCAAACTGACACGAGGAATAGATGTTGATCTTGACAACATACCTATTGACGATGAACTGACATACCAGTTATACCAGCGAGGACAGACCATAGGCACATTCCAGTTTGAGAGTGCTGGTATGCAGAAATACCTTCGCGAGCTGCATCCTACAGTGTTTGAGGATCTCATAGCAATGAATGCCCTCTATCGTCCAGGACCGATGGATTATATTCCATCGTTCATTGCGCGTAAGAATGGTAGGGAACCTATTACCTATGATATAGACATTACCGAAAAGTATTTGAAGGACACCTATGGCATTACCGTATATCAGGAGCAGGTGATGCTATTGTCTCGACAACTTGCCAACTTCACGCGTGGTGAGAGTGATGCCTTGCGTAAGGCGATGGGTAAGAAGAAAAAGGACATCGTAGATGCGATGAAACCGAAATTTATTGAGGGTGGCAAGAAGAATGGTCACGATGAGAAGGTATTGGAAAAGATATGGGCAGACTGGGAGAAGTTTGCTTCTTATGCCTTCAATAAGTCTCATGCTGCATGTTATTCATGGGTGGCTTATCAGACGGCTTATCTCAAGGCTCACTATCCTGCCGAGTTTATGGCTGCCCTGCTGACGCGACGCCGTTCGGATATCAAGGAAATCACAAAACTGATGGACGAATGCAAGGCATTAGGCATACCTACTCTTGGACCAGATGTTAATGAGTCATATACTAACTTTGGTGTAAATAAAAAGGGCGAAATACGATTCGGTCTGTCTGCCATCAAGGGTATGAGTGAAACTGCTACGTTAGCCATAATCAAGGAACGTGAAGAAAACGGTCCTTTCCGTGATATATATGACTTATTGGAGCGTGTTCCAGCCTCTGCAATGAATAAAAAGGCATTGGAATGCCTTGCACTTTCTGGCGCTTTGGACAATTTTGGTATTGCTCGCGAGCAATATGTGTCACCTGCTGGCAAATATTCCCAGTTTATTGATATGCTTTCAAACTATGCCCAGCAGTATCAGTCGGCAAAATCTTTAGCTGTAAACTCTCTGTTTGGTGATTTTGACAGTGTGGAGATAAACAGACCGAAACCAGACCCTTTGGTGCCTTGGAGTGCGATAGAGAAACTCAATCGTGAGCGCGAACTTGTTGGTATATATCTGTCAGCCCATCCGTTGGATGAGTTTGCGGTGGTCTTGGAATGCATGTGTAATACCAAGTGCTCAGAAATAGGGAAGGATGCTGATAGGGCTGAGCTTGCCAAGAAAGACACCCTAACCGTAGGTGGTATAGTGACAAATGTTAATTCACGATACACGAAGACGGGCAAACCGATGGGGGTTGTCTCTATTGAAGACTTTGAAGGCGTAGGAGAGTTGGCAATGTTTGGCGAGGACTGGGCACGTTGGCAAGGTATGTTCCAAAATGGGTGCTCGGTTTATGTGAAAATGAAAAGTCAGGAGCGTTTCCAGAAGGGTAGTGGAATTTATGACCTGAAGATACAGAGTGTTGATTTTCTTCAGGATGTGTCAGAAAAGTTCATGGAAAGCCTCACTGTGCACATTGATATGGATTGCCTTACCACTGATTCTGATTCAGAAGAAGAGGAGGCAATGACAGAGAATGTCCTCTCTGACCTTGCCACCATTATATCTGAGACACCAGGCAAGACAAAACTATTCTTCTCAATAAGAGATAATAGTTTGAGCACCATGCCTGTTAATTTGGTGTCGGGTTTACCTGGAGTGAAAGTTAATCGTCAACTCGTTGACTACGTGAAATCACACGAAGGGTTGAGTATAACAATGTAGTAGTTTTTTACCATTTAATCGGTAAAATCATATTTGCTGAGGTGAGTTTCCACGACGCAGGTTACGGCTGGCATCGATACGCAAAAAAATGAAGAGTAGGATGGTGAATCCCCACAATGAAGAACCTCCATAACTGAAGAAGGGCAGAGGAATGCCGATTACGGGGGTAAGACCGAGTACCATACCTATATTGATGAAGACGTGGAAGAGGAAAACACTCAGTACACAATAGCCATATATGCGTCCGAACTTGTATATTTGTCGTTCGGCTACATATATGAGTCTCCATATAAGTAGCATAAACAGAATAAGCACAGCAGACGAACCAAGGAATCCCTCCTCTTCGCCAACGGTGCAGAAGATGAAGTCGGTATCTTGTTCTGGTACAAACTTCAACTTTGTCTGTGTGCCATTAAGAAAACCTTTACCTGTCAGTCCTCCAGAACCTATGGCAATCTCACTCTGGTGCACATTATAACCAGCACCAGCAAGGTCTTCCTCTAATCCCAACAATACGTTGATACGCACACGCTGATGAGGCTCCATGATGTTGTTGAGCACAAAAGAAGCAGAATAGAAAAATGCCATAGAACCGATGGCAAAGAGTGCTATAAAGAAATACTCCTTTATCTGTTTTTCGAAACTGAGATAGAAAAGATAGCCCACAATGATGATGGTAGCGATGAATTGCACCCATACCACGTTGAACCTAATGACAAACTCAGAGAAGAGTAGGGCAAGCACAGTGACTAACGTGGATGCTCCGATTATTATGTATGCCTCCTTCTTAACTTTGCAATAAACCAGCGTAAGTCCAGCCGTGAACAGATGTATAAAGAAAAACACCACAAACGGACCTATGTGGGTAGGAGTGTGTAGAATAGTGGGATTAGCATATCGTATGCCTATGATAAAATAGAACACCATTGCTACAGCAGTGAAAAGGAAACTACCAGTCATTCCCTCGCGATAGAGCATAAGAAAAAACGATGCATAAACGAGTGCAGAACCTGTCTCCTTTTGCATTACGATGAGTAACATTGGCATTACAATCATCACGATAGCTTTGATAAGGTGACGCCAGTTGTTGATAAAAAAGTCTTGTGCCGACATGTATTTGGCTACTGCCAATGCTGTAGCAAATTTTGCAAACTCTGCTGGTTGTATGCGTAAAGGTCCCATTACTATCCATGACCTTGAACCCTTTATTTCATGAGGATTGAATATGGTTAGGAATAGTACCAGCAGCATAAAGCCATACATAGCATAGGCAAATGTATCGTATATGCGGTCGTCAAGCAGCAATATAACAAACCCCAAGACAATACTCGTGGCTATCCATACTATCTGCATGCCAGAGCGTGAATCAAGTGAAAAGATGTCAGTATCACCATACGTATAACTGGCTCCGCACACACTTATCCAACCAAAGGTAAGCAATGTGAGATAAAGGGCTATCGTTATCCAGTCTATAGATTTTATTATCGAGGTTGATTCTTTCATTATTATGCCGGAAAAATAGATGTCTTGCTACTTTAGACGTTGCAAAAGTACTAAATTCTTAATAGTTTTAATACCAATTAACATACTTTAATGCATGACGCTAAGTTTTGTAAATCATTTTTAGTAATTTTGTACCCAAATTTGCAAAAAGTGTATTTCTTACTACTATCTTTTTATTACAATAGAATACACAAAAGTTTATTAACTACTGCTGATTAAGAGTAATCATACATTATTTATATTATATATGCAACTTAAATGGCATAACGGGATGGTAAAGGCTACTGGGTGTCAATGGATATTGATGCTCATGCTGCTGATGCCTCTCGCAACGTCGGCACAGGTAGCAGACAACAGTCGAAGGGTGGACACTCTGTCATTGGCAGAGCGTATTTCTGTGCGTACCAACCTTGTGGACTGGGGACTCCTGGTGCCTAACGTAGGTGTTGAATTTGATATCAGAAACACGAATTGGAACAGATGGGCGGTGAATGC
>JAEEVS010000084.1:0-20381 GCA_016290975.1 Prevotella sp. | reverse complement strand
GCGGTAAGAGTAGTGTGGTTTACGTTGTAAACGATGGTTGGGAGGTCGTTGCCTGCAGGAGCAGAGATAACTACCTTCTTAGCACCAGCCTTGAGGTGTGCCTCAGCCTTAGCCTTAGATGTGTAGAAACCTGTGCACTCGAGTACTACGTCAACGTCGTTAGCTGCCCATGGGCAGTTTGTTGCGTCTGCCTCAGCAGAGATCTTGATTTCCTTACCATCAACGATGATAGAGTCATCTGTTGCCTCTACGGTGTGCTTGTTCTCACCGAACTTACCACAGAAACCGCCCTGTGCTGTGTCATACTTGAGCAGGTGAGCGAGCATCTTAGGTGATGTCAGGTCGTTGATTGCTACTACTTCATAACCCTCAGCCTCAAACATCTGACGGAAAGCGAGACGACCGATACGGCCGAAACCATTAATAGCTACTTTTGTCATGTTTTTTAATTTTTAATTAGTTTAATATGGATTATTATCCTTTTTACCTTCTCTTTATATATTATCCCGTAATAAAAATGTAAGTGAATACATCGTTAATTGAGATTTGCAATGCAAATTTACGTTTTTTTTTTGACAAATTGTTTGTTATTAGAAAAAAAATAGTATCTTTGTGCCAAATTTGCGTAAAACAATTAACACAAATCAATTTTGCAAGAAAAATTGTAACGTCAAGATTGCAATAAAAAACAGTTTTATAACATTTAATTCATACAAAACGACTATGGGATTTATTAAGGAATTCAAAGAGTTTGCCATGAAGGGCAACGTGATGGACATGGCTGTCGGTGTTATCATCGGCGGTGCGTTTGGTAAAATCGTCAGCAGTCTGGTGGACGATGTGCTGATGCCTCTCATCGGTATGGTTACTGGCAATATCAATCTTGCTGACCTCGAATTCGTGATTGGCGATGGCGAGGGTGCAGCTAAGTTGAAGTATGGTATGTTCTGTCAGA
Source organism: Prevotella sp. (assembly GCA_016290975.1). Lineage (GTDB taxonomy): Bacteria > Bacteroidota > Bacteroidia > Bacteroidales > Bacteroidaceae > Prevotella. The sequence continues at coordinate 19,426 of JAEEVS010000084.1, read as the reverse complement.
ATGTTCTTGACTTCGTAATCATCGCTTTCTGTATCTTCTGCATGATCAAGGCTATGAACAAGATGAAGAAGGAAGAGCCTGCTACTCCAGAGGCTCCTGCTGGTCCTACTCAGGAGGAACTGCTCGCTGAGATTCGTGATATACTTAAGAAGAAGTAACCCCAAGCCCGAAGAGGGCGAAGTCGCCCTTGAGGGGGTCGTCAGGGAAAACGCCGCGTAACTTCTCTGTAAGTTTTAGAGCGGTACTCATAGAAGCCGTCTTGGACTTAAGCAGTCCGAGGCGGTTTGCTTCTTGCATTACGTGGGTGTCGAGTGGCATGATGAGGGTGCGCCTGTCGATGATATCTGCCCATAGTCCGAGGTCAACGGGGGAGTTGTCGCGAACCATCCAGCGCAGGAACATGCAGAGGCGCTTGCAAGAAGAGGAGCAGTCCTTGGGAATGACACTAACGGGAACGGGTTCCGAGCTCTGCTCGCCTGAGCCTTGGCGAAGAACGTTAACCTTTATCTGAAACCACCAAACTATTGCTTTTATGGCATCAATGGCTCGCCTGGAAGGATAAGGCGGTATTTTGTTTAATTCGGTTTTGATGTAGGCTTTCATGGAACCATACTCTCGCAGCATAGTGGTGAGTGCCTCGAGAAACTGGCGCATGGTGTGATTGGAGTAGAGCCTGTAGTAACACTTATCGTTGTCGGGGATGTGTTGACGGAATGTGCCTGACAGGAGCCAATGCTCCACATCGCCCTCGGAACAGTCAAGAATGTATTGTATCTTAGGAAGAAACTGCTTCCTGCTGCCATAGCTCAGCGAGGAGGCAATAAAAGCAAGGAGTTCCTTGTTGGCAACTCCCTCCACCTGGTGCATAAACCAGGAAGGGTCACCATCAAGGAACTCCCTCGTTTCGTATCGTTTAGCTAAAGTTTTCAGGTTAAGCATAAGCCTTAACGGGAACGTTAACCATTAACCTTTAACCATTAACCGTTATTACAGTATAGACTTAACGGTCTCAACCATACCCTTGCTCTGGATATCGTTCAAGAAGCCTTCAACCATATCGGTGAGTCCAGGAATCTTGTTGAGGTCGCCGTGCTCGCCCCAGATCCAGTCAGCTGCAAGTACGCCCTCAGCCACCTTGCGAGTGTCGCCAGTAGCCCAGAGTTCCTTGAGCAGATCCATAATCTTCTGGTCGTCGTTTGGCTCGATAGGAGCACCGTCAGCACGTGTGCCACCCTTATAATAGGTGATGATAGCAGCCAGACCGAGTACGAGACCCTTAGGCAGTTCGCCCTTGCGCTCCAAGTAAACCTTCACTCCTGGGAGGTCACGAGCCTGGAACTTAGGGAATGAGTTGAGCATGATAGAGGTAACCTGATGGTCAACGTATGGGTTGTCGAAACGCTCCAATACGTCAGCAGCAAACTTCTGGAGCTCGTCCATAGGCAGGTTAAGAGTCTGCATGAGCTCGTCATACTGTACCTTCTTGATATACTTGCCGATAACCTCGTCGTGGAGTGCATCGCGAACGATGTTGATGCCTGAGAGGTAAGCAACAGGAGAGAGCACGGTGTGAGGACCGTTGAGCAGGGTAACCTTTCTCTCATGATAAGGTGCCTCAGACTCAGCGATGAGAACGTGCAGACCAGCCTGATCAGCAGGGAACTCAGCACGGAGCTCTTCACAGGTCATGTTCTCAGCCTTCTCGATAACCCAGAGGTGGAATATCTCAGCCTGAACAACGAGGTTGTCCTTATAGCCTATCTTCTGCTGTATCTCAGCAATCTCCTTGCGTGGGAATCCAGGAACGATACGGTCAACGAGAGTAGCGCAAACGTAGTTGTACTTCTCAAACCACTCCTTGAAGCCCTCGTAGTCCTTGCCGAAATCGTCCTTCCACAGTTCGATATACTTGCGTATGCAGTCCTTCAGGTGGTGACCATTGAGGAAGATGAGCTCACAAGGCATGATGATAAGTCCCTTCTTAGGGTCGCCGTTGAATGTCTGATAACGACGGAAGAGGAGCTGAACGAGCTTGCCTGGATAAGAAGATGCAGGAGCATCGGTGAACTTACATGATGGGTCGAAAGCGATACCAGCCTCAGTGGTGTTAGAGATTACGAAACGAATCTCTGGCTGCTCAGCGAGTGACATGAATGCCCAGTTCTGAGCGTATGGGTCGAGACCACGAGAGATAACGTCAACGCGGTCGAGCTGGTTTACAGGCTCACCGTTGAGACGTCCCTGAAGGTTTACGTGGTAGAGGCAGTCCTGGCCGTTAAGCCACTGTACCATACCCTTGTCGATAGGCTGAACCACAACGACAGAACCATTGAAGTTCGTCTTTGCGTTCATATTCCAAATAATCCAATCAACAAAAGCGCGGAGGAAGTTGCCCTCACCAAACTGGATGATTTTCTCTGGAGCTGTGCTCTTTGGAGCTGTCAGCTTTGATAAAGATTTTAGCTGTGCCATTTTGTTTTTAGTTTAGTATTTTTGGTCTTTTTCTATAATGTTTTTCTACTTTTGCAAAGGTAGCAAAATAAGTTGAAAGTTGAAAGTTGAAAGTTGAAAGTCTTTCTGCTTTAAGTTTTTTTAACTTATAAAGCCCCTTTTGTGGATGGAAGCTGATAGTGATAGATGTCCCTTTTCACAGCCATCCTGATGCTGCGTGCGAAGGCTTTGAATATGCCCTCTATCTTATGGTGCTCGTTGGTGCCCTCAGCCTTGATGTTGAGGTTCATCTTGGCAGCATCGCTCACAGACTTGAAGAAGTGCATGAACATCTCAGTAGGCATTTCGCCAACCTTCTCGCGATGGAACTCAGCATCCCAGATGAGCCAGGGACGCCCACCGAAGTCGAGTGCCACCTGACACAGACAGTCGTCCATAGGCAGGCTGTAGCCATAGCGCTCTATGCCTCGCTTGTCGCCGAGAGCCTTCAGCAGACACTCGCCAAGCACTATGCCCGTATCCTCGATGGTGTGGTGCTCGTCAACCTCAAGGTCGCCCTTACACCTTATATATAAATCGGTCATGCCGTGCTTGCCTATCTGTTCGAGCATGTGGTCGAAGAAGCCAAGGCCAGTCTGTATGTCGCACTTGCCTGTGCCGTCGAGGTTTATGCGTACGGTGATATCTGTTTCCTTCGTGGTGCGTGTTATCTCCACTATACGTTCGCCAGCAAAGAGTATCTCGGCTATCTTCTCCCAAGTGAGTCCGTCCTTGCCCAGTATCAGTGCCTTGCAGCCCAGATTCTCAGCCAGTTGGGCGTCAGTCTCCCTGTCGCCTATGACGAAAGAGTTGGCGAGGTCATACTCAGGGTTGTTGATATACTCCTTGAGCATCCCCGTACCAGGCTTGCGGTTAGGGTGGTTGTCGGCAGGGAAGTGGTTGTCAATCAGTATGTTGTCAAACTCCACCCCTTCGCCTTTCAAGGTTTGCAGTATGAAGTTGTGCACAGGCCAGAAGGTGTTCTCAGGGAACGAGTCGGTTCCCAGGCCGTCCTGATTTGACACCATCACAAACTCGAAGTCGAGATTCTTGCGTATGAAGGAGAGGTTGCGGAACATTCCCTCGACAAACTCCAGTTTCTCGAATGAGTCAATCTGTTCGTCAGCAGGCTCTTTTATCAAAGTGCCGTCGCGATCTATGAATAATACCTTTTTCATCCTTTTATGCTTCCGTATAGATAGAGTAGGGAGGCGTAGAAGCCTACGGACATAATATTAATAATGGTATAGCACAGGGTGCATGCCACTATCATCATCACATAGCCAGAGGTGGGGATTATGGCTGTGTCGCCAAAGTTTATCTGTCCCTCCACGCTGCTGAAATAGGCGTAGGTGGAGATGATATAGGGAAGATAGACCACCATGCTCATCACCACGAGTATGAAGAGCGACAGGAGGGTGGTGCCCACCACCTTGCCAAAGTGACGGAAGATAGCCTTACATACCTTTTTAATATATATCTTCCTCTTGCCCTTTATGCCACAGAGGCGTTTGAACATTCTGTAGAGCCTCATGATGGCGACGATATATGCCACGAGGGCGAGCAGGGTGAGTGCTATAGCCGCCACCACCTCTTCCAGGTATATCTGTTTGCCTGCCAGTATCTCCACGTTGGCGTGGGTGTTTACGGCATTTGACAGTACGAAGATAAGTGAGAACACCAGGAAGTAGGGCCCCATCACCTTGGTCACCATCCACACGTTCTTAGCGAGGAAGGTATATCCCTCGCTTATGCACTTGGCATACGAACGGTATGTATAGAGGTTGGTGATCAAGAGTTCTTCTTTAGTTCTGCGATGGTCTGTTCAAGGGCAGCAATCTTCTCCAGCGAGTCAGACTCCTTCTTGCGCTCGAGGGCTACGACAGCCTCGGGGGCGTTGGCTACGAAACGCTCGTTAGAGAGTTTTTTCCTTACTCCCATGAGGAATCCCTGCAGGTGCTTGAGTTGTGCTTCAGCCTTCTCCAGCTCAGCCTCCACGTCGATGAGGTTGCCAAGAGGAACGGCATACTCGCGGGTGCCAATCATGAATGCTGATGAGCCTTCGCCCTTCTGCTCCACGTAGCTGATGCCTTCCAGTCCAGCCATCTTCTTGATTATAGGACCTATGGCAGGACACTTGGTGATAACCTTCTCGTCAGCGCTTGCCACCACCTCGAGGGTGAGAGGTTCGCGAGGACCGATATTCTTAGACTGGCGCACTCCGCGCACACCAGAGATTATCTGCTTAGCCTCCTCAAACTGTGCCATAATCTTCTCGTCAGCCTCAGTAGGAGCGTCGAGTTTGAATACGTCGAGCATCAATGCCTCGCCATCCTTGCGGTCTGCTATGTGTTGCCACAGTTCCTCAGTGATGAATGGCATGAATGGGTGGATGATGTGGAGCAGTTTGTCGAATATGTCGAGTGTAGCCTCCAGCGTTTCCTTGTCTATAGGACACTGGTAAGCAGGCTTTATCATCTCCAGATACCAACCAGAGAACTCGTCGGTAAACAGTTTGAATGCAGCCATCAGCGCCTCGTTCAGACGGTACTTGTCGTAGTCGTCGTTTATCTCAGCGTAAGCGCTTCTTATCTTGGCGTTCATCCATTCGATAGCCTTCTTGTTTGACTCAGAGGCAGCCTCGTTGCTTACCTCCCAGCCCTTAACCAGACGGAAGGCATTCCACATCTTGTTGCAGAAGTTCATACCCTGAGCCGAGAGGGCATCATCATACAGAATATCGTTGCCAGCAGGAGCAGCGAGCATCATACCCATGCGCACACCGTCGGCACCAAACTTCTCAATCAGTTCGAGTGGGTCAGGCGAGTTACCGAGTGACTTACTCATCTTTCTTCCCAGCTTGTCGCGTACTATACCTGTGAAATAAACATTGCGGAAAGGTATCTGCTTCTGGTATTCGCAGCCAGACATAATCATTCGTGCTACCCAGAAGAAGATGATGTCAGGACCAGTAACCAGCACGGCAGTGGGGTAGTAGTAGTTTATCTCCTCGTTGCCAGGGTTGTTGATACCGTCGAAGAGTGATATAGGCCACAGCCATGAAGAGAACCATGTGTCGAGAGCATCCTCATCACGCTTCAGCTGGTCGGCCGTTATGCTTGGGTCTATCTCCTTAGCCTTCTTCAGAGCCTCTTCCTCGTTCAGCGCCACCACATAGCGCTCTTCCTCGCCCTCAGCTGTTGGCAGGAAGTAGGCAGGAATACGATGTCCCCACCATAACTGACGTGAGATACACCAGTCTTGTATGTTCTCCAGCCAGTTCTTGTATGTGGTAACATATTTCGTTGGGTAGAACTTCAGTTCGCCACTAAGCACAGGAGGCAGAGCGATGTCGGCCATGTGCTTCATAGAGAGGAACCACTGCTTGCAGAGGCGTGGCTCAACGGCAGTGTCTTGGTTGCGCTCTGAATAGCCCACCTTATTATCATAGTCCTCAACCTTCTCCATCAGTCCAGCAGCCTCAAGGTCTATGGCTATCTGCTTGCGCACCTCCATACGGTCCTTGCCTACATACAGTCCTGCAGCCTCAGAGATGGTGCCGTCGGGGTTGAATATGTCGATTATCTCAAGGTTGTGAGTCTTGCCCAGAGCATAGTCGTTCACATCGTGAGCAGGAGTAACCTTCAAGCAGCCAGTACCAAACTCGATGTCAACATAGCGGTCCTCTATCACAGGGATAACGCGGTTTACCAACGGAACAATCACCTTGTGACCCTTCAGCCACTGGTTCTTCACGTCCTTAGGGTTTATGCACATAGCCGTATCGCCCATGATGGTCTCAGGACGTGTGGTAGCCACAACAGCATAATAGCCCTTCTCGTCCTTGTGGAACACCTCGCCTTCTGCGCCAGTCAGCTTAACAGGGTTCGTGTCAGCATCGGCTACGTAATACTTCAGGTGGTAGAGCTTAGACTTCTCCTCTCTGTATATCACCTCTTCGGTAGAGAGCACCGTCTGAGCCTTTGGGTCCCAGTTCACCATGCGCAGACCTCTGTAGATGTATCCCTTGTTGTAAAGGTCAACAAACACCTTCATCACTGACTCCGAGCGCTTCTCGTCCATAGTGAAAGCCGTGCGGTCCCAATCGCATGAAGCACCCAGTTTTCTCAGCTGCTTCAGTATTATGCCGCCATGCTCGTTAGTCCACTCCCAAGCGTGCTCCAGGAACTGCTCTCTGGTCAGGTCGCGCTTCCTGATGCCCTGCTGAGCCAGCTTGTTCACCACCTTAGCCTCAGTAGCGATAGAGGCATGGTCGGTGCCAGGCACCCAACAGGCGTTCTTGCCATCCAGACGAGCCTTACGGATGAGGATATCCTGAATGGTGTTGTTGAGCATGTGACCCATGTGTAGCACACCCGTCACGTTAGGCGGTGGAATAACAATAGTGTAAGGTTCTCTGCCGTCAGGCTTACTTGCGAACATCTTGTGGTCTGTCCAATACTTATACCATTTGTTTTCTACCTCCTGTGGGGAGTATTTGCTTGCTAATTCCATGCGTTCTTATATATAAATTTACGAATTTAGCTGCAAAGGTACAAAAAATAATTGATAATTGACAATTGACAATTGAAATTTTGGCAAAATAAATTCATTTGCCCTAAAAAATATCTTTTCTTACCACCCCTCAGGCAACACTATATTATCCATATCATGCGCTTTGGCGAAGAGTGGGGAAATCTCCTCATCCCTAAAGCCTGCAATGCCACAACCTATGCGAGTTACGAGGAAGGTCAGGTTCTGATGCTCCTCAGCAAACTTTATGAATTCGTCCACATAGGGGCGAATGGTCTCCACCCCTCCCTGCATAGTGGGAATGGCGTAGCTCTGACCTTGCAGACCTACACCTTGTCCCATGATGGCACCAAACTTAAGGTAAGCCACACGAGCGGCTCCACCACCATGCATGCCTCCTAAGTTACTGCCAAACACAAAAATTTCGTTAGGCTTCAGTTCAGTAATAAACTCAGGAGTAGTTCTCTTATTGCTCATAATTCTATTTGGTTTTAGTTTCTGCAAAAGTACAAAAAAATCTTCAAAAGAGCAAAGTATTTTTGTTATTTCGGAAAGTTAGCACATGATTGGTCTACAAATTTTCACTTTGTCAGCGAAACATGATTTTTCCTGACAAAGTGAGTTTTTCTGAAGCCGCGAGAGTGGAGAATTTGGAGGCGAGTGGGAAGTTGGCTTCAAATTTGGGAATCTCGCGAATTTTGTAACGGGTTGGTAGTCAGGGTGTTGAAAAACGGGGTGATTTTTATGCTGTGATTTTGGTATAATAATCTGCGAAAAAGGGTCGGATTTTTGGTTGCAGAAGCAATGCTTTTGCATGCAGAAGTAATGCTTCTGTCTCTAAAAGTAATGCTTTTATAGTTGGAAATTGAGATTTGCCCGATTTTTGGTTAAAAATGGGGTTTGAAATGCTCCAGATTTGATTTCGGAGTGGAGCATTTTGAAAAGTCAAAGTGTAAGCGAAATGGGGTGGAGGAGAGCAAAGTGATACTTTATGGGTAGAATTTAAAGGAGTTAGAGAAGTTAACGCTCGCAGGGCTCGCTTAGAAGTTAAATACGATACAAGATACGACTGGAAATAGGGATTTATGTGGCGATTTGTACTTTTGTATAATGAAAAATCTGGTAAAAATTTGGAGGAATGAAAATTTTATATTACCTTTGCACTCGCATTTGAAAAAATCAGGTGTATCAGTTTGGTGGATTGCTGACTGAAAAGGCAGTCTCAAGGAAGGTTGGGTGAGTGGCTGAAACCACCAGTTTGCTAAACTGACGTACGGGATTCCGTACCGGGGGTTCGAATCCCCCACCTTCCGCACCGAGGATGTTTCAAATTGCTATGGTGGGTTCATCTAGTGGCCTAGGATACCGGCCTCTCACGCCGGGTACACGGGTTCGACTCCCGTACCCACTACAAAGTGACGAAGAAAACAGGGCGATGTTCAATAAGGTTGAGCGTCGCCTATTTTGTTTAACCAGAAAGGCGAAAAAGATATGTTAAGACGTTTGTTTGCCATTTTTGTCTGTCTCTCTGCTTGCATCGTGGGCTTTGCCCAGATGAAGTGGAACTCGGCTTATCAGGCATACATAGACCAATATAAGGATCTCGCCATAGAGCAGATGATAGAGCACAACATTCCTGCCTCTATCACGCTGGCTCAGGGACTGCTGGAGAGTGGTGCAGGCAGAAGCACTATGGCCACTCAGGGCAATAACCACTTTGGCATAAAGTGTCATAATGAGTGGACTGGTCCTACGATGTATAAGGATGACGACGCAGCAAACGAGTGTTTCAGGGTTTACAAGCATGCCAGAGAGAGTTATGAGGACCACAGCAAGTTTCTGAAACGCCCCAGATACAGCTCGCTTTTCACTTATCAGCGTACGGACTACAAATCGTGGGCTTACGGACTGAAGAGGTGTGGCTATGCCACCAACCCCGCTTATGCCCAGCAGCTGATAGGCATTATCGAACTCTACAACCTGCACCAGTATGACAGGGCTACGAAGTATGATAAGTACATAGCCAACCATGTGGGTTCGAACGTTAGCAGAGGCACGATAGGTCACCAGATATTCTACTTCAACGACAATTATTATGTTAAGGTGAAGCGAGGCGACACATTCAAGAGTATTGGTAAGGAACTTGACGTAAGTTACAGGAAATTAGCCAAATACAATGAGCGTGATAAGCGTGACGTATTGCACGAGGGTGAGATAATCTACCTGATGAAGAAGAAGACCAAGGCACCTAAGGAATATAAGTACAGACCCCACGTAGTGAAGGCTGGCGAGAGTATGTATGACATAGCCCAGATGTATGGCATCAGACTGAAAAACCTATATAAGCGAAACGGTCTGTCACCAGACTTCGTTCCACAGGTGGGTGATGTGCTGAGATTACGATAACGGGAACGGGAACTTTTAAACTCTTGAACTTTTGAACAACAAAAAATATAACATAGGACTGGACTTGGGAGGCACCAACAGCGTCTTCGGCATAGTGGATGCTGAGGGCAAGATAGTGTGCAAGACCTCGATAAAGACGCAGGACTACGCTTCAGCAGAAGATTTTGTGGAGGCAGCTGTGAATGTCCTTACTATTATTATAAATAAGGTGGGTGGCATAGAGACCATAAAATCGATGGGTATAGGAGCACCAAACGGCAACATCATAACGGGTTGCATAGAGTTTGCACCCAACATAGCATGGGCTCATGAAGGCAAGGTGCCACTGGTGAAGATGTTTGAAGAGAGACTCGGCATACCTGTGGCAATGACCAACGACGCCAACGCAGCAGCAGTGGGCGAGAAGGCATTCGGAGTGGCTAAGAACATGAACGACTTCATAGTGATAACCCTTGGCACTGGAGTGGGCTCAGGCATATTCTGCAACGGCAAACTGGTGTATGGTGCCGACGGCAATGCGGGCGAACTAGGACACCTCACCATAAAACGGGGAGGCAGGCTCTGCGGATGTGGCAAAAAGGGGTGTCTGGAGGCATATTGTTCGGCTACAGGTATAGCCCGTTCGGCAAAGGAAAAGATGCATAAAGACCTCACCTCATTCGAGGTGGCTCAGGCAGCAGAGAAGGGTGATGCCATAGCAAGAGAGATATATGAAGAGACAGGCAGAATGCTGGGCGAGGCATGTGCAGAGATGATGCTCTTCTCTTCGCCAGAAGCCTTCATCTTCTTCGGAGGATTGGCAAATGCAGGCGAACTGCTCTTTGCCCCTATAAGAGAAGCATTCGAAGAAAACGTGATGCCTTGTTTCAAGGGTAAAGCGAAATTCCTGAAATCAGCTCTCCAAGGTGGAGATGCAGCAATATTGGGAGCAGCGAGGTTAGTTGATAATTGACAATTGAGAATTGAAAAAGTTCCCGTTAAGAAACCCGTTAACGTACGAGCAAAGCGAGTAGAAAAATGGATTATTCAGAAGACATAAAAGCAGCAGTAGAGGTGATGAAGAAGGGTGGGGTGATACTCTACCCAACAGATACCGTGTGGGGCATAGGATGCGATGCCACGAATGCTGAGGCTGTTGCCAGGATTTACAAGATAAAGCAGAGAGAAGAGTCGAAGGCGATGATTTGCCTGGTGGACTCAGAAAACAGAATACAGAGATACGTGAGGGATGTGCCTGAGGTAGCCTGGGACGTGATGACCCTCGCCACCAAACCCACTACCGTGATACTCGATGGAGCAGACGGTCTGGCGCCCAACCTCATAGCTGAGGATGGCAGCATAGCCATAAGAATAACCAAAGAGGAATTCTCTAACCAGCTCTGCTACAGAATGCAACGTCCGATAGTCTCTACGAGTGCCAACATAAGCGGCAAACCAGCGGCACAGAACTATCGCGACATAGACGAAGAAATACTCAATGCGGTGGACTACGTTTGTAAGTCGAGACGCAACGAGCATAAGCCCCACCAGCCATCATCTATCATCAGACTGAGGAAGGATGGGGAAGTGACGATAATAAGATAGTTCACAGTTGGTATTAGAAAAGTACATAAGGTTAGCTAAGCGCATGTTAAACTCAGGATGGTTTGAAGATGTGCTGACCTGGCGCAAGAAACACCTGTCTGACAGGCAGTTTACCCTTGTGCTCGCCTTCCTTGTGGGCATTTTTGCCGCTCTTGCAGCCTTCTTGCTTCATGGACTAATTCACGTAATACAGCATCTGCTCACGCAAGAGATGGAGCTCACCAGTTTCAACTGGCTGTTCCTCATTCTGCCTGTGGTGGGTATATGGCTGACGATGCTCTTTGTGCGCTATGTGGTGAGAGATAACATCTCGCACGGAATAACCAGAATACTATACGCCATAAGTTCCAAGAAAAGCCGACTGGCTGGGCACAACTGCTGGTCGTCAGTGGTGGCTTCGGCTATCACCATCGGCTTTGGTGGTTCGGTGGGTGCTGAGGCTCCTATCGTGCTTACTGGTTCGGCTATAGCCAGCAACCTGGGACAGAAGTTCCGCATGAACAACAAGACCCTTATGTTGCTTGTGGGATGTGGTGCAGCAGCTGCCATAGCTGGCATCTTTAAGGCGCCGATAGCAGGACTGGTGTTCACCATCGAGGTGCTGATGATAGACCTCACCATGGCGAGCATTTCGCCTATACTCATAGCCAGCGTTACGGCAACCTGCTTCACCTACGTTTTGGTGGGCGACAGCCAGCTGTTTACCTTCCACACCCTGCATCCGTGGGTGGTGGGGAGAGTGCCAGCCAACATCGCTCTGGGAGTGTTCTGCGGACTCGTTTCGCTCTACTTCATCCGTATGATGAACGCCTGCGAGGGAATGTTTGCCAAGATGCAAAGCCGCTACGCCAAACTCGCTGTGGGAGGTCTGATTCTTAGTACGCTGATATTCCTTTTCCCATCCCTCTATGGTGAGGGTTACACCTCTATAAATATATTGCTTGATGGTTCGCCAGATGCCGACTGGAACAAGCTGATGGAGAAATCTATGTTCTACGGCAAGGGAGAGGTGATATTGCTGATATATGTGGGTTGCGTAATACTGACCAAATGTTTCGCTACGGCGAGCACCAACGGTGGTGGTGGATGTGGCGGTACCTTTGCTCCATCCCTCTTTATCGGTGCCTTTGCAGGTTTCCTGTTCTCAAGGTTGTGGAACATGTATAGCGGAGGAGTATATTTCCCAGAAGAGAATGCCGCTCTGCTCGGAATGGCTGGTGTCATGTCAGGTGTGATGCATGCCCCTCTTACGGGTGTGTTCCTCATTGCCGAACTGACGGCAGGCTACGACCTCTTCATGCCTCTGATGATTGTCAGCGTATGTGCCTATCTCACCATCCTCGCCTTCGAGCCTCACAGCATATACGGCATGCGACTGGCTCGACAAGGCAAACTCATCACCCACCATACGGATAAGAGTGTGCTGACCCTTATGACGCTCGATTCCGTGATAGACAAGAATTTCACCCCTGTGGATAAGGATATGGAACTCGTTCAGCTGGTTCATGCCCTGAGCAATAGCCATTCAGACGTTCTTCCAGTGCTCGACCCAGCAGGCAACATACTCGGCGAGGTGAATCTGCAGAAGATTCGTCATATAGTGTTCCGCACAGAGTTGTACCACCGTTTCCGCGTCAGCCAGCTGATGGAGCCCGTTCGCACAACGGTAAGACTGGGTGACCCTATGGAGGATGTTATGGCGGCATTCGAGAAGAATAATGTGCAGCATATTCCTGTGCTTGATAAGGACGGACACTTGTTTGGCTACATATCCAAAGCCCACCTCTACAGCCAATATCGTCAGATGGTGGCTGACATGAGTAACGATTAGTTAATAGTTATGAAGAAAGAAGACTTGAGAATAGTGTTTATGGGTACACCTGAGTTTGCGGTAGGCACCTTGCAGGCTCTCGTTGAGGGAGGATATAACGTGGTGGCTGTAGTCACCCAACCCGATAAACCCTTTGGCAGACATGCCTCAGTATTGCGTGCGCCAGAGGTGAAGGTGTATGCCCAGGAGCACAATATACCCGTTCTTCAGCCTGAGAAGATGAAAGACCCCGACTTCGTGGAGCAGCTTCGTTCATATAACGCCGACCTGCAGGTGGTGGTGGCTTTCCGCATGTTACCTGAGGTGGTGTGGGCTATGCCTCGTTTCGGCACCTTTAACGTTCATGCCGCCCTCTTACCACAATATCGTGGAGCGGCACCTATCAACTGGGCTATCATAAACGGCGAGACAACAACTGGCGTAACCACCTTCTTCCTTGATCACGACATAGACACAGGTCGCATAATAATGCAGAAGCCTTTTCCCATATCTCAGGATGCTGACGTGGAGTATGTCTATGACGGACTGATGGCACTCGGCGCTCAGGCTGCCCTTGAGACGGTTGACAAGATAATAGCTACTGACGGGGTGGTGGAGAGTTTGCCACAAGAGGATATGATAAAGGTGGGCGAGGAACTCAAGAGTGCGCCCAAGATATTCAAGGAAACCTGCGAGATAGACTGGACCAAGACGGCAAAGCAAACCCACGACTTCGTTCGCGGACTGTCGCCTGTACCTGGTTCTCATGGTAAGATTCTTTTGCCTAACGGCTCAGAGATGGAGGTGAAGATATACAAAACTGCTATGACAGAGGCAAAGGTAGCAGACATAGCACCCGAAATGGCTGAGGCAATCAAACCTGGTGTGGTGGTTAGAGATAAGAAGCACCTTTATGTGGCGTGTGGCGATGCTCTGCTTGAGGTGCTCTCCTTACAGCCCAACGGCAAGAAACGTATGGATGCCGTTTCCTTCCTTAACGGCTTACATTGATATTTGTCAATTGAAAGTGAGCTAATAAGTTAATAAACGCTAAAAACGGAAAAACTTTCAACTTTCAACTTTCAACTTTCAACTTTTATTACTACCTTTGCACTCGCATTTAGAGAAATGCACTTTTTTAATGCTTTTTCATAAGACATTAGAAAGGTTTGTAATGCGGAAATAGCTCAGTTGGTAGAGCACAACCTTGCCAAGGTTGGGGTCGCGGGTCCGAGTCCCGTTTTCCGCTCTTATCTATTGGAACAACAAGAAGTGACGCGTTGATTGCTCTGGACTCTATTCCTTGCAACGACAACAATTTGCCCAGGTGGCGGAATTGGTAGACGCGCACGTTTCAGGTGCGTGTGCCGCAAGGCGTGCAGGTTCGAGTCCTGTTCTGGGCACAAAGGTTTTTACCCCCACTGTTACTTCTTGAATAGTAAAACGAAGTCGGAGAGGTGGCGGAATTGGTAGACGCGCTACTTTGAGGGGGTAGTGTCAATTGCGACGTGGGAGTTCGAGTCTCCTCCTCTTCACTTTATTTTGCTGGATTTGCTCAGTAATATTTGCTGAGTCATTTCCACTTGCGGAAATAGCTCAGTTGGTAGAGCACAACCTTGCCAAGGTTGGGGTCGCGGGTCCGAGTCCCGTTTTCCGCTCTACTAATGTTCCGCATTCGTTTACAGAGCAGTGCTTACTGCTCTATTTTTGTTTTTACGCAATACGGTTTTACTACTAAACGATTTTCTTTTTCTAAAAAGTTAACTACAAGCTTATATGAATTACTATCTTCGTTACTTTGATGACGAAACCCTGGTTCACAACATTAATGACGCAATAGGTTTTCTTGCGTCTATTTCTGAGATTGACATGACTCCAGAACTGGAGGCTGACATACGTGAATACGCCGAGAGCGATGTGCTCTTTCCCAAGAGATATAAGGTTCGTCCGCGCGTGTACTTTATCATAATAAAGACTGAGGCTGCCACCATGCAAGACTTTAAGGATAAGAAGGCCCTGCGCCGTGATATCGCTCCGATAGCTAAGATGCCAGATCAGACTCGTCTGATGGAGGTAAGGCGCGGATGGTATGAAGGACATTTTGACTTTAAGCGCGTTGTGGTGAACCATCTGGGTAAATGCGAATATCGTGATACTACCTTTGTGGCACAATGTATAGCCGACTCTCCCATGGATTGCTACAACCGCATAGTGGAGCATCTGAAGGGTAGGGTGGATGAGCGCTCTCAGTTCCCTTCAGCTAAGGGTAAGAATTTTAATTATAAATTCCTCGGACTGGAGAAGCCTGCTGAGGCATAGTTCCCGTTCCCGTTAATGTTCCCGTTAAAGTTATGAATAAAGTAATGCTCATAGGCAATGTTGGTACAGAGCCTGAAGTAAGATATTTTGAGGCCGACAGTTGTGTGGCACGAGTTCGTCTCGCCACCACTGAGAAAGGCTATGTGTTGCAGAATGGCACCCGAGTGCCAGACCGTACAGACTGGCATAACCTGGTGTTCTACCGCAAGCTTGCCAAGGTGGTGGAGCAGTATGTGCATAAGGGCGACAAACTCTATGTTGACGGTCGTCTGCAATATTCCCAGTATGATGACAAGCGAGGCGTTCAGCGTATGGCTACCGAGATAATAGTTGACAATATGGAGATGCTCACCCCCAAGTCAGCCTCCCAGCCTGCTCAGTCAGCCCCTTCTGCCCAGCCAGATCAGCAGCCTGTCCAGCACCCTCAACAGCCTGCCAATACCCTAGAGCCTGACGATTCTGTAGTTCCATTCTAATGTATCAGTTGGCAGTCATACTCAGTCAGGTAACACTCAACTCACCCACTCCGTCGGTGGTGTTGTGTCTCGTTCTTGCTGTAATATTATTAGGCATCTCGGGTTTTGCCAGCAGTTCCGAGATAGCCTTCTTCAGTCTTACGCCTCAGGACCTTGCCCAGTTGGATGAGGACCGCGAGCGCGACCGTAAGATTATAGAGTTACGTAAGGATTCGGAGCGCACACTCGCTACCATCCTCATTACAAATAACTTCGTCAACGTAACCATCATCATGTTGCTCAACTACGCCATTGCCCAGTTGGTCAATTTCGGTAGTCTCTACTGGTTACAGTTTCTTTGCATAACGGTCATCCTCACCTTCCTCCTTCTGCTTTTTGGTGAGATAATCCCTAAGGTTTATTCACGTGTATCTCCGCTCAAGTTCTGTCGCAGAGTAGTGGGCGGTGTGTTGTTTGCCCGTCAGCTGTTCTGGCCTATCGGCACGATACTTCTTAGTTCCAGCTTCATAGCCGAGAAATTCGTTCAGCGCAAGAACCATGTGCTCAGCATGGACGAGCTGGAGCAGGCTCTCGAGCTCACCGATAAGGAGGAAATCAAGGAAGAGAAAGAGATACTCGAGGGCATCATACGTTTTAGCGACGAGATGGCTCGCGAGATTATGACCAGCCGTCAGGACATCGTCTGCATCGACATCCGCACCTCTTTCAAGGATGTGCTGAAGTGTATCGTTGACAACAACTACAGTCGCATTCCCGTTTATCAGGACAATGTCGATAACATTCGCGGCATACTGTATATCAAGGACATACTCACTTACATCGACAAGCCCTCAAACTTCCGCTGGCAGAGCCTTATACGTCAGGCTTACTTCGTGCCCGAGACCAAGAAGATTGACGACCTGCTGCACGAGTTTCAGACCAACAAGGTGCACATAGCCATCGTGGTCGATGAGTTTGGCGGCACCAGCGGCATCATCACCCTTGAGGACATTCTCGAGGAGATAGTGGGCGAGATAAGTGACGAGTATGACGACGACGAGCAGACCTACACCAGGCTCTCCGACGATACCTACATCTTCGAGGGCAAGACCAAGCTCGTTGACTTCTGCCGAATCATTGATCTGGACGATGATTTCTTCGACGATTCGCTTGATGCCGACACTCTCGCAGGTCTTATGCTAGAGCTAAAAGGCGACTTCCCCAAGATTCACGAAAAGTTTACCTATAACGACCTTTCCTTCGAGATTCTCAAGAAGGAGCAACGCCGTATTTCAAGAGTTAAGGTTGTTATAAATAATGCTAAAAAGAAATAATGCCCTACAAATAATCGTCGTTTTTTGTGTACTTTTGCACCGAAAATTAGTTTTGTAAGGATGAAAATAAGACAATTTTGTATCACACTCCTGTCTCTGTTTGCAGCATCGGTTATGCTCCAGGCAAAGACGTGGACACTGGAAGAATGTATTCAGTATGCAATGGATAATAACATCACGTTGCATAAGGCAGGGCTTACCCGCCAGACCAGCGAGGAAACCCTCAAGGCATCAAAAGCACAACTCTTCCCATCTCTCACTTTTACTACAGCTCAGAACGTAGCCTACAACCCCTGGCGTGCCACCAACTCGTCAACCGTCATGGGCTCTGAGGTGGAGCAGACCTCCAAGACCACTTCCTACAACGGCTCTTATAAGGTGGCAAGCAAGTGGACGGTGTGGGACGGCAACCGTAACCACAACACCGTAAAGCAGAACACCATCCTCGAGCAGGCAGCCGAGCAGGACAGCATAGTGTCAGCTCGCAACATCGAGGAGCAGATATCCAAGCTCTATATCCAGATACTCTATTCCAAAGAGGCTGTCGGCGTGGCTGAGGAAACCCTCGAGGCAGCCAAGGTCAACGAGCGTCGCGGACTGGAGATGGTCGATGTGGGCAGCATGAGCAAGGCAGAGTGCTCACAGCTCACTGCCACCAGGGCGCAAGACGAATATAACGTGGTCAAGGCTCAGGGCAATGTGCTCAACTTCAAGCGCCAGCTGAAGGCACTCCTGCAGATTATCGACGAAGAGGATTTCGACATAGCCCCAGGCAGAGCCACCGACGATATGGCTCTTGAGCAGGTGCCCTCGCTCAGTGCAGTGTTTGAGGAAGCCCGCCGCAACCGTCCTGAGCTTAAGAAGGCACAGCTCTCAGTGGCAAGTGCCGAGCTGCAGCAGAAGATAGGCAAGGCACAGCGTTATCCCACCGTTTCGCTCGAGGGTGCTGTGGGCACTACCAACAGCTCGCTCAGCAAGAATGCCTGGGGCGACCAGATAAGGTCCAACTTCAACGTTGGCGGCGGTCTCACCGTCAGTGTGCCCATCTTCGACCAGCGCGCCTCTCGCACGGCAATCAACAAGGCTAACATCCAGCGCCAGACCGCCCTGCTCGACATTCTCGACAAGGAGACAGCCCTTCACAGCACCATCGAGTCATACTGGATTGATGCCAACAACTACCAGAGCCAGTTCAAGGCGGCAAGGGTGAGCAGTTCAGCAGCCAAGGATTCCTACGACCTGCTCTCCGAGCAGTTTGCTGTGGGCTTGAAGAATGTGGTTGAACTGCAAGACGGCAAGACTCGTCTTCTCACCGCCCGTCAGAATGAGCTGCAGGCTAAGTATTCCACCATCCTTGCCCTTCAGATGCTGGAGTTCTATCAGAAGAAAGGCGAATAATCCCCCCCATATATAAATAAGGAGAAAAAACAATTCACACACATATATATGAAGAATAAGAAGACATACATCATCCTCGCCTCAGTGGCAGTGCTGGCTCTTGTGGCATATTTCCTCTTTGGCGGCGAGAAGCAGGCAGGCGTCACCTACGGCACAGCTGAAGTGAATGTGGGCGACATCACCAACAGCGTTACGGCTACTGGCACCATAGAGCCTGTGACCAGTGTCACCGTGGGTACTCAGGTGTCAGGTAAGGTGGCTCATCTCTACGTCGATTACAACAGTGTGGTAAAGAAAGGTCAGGTGATAGCCGAGCTCGATAAGACCAACC
Source organism: Prevotella sp. (assembly GCA_016290975.1). GTDB lineage: Bacteria > Bacteroidota > Bacteroidia > Bacteroidales > Bacteroidaceae > Prevotella. Next base: position 766 of record JAEEVS010000084.1, on the reverse strand, counting down.
TCCTGTCTGAGCTTGCAAGCGCCAAGGCTAACCTTTCCTCAGCCCAGAGCAACCTTTCCTATCAGCAGTCTCACTTCAACCGTTACCAGATACTCTTCAACAAGGGGCTCATCTCTGCCAACGACTACGAGCAGACTCGCCTTTCCTACGAGCAGGCTCAGCAGCAGGTGCGCACGGCTCGCGAGAGTGTCAACAAGGCTGCCACCAACTTAGGCTATGCCACCATCACCTCGCCCATCGACGGCGTAGTGCTCTCCAAGAGCGTGGAGGAGGGACAGACCGTAGCCGCTTCATTCAACACCCCCGAACTCTTCACCATAGCCCAGGACCTCACCAATATGCAGGTCATAGCCGATATTGACGAGGCAGACATAGGCGAGGTGAAAGAGGGTCAGCGCGTCACCTTCACCGTCGATGCCTATCCTGACGATGTGTTCTCAGGCGTGGTGAAGCAGGTGCGCCAGGAGGCTACCACCGAGTCTAATGTGGTGACCTATCAGGTGGTTATCTCAGCCCCCAATGCCAATCTCAAGCTCAAGCCAGGACTTACCGCCAACGTCACCATCTTCACCAAGGAGGTGAAGAACGTGCTCTCCGTTCCGAGCAAGGCACTCAAGTTCACACCTAACGAGAAGATGCTCACCGACGGTCAGTCTATTCAGGATGTTCCAGCCCCCAACAAGGTGTGGACACTCGAAGACGGTGTGTTCAAGGCTCATAAGGTGGAGGTGGGACTCACCAACGGCATCACCACCGAGATTACCTC
>JAEEVS010000011.1:0-5244 GCA_016290975.1 Prevotella sp. | reverse complement strand
TTCTGCGAGGAGATGGTGGAATACTACCGCAACCGTAAGTTCGTGAAGGAAGACGGCAGTTTCGACCAGACCATTTCACCACACCTGATGGTGCCTACGGCAGAGAAGATGGGGTATAAGTTTGATGACACGAAACCTCAGCATCTGGAGGGATTGACCGTACTGCCTACACGCTTTCTCTCACCCCAGAAGAAATGGGAGCATGACAAGGAGGCGATAGGAGTGCACAGGGTCTATGGCAGTTGGAAGAAGAAGAAACTGGGACGCAAGATAGACATCTGGGTGCATCACGTATGGCACGTGATACGCTACGCCTTATTCAAGAGATAAGGTAAAAGTTATGTACTTTCACCTTATACTTTATACTTAACGCTACAGAGCTTGGAAGAAATTTTCAAGCTCTTTTTTTACGTGCTCAGCCGTTATGAGGTCATACTGCTGCTGACGGGTCATAGCCGAGAGTTCGCTTGGAGAGGCGAAATCGCTTGCCGCTATCCCCTTAGCAGGTACGGAGTTTTGTGGAATCCACACCTCCTTGTTGCTGCCAGGGGCACAGACCACTAACGATGGAGCTCCAGCTGCATGGGCTATGTGACGGGCTCCACCTTCATTGCCAAAGAAGAGGGTGATGTTCTCGCAAAGGGCAACGAGTTCACGAGGACTCTTAGCCTTGATATCCACACGAACCTGTTGAGGCTTGCCGAGTTTATCATATATTCTCAAAGCATTCTCCTCTTCCTGCCCAGGAGCGAAATTGAAGATTATCTGTACCTCGGGATGATTCTTTATGAATGCATCGAGCACCTCAACCATTCGTTCCTCGTTCCACACCTTGTCAGCAAGTTTTGCAGTAACATTGGCAAGCATCACGGGTTTGTCGGCATTGATACCTTTTTCCTTGAGGTATGCCTTATAGCGATTACGTTCCTCGTCAGTGATACAGAGGGTAAAGTCAGTGGTGTAGTCTATCTTGCCTTCAACTTCCAGAGGACGGGCAAGGTGAGCATCGTGCACCACCATATTATTAGTACCACAACCCTCGAGTAGATGGTTGAATGCCAAACGTGTGTAGCCCTTCCTAATGCCGATGCGATACTTAGTGTTGGGAGAGAAGAGGGCAAAGAGCATGGTGTTCACGGTGGAACGCATGTCGATGATTACGTCATAGTGCTCCTGATGCACCGTCTTCCACACCTTATTTATATATGTGAGGGCGTTGTGGCGCTCCTCGTCAGTAAATGTTATTATGCGGTCGATGGAGGGATGTCCCTCGAAAAGAGGTGCAATCTTCTGGTTCAACACGAAGTGTATCTCTGCCTGAGGAAAACTCCTACGCAGGGTGTTGAGCAACGAGGTGCTGAGGATGGCATCACCCATCTGACGGAAACGGACTACGAGTATCTTATTCAGTTCACAGTTCATAGTTCACAGTTCAAAAGTTCAAAAGTTCTTTAGCATCTAAGGAGCGCAAGAAAACCTTTGCGACGAGCCCAGTCTTTGTTGTGCTGACGTTTCATCATCAGGGCTTGGTGCTTGAATATCTCAATATCCAGTTGGCGCGCTTTAGCATACTCCTCCATTACGAAGGTGAAGAGTTGCATATTGTCAGTCCAACGTACGAAGTCGTCCTTGCAGTCATCAATGGTAAGGTTTTCATGTGAGGTTAAGCGATTGATATCGATGACCGATATATTGTAATGCACCTCGTCACCTTTGGTCTCTTCTTTATAAAGCACGTTAGAGAAGTTAAGGTCGTGGTGTACCAGACCGTTTTTGTGGAGACGGGCGATGAAATGTGCAAAGGCTTTTGCCAAAGGACGGTTGAAGGGCTGTGTTTCAAGTTGTTCCCTAACCGAAGGCGCATCAGTAAACGAGGTGATGTAATAACATTGATGCAATATACCACATCCGTAATCCTCAACAAAAGCGATGGGGAAGGGTGTAGAACCTTCATCCATCTTCACAAGCCGCAGACCATTATTGTAGGCACGTTTAGCCTTAGAAGCCCAGAAGGTGCTATAGGCAAGTTGCTGGAAGATATTGCGGGCACGGAATTTCTTCACCACCACATTGCTCAATACCTCGTCTTCAGCGTCTATGCAGAAAGTCTTGATGATGTTGCGCTTGCCAGAAAAGATTACCTCTCCCTCAGCCTCAAAGCGTTGGGGCAGGTGGGCGATGAAGTCTTGCAGCGACTTGTTATTTGAGTATGTAGGGTTAATCTCTTTTCTCATTCTTGTGCTCGATGATTTTGCCCATCATGACAATCTGGTAGGTAGCCTCTAAACAGGCATAGATAAAGCCAGGCAGTCCGTCGCGAATACCACCTTTCAGTATGTAGCTCTTGAAGAAACGGTGGGTGGGGCGCAGCAGGAACTTTATCGGACCATACGATTTTCCTGCCTTCTTCTTCACCTCATTGTCTGTATAAATGTCGGTCTTGCGCAGACGGTCGGAGAGGGAGTCATTGGCGAGGTGCTCAAAAGCCAGTCTTTCATGCTTAGGAGCGTGGATAACCTTACCCTTAACGGTTGGCTGTATGTGGATGATAGGAGGCCAGTCTGTTACGTCTTTGCGGAAGAAACGCAAGATATAGTCAGGATAGAGGGCATGCATGAACCTATTCATGAAATAGTTGCGACGAGGGATATAGATACCCTCCTCAGGCTCCTGTTTGCTGATATGCTTATAGAGATATTGGCGCAGTTCAGGGGTGACTATCTCATCGGCATCCACGACGAGTACCCAAGGATGGCTTGCAGACTGTATGGCGAAATTGCGTGCAGGCTCCACGATGGTGTAGTCCTTCTTTTCGAAGGTCACTATCTTGCATCCATACTGGCGTGAGATGTCGAGGGTGGAGTCAGTGGACTCCATATCGCATATCACGATTTCGTCGAAATCCTTGACTGCATCAAGCACCTTAGCAAGGTGTTGCTCTGCGTTGTATGTATTAATGACGACGGATATTTTCTGTTCCATAGCCTTGGGTATAATTTCGGGTTAGCATTTCGTAGGAGAGTTTGAACCATATAATAGATACAGGCAGTGCCTTCAGGGCAAATGGCTTGATGTATTCGTTGCGTATCCATGCTGGCACGAGGTCGCTGGGCGACAGACTGGTGAGTATGAAGGCAAACACCATTAGTGAGACGTCGAGGCGAGAGCGCTTCCAAGGTACACAACAGTACCACACGCAACAGCCGATGAGGGCTGTGATATAGCCGCTGCTCTCTGTGCCTGTGCTGAACAGACACATAAACATCATGGTTGATGCGAGGAACATCTGGCGGAACGAGAGGCTACGCCATTGGTCCAGTCGCAGGTAGGGAGCACAGAACAGCATGAGTCCTGGGATGATGAGCCATAGGTCGGAGTAGGAGCCAAGGGTGATGCGACGCACTATGCCAAGAAGTGAGATGTTGGTCAGGTTGCTACGGATGCCCTCTCCATAGCCGAAGTTGTTTACTGCGTTCTTGTGCACCAGTTCGATATACCAGTCCTTATATTGCTCAATGATATATGCTGGAGACGAGATAAGCATAGGTGCCACAAACAGCAGGATGCTCCATACGAAGAAGGAAAGCGCGAACCTGCCCTTATGACGAGAGAAGAAGAAGAATGCAAGTCCCACGATGCCGTAGAGTTTGATATACATTCCGAGGACTATGCAGAGAGTGGCGAGCCAGTCTTTCTCCTTTTCCACACAATAGAAGGTGAGCAAGAGCATAGCAGCTATGCCCACATTGAACTGTTGCATGAAGAGTGCCGTAAGCAGTTCGTGGGCACAGAACCAGTAGATAAAGACCTGCTGACGACGAGTAAGTGTGCTTTTGCTTACTGCCCAAAAGCAGAATAAGGACAATCCCACACACCAGGCAAGGAGTCCCAGCCAATGAGGCACAACAGCAAAGGGTGCTATGATGAGTGAGAACAACGGACCATAATGGTTCACGTCATAATACTCAGCTGGGTATGGGACATACATAGGTGTTTGATGCAAAGCGTGCCAGAACACTCCCTTGAATATCAGGAAGTTGTTGCAACGGTGCAGAGGCAGTTTGGTAAGTGCTGCAATGGCACCTATCAACAGCCACAGTCCCAAGAGCACTCTATGGTCTGTTGCCCACAGCAGTATGTTTTGCTTATGCTTTCTCACTTACTTTTGAAACTTAACGATGCAGAGCGGAGTACCCCACACATTCTGCGAGGTTTCGTGAACAGTGTTCATCTTATATCCCCAACTTTCAAACTCAGCCTTATGACGAGCGTATTCGTCCTGCTTTATCAGGAGGAAACCGCTCTGTGGTCTCTCCTTATAGAAATTGCCAAGACGGTTAGGATGTTGCAGATAGAAGTTTATCTCAAAGAAATGAACTGGGTCGCCCAAGGCTGTTACGCTTCCCTCGATATATTCATAGAGTGTGCCCTTGCTCTCTGGGGCATATTGGTCTATCTCAGCAGCAACGCTTTTTACGGACTTGGCATTGAGAGCAGCAGGTTTCCAAGCTCCGTCAAGTCCTACGTTGAGGGCAAGAACGAGGAAGAGAACCCCCACTAAATCTCCCCAGGGGGAGCCTTTTCTCCTTATCCAATAGAAGCAGGAAAGAACCACGACGGCGATGCTTGCCCAGACGATAAAGCCATTGATGTCTTCAAGGTTGTGTATCGTACGGATGTTTTGTTCAGAATGCCCAAAGAACGTTTCAGGCACAAGGTGCATCTTCAGGGCTAAAGTTAGCAACAGAAGAATCACAGATATTACGCATAACACCCAACCATACACGCTGAGCGACTTCTTCCTGCATTCTGCAAGCCATATCATGAAGCGAGCTATGAAGTAGGCTATGAAAGGGTAGGCAGGCATGAGATATACAGAACGCTTGCTCTGAGGTATGCAGTAGAACCCTACTATCACTACGGCACAGACGAGCGAGAAGAGGTCAACATCCTTCAGACTGAAAAGCCAGTTAGTGAATTTCTTCCAGGTAGTCTTGATGTTGCTTTCGCATTTGCCTATGCGAGCTCCCTTCAGACTGAACAGGCTGAACAGCAGAAGCAAGGTGAAAGGCAGGAAACCATAGAGCAGAGTCAGGAAATTAAACCACCAAGGCTCTACGCAAGAGTTGTAAGACATAGTGTTGGTCATTCTGCCTATGTTCTCTTCCATCATCAGGTCGTAGAACTCCTGTCCTCCCTGTTGCCAGGCAGCATAATACCAGAAGGCAGGAAGGATGAATGACA
>JAEEVS010000083.1:0-27932 GCA_016290975.1 Prevotella sp. | reverse complement strand
TTCTGAAGACATAAGCGAGGAGGCTTATTATAGCATTATAGAGCAGAAGACTGCAGCCTTGTTTGAGGCTTGTTGCGAGATGGGTGCTATGTCAGTTAATGCAGCCGCAGAGGATATAGAGGAGGCAAAGAAATTCGGACGTATATTGGGAACTATTTTCCAGATACGTGATGATATATTTGACTATTACGAAATGTCGAAACTTGGTAAGCCTACTGGCAATGATATGGCTGAAGGCAAACTAACGTTGCCCGCTATTCATGCACTGCTTACCTCAGGTGATGACGAAACTCTCGCAATAGCACAAAGAGTGAAGAAGTTTGAGGCATCAAAGGAGGATATTGCAAAACTGATTGATTTCACTAAGAAAAATGGTGGCATAGAATATGCCGAGGAGGTAATGCTACGTTTGCACGATGAAGCCCTACAGTTTATAGAAAAAAGGGTAGGTAATGAAACGATAAAATCGAGCCTTACAATCTACCTTAACTATTGCATAAAGCGCACCCTTTAAGTAAAGGATGCGCTTCTTTTTTGTGTTGCTTTTCAGCTTAATTCTTCGAGCAGAATATTTGCCAAACGTGAGGTGCCCAGACGGAACATTTTGTTGTTGAGCCATTCCTTTCCCAACACCTCTTTTACTATTGTATAGTAGATGATGGCATCCATGCTGGAGTTGATTCCGCCAGCAGGTTTGAAACCTACCATACGACCTTCTTTCTCGTAATATTCCTTGATGCATTGACACATAATATAGGCTGCCTCTGGAGTAGCAGAAACCTTCTCTTTGCCAGTGCTTGTTTTGATGTAATCAGCACCTGCATTCATTGCCAGGAAAGATGCCTTGCGTATGTTTTCAGGAGTCTGCAAACAACCTGTTTCGAGTATCACTTTGAGGGCTACATTGCTTCCACAGCAAGCCTTCATTTCACGAATTTCATCCATCACTCCCTCTTCATCACCAGAGAGAAATTTGCCCACTGGCATCACCATATCTATCTCTGTTGCACCATCCTTTATGGCGAGTGCAGTCTCTGCTATCTTCACTTCTAAAAAGGTTTGAGAAGAAGGGAAAGAACCACTTACACAAGCTATCTCTACACCATCCACTTCGAGGGTCTGATTTACCACTTCGGCAAAGCAAGGATATACACAAATGGTAGCAGGATGGGGTAGGTCTGGACGCTCGTTGTCCCACCTGTTTACTTGTTCCACAAAAGCCATTACAGACTGTTCGCTGTCAGTACATTTCAGAGTGGTGTATTCTATGCTACCAAAGAGAAATTTCTTTACCTCAGGAGTGTCGTTTTCTGACGCTTTCGCAATGATGTTTTTTAGTTCTTCCATATCCCTTTTGTTTTATTGTTTGTTACTTTTATTTATAGTCCTTTTTCTTCTTTGAAATATTCAATTATTATGTTGCCTTTAGAGTTTCCCAAAACGGAAATTATTTCTCGTTTACCTTCTTCAGAGTTTGCTGTTTCGCGCAACTTCTTCACACTCTTGAATTTCTTTAAGAGAGAATCTTTTGCCTTCGGACCAATACCTTTTATGTCATCAAGTTCGCTATGCAAAGCATGCTTGCTACGCTTATCTCTATGGAAAGTTATAGCAAAGCGGTGAACCTCATCTTGCATCTGTGTCAGTACCCTAAACAGTTCGCTTTCTGGTTTGAGTTGTACTGTCACGCAATCGTAGTCCAGATGCGAGAAGGAGGGATTGTTACACAGTGTTTCACGTGAAACATTTGGCTTCAAATAGAGCAGTTCTTGAGTGCGATGTTTATCGTTTTTTGCAAGTCCTGCAATGGGAATATCAAGTCCCAATTCGCCTGCTACAACTTCTTGTACGCAATGCATCTGACCTATACCTCCATCACATATTATAAGGTCTGGCATCTCGTCAGAATCAGTATAACGTCTTCTCACGACCTCCTGCATAGAGGCATAATCATCTGGTCCGATAACAGTCTTGATATTGTATTTGCGGTAATCCTTTTTTGAGGGTTTCATACCTTTATATACAACGCATCCTGCTACGGCATCTGAACCTGATATGTTGGAGTTGTCAAAGAGTTCTATCCTGTATGGTAATTTGTCAAGTTGCAACTTCTCCTGCAACTCTTTCATTAGTCTTGTATATTTCTGTTCAGGGTTCAGTTTGTCAGTCTGTTTCAGCCTGTCTATGCGATATTGTTTACAGTTCATTAGGGAGAGCTCCAAAAGATGGTGCTTGTCGCCTCGCTGTGGAACAAAGAAGGTGGTATTCTCCATTTGCCAATCGAGTTCGATAGGTACTATTATCTCTTTTGCCGTAGAGTGAAAACGCTCCCTTATTTCAATAATGGCAGTGAGAAGAAGGTCCTCGTCGCTATCGTCAATTTTGCGTTTGTATTCGTACGTGAATGACTGGTTTATGGTGCCGTTGGTTACGTGCATATAATTAATGAATGAGGTGTCGTCTGAGGCATCCATTGCGAATACATCGACATCTGTAATGGTGTGACTGACGACCTCACTTTTTGCACAGAATTGTTCTATCAGCTGGTATTTCTTTTTTAGCTCTTCAGCATCTTCAAAACGCATCTCCTCCGATGCCTTCATCATTTCTCCATATATATGTTCGATGAGTACGCGCGTATTACCTTTTAATATTTCACGTGCCTGCATTATACTCTCTCTATAATCTTCCATCGACTGCTTGCCAATACATGGTGCACCACAGTTTTTCATATGGTATTCCAGGCAAGGTTTGAACTTCCCGTTTTCTATCGATTCCTTCGAGAGGGGTAATCGACAAGTCCGAGGTTTTAGTAATTTCTTTATAAGGTCAAGTACGGCATACATGCTGCCAAGGTGTGAATATGGTCCGTAATAGGTGCCGTATTTCCTGTTAATCGTCCTGGTCTTGAATATACGAGGAAATGGTTCATTTGTGATGCAGATAGAGGGGTAGGTCTTGCCGTCTTTCAGTAGTACATTATATCGTGGATTATACTTCTTAATTAACGAATTTTCCAACAAAAGTGCATCCTCTTCTGTGTTAACTACGGTATAGGTAATATTGTGGATTTTTGATACAAGCACCTTCGTTTTGTATCTATCTACCTCTTTGTGGAAATATGAAGATACGCGTTTTTTCAGGCTCTTCGCCTTACCCACATAAATAATAGCCCCATCCTTATCGTAGTATTGATAAGAACCAGGTTTATCTGGCATTGACGCAACTATCTGTTTTAGTCGTTCTATGCGTTCTGTATCCTCTTTCTTAGACATTCAGAAAACAAGAATGTTTCACGTGGAACATTTCTTTATATCCTTATCAAGGTAGTAACCTCAGTTATGTTCTCAAGCAGTTTGCGACCCTGCAAACCTTCGCCTGTCAGTTCGATGATTACGTTGATATATATCTTCTTTGGGTGAAATCTGTTTACGAGGTCATAAGCGGCCTTCAAACTTCCGCCAGTAGCAAGAAGGTCGTCGTGAATAAGTACAACATCATCGCTTGTTATTGCATCACACGTTATGCAAACGGTATCTCTACCGTATTCTTTCTCAAAATTTTCTTCCAGGGTCTTGCCTGGCAACTTGCCTTTCTTTCGACAAATAGCTACTCCTGCATTAAGCTTGAGTGCTATGGCTGACGCAAGAAGAAAACCTCGACTTTCTATCCCCACAACTTTAGTGATGCCCTTGTCCTTATATAATTCGACAGTTTCATCATACATAATACGAAGGCATTCGCTATCACAAAACAATGGAGTGATATCTTGAAACATTATTCCTAGTTTAGGGAAATCAGGAATGCATCTTACAGTGTTAATCAGTTTAGGATTATTCATCGTCGTAAATATAATAAATGTGGTTTATCTGCCCATGAGCACGAGCATCACATTGATGTCTGACGGTGAAATGCCGGGAATGCGTGATGCCTGTGCAAGAGTTTCAGGATTTATCTTTACGAGTTTCTGTCGTGCTTCTGTTGACAGTCCCATGATATTCTCATAGTCGAGATGCCCCTTTATGTGGATGTTCTCCAATCGGTGCATCTTCTCAGCTGTGATTTTCTCACGCTCTATGTAGCCTGCATACTTCAATTGTATCTCCGCAGTTTCCGCTATTTCTTCTTTGCGGTTCTCTGGAGAATTGAGCAATGCTTTCAGTTTTGGCATTGCCTCAGCTACGCTCCATATATTGATGCCTGGTCGTGCTATCAGTTCGCGAAGTTTACAACCCACAGAGAGTGGGGTAGAACCTGCAGCCTCGAGCATCTGGTTGACATACTTTGGTTTTACGTTGGTAGTGTTGCAGAATTCAACGATTGCATCCACACATTGCTGTTTTTTTTGCCACCATTCGTATCGCTTTTTTGTGGCAAGTCCAATATCGTAGGATTTCTTAGTCAGTCGGGCATCGGCATCATCCTGTCGTAACAATATGCGATATTCTGCTCTTGAGGTAAACATGCGGTATGGTTCATCCACACCCTTTGTTACGAGGTCGTCGATAAGTACGCCGATATATGCTTCGTCGCGATGTAGAATAAAACTACTCATGCCAGTCTGCTCAGAACTAGCCCTGCTACCAGCATAAAGTGCAGCATTTATGCCTGCCACCAATCCCTGTCCTGCTGCCTCTTCATAACCAGTGGTGCCATTCACCTGACCTGCAAAGAATAATCCTTCACACTTCTTTGACATTAGAGTGTGTGACAGTTGGGTAGGGTCGAAGTAATCGTACTCAATAGCATAACCTGGACGATAGACTTTTACATCACGAAGGGCAGGAATTTTCTTCAGTGCCTCCAGTTGTATCTCCATTGGCAATGACGAAGAGAAACCATTGAGGTACATCTCGTTGGTGTCAGTGCCTTCTGGTTCGAGGAACAAGGGGTGCTGCTCTTTGTCAGCAAAAGTAACAAGTTTTGTTTCTACCGAAGGGCAATAGCGTGGACCTATAGACTGTATCTGTCCATTGTAAAGAGGAGAGTCAGCAAGTCCGCTCTTCAGTATCTCGTGACATTCAGGTGTCGTGTTGAATGTCCAACAAGGCAGTTGGGAGAGTTTTTTTTCTGAAAAATCCGAATGCACAGAGTTATTGGAGAATCCTTCCATAAAACTGAACAGACTCTTTACATCCTCGCCTGGCTGTATCTCAGCATCCTCGAAGTGTACTGAGCGCTTGTCGATGCGCACAGGTGTGCCAGTCTTCATCCTTGCCGACTGTATGCCGAGGGCGTTTATGCTCTCCGTAAGGTGTAATGAGGCAGGCTCGGCGCATCGTCCACCAGCCACCATCTTTCTGCCTATGTGCATCAGTCCGTTGAGGAAGGTACCAGCAGTGATAATTACGGCAGGGGCATAGAGTTCACAACCCCAGATAGTCCTGACACCAGTAACCCTGAATTCTTCATTCTTCATTCTCAATTCTTCATTAAGAATGCCCTCTACCTGATCCTGCCAGATATCGAGGTTAGGGGTGTGGTCGAGTATTTCGCGCCATTTCCAGATGAACTTACCACGATCGCACTGAGCTCGAGGACTCCACATGGCAGGTCCCTTAGACTTGTTGAGCATACGCAGTTGGATAGCGGTGGAATCGGTCACAATGCCCATGCCACCCCCTAATGCGTCCACTTCGCGCACTATCTGTCCCTTGGCTATTCCTCCAACGGCAGGGTTACACGACATCTGCGCAATTTTGTTCATGTCCATTGTAACAAGACAAGTTTGGGCACCCATCATGGCAGCAGCATGAGCTGCTTCACATCCTGCGTGTCCACCACCAACCACTATGACATCGTAGTAGAGTTTCATCTTTTTAAAATTTACCCATAAGGTATCAATTTCGTTGCAAAAGTAAAGTTTTTTTTTCAATTTTGATAACTTTGCTTTGTGTTTTCGCTTTTTTTACTTAATTTTGTGGCTGAATTCATATTATAATGTATATACAACAACAAAAACTTTATCTTATAAACAAAACACTATGTGGTTAATTAACTCTTCAATTGGAAGGAAAGTAGTGATGTCTGTAACTGGCATGGCACTTATCCTGTTCCTTACATTCCACTGCTGCATGAACATTGTGGCACTGTTTTCTAAGGAAGGCTATAACCTGATATGTGAATTGTTAGGAGCCAACTGGTATGCTGTAGTTGCTACCATCGGTCTGGCTGCCCTGGCTTTGATTCATATCGTTTATGCTTTCATTATCGAGGTGCAGAACCGTAGTGCTCGTGGTAGTGAGCGTTATGCTGTTACAGACAAGCCTGAAAAGGTTGAGTGGGCATCGCAGAACATGCTTGCACTTGGCATCATCATTCTGCTGGGTATCATTCTTCACCTGTACAATTTCTGGTACAACATGATGTTTGCCGAACTGATGGGTATTGAAAGTCTGGCTCACGGACCAGCAGATGGTTTTGCATGGATAGTAGAGACATTCTCTAATCCAGTGTTCGTAGTGCTCTACATCATTTGGCTCTGTGCTATCTGGTTCCACCTGTCACATGGTTTCTGGAGTGCTATCCAGACCTTCGGATGGAATGGCAAGACTTGGTTCTGCCGTTGGAAGGCAATAGGTCTTGTTTACACCACTCTGCTTATGCTCGGTTTCCTCGTTGTGGTTCTGGCATTTGCTTTCGGTGTTGCTCCATCACTCTGCTGTGACGGTGCTGCTGAGTGTTGCAAGACAGCTGCCGCTTGTTGCTAATGAAAAACATTTTAATTGAATAATCTCTATGGCAAAAACATTAAATTCACGAATACCAGAGGGACCAGTAGCTGAGAAGTGGACTAACTACAAGGCTCACCAGCGTCTGGTAAACCCAAAGAATAAACTGAAACTCGACGTCATAGTGGTGGGAACGGGTCTGGCAGGTGCCAGTGCCGCAGCATCACTCGGCGAGATGGGTTTCAATGTACTTAATTTCTGCATTCAGGATTCACCACGTCGTGCTCACTCTATTGCAGCACAGGGTGGTATCAATGCAGCCAAGAACTACCAGAACGATGGCGACTCTATCTATCGTCTGTTCTATGACACTGTAAAGGGTGGTGATTATCGTGCTCGTGAGGCTAACGTGTATCGTCTGGCTGAGGTGTCTAACGATATCATTGACCAGTGTGTGGCACAGGGTGTACCTTTCGCCCGTGAGTATGGTGGTATGCTTGCCAATCGTTCTTTCGGTGGTGCACAGGTCAGCCGTACCTTCTATGCTAAGGGTCAGACAGGTCAGCAGTTGCTCCTCGGTGCCTATTCGTCACTGTCACGTCAGGTGCAGGCAGGCAAGGTGAAACTCTACACCCGTTACGAGATGGAAGATGTAGTAATTATCGACGGTCATGCTCGTGGTATCATAGCCAAGAACCTCGTTACAGGTAAACTGGAGAGATTCTCTGCCAACGCTGTTGTCATTGCAACAGGTGGTTATGGCAATACATACTTCCTTTCTACCAACGCTATGGGATGTAACTGTACGGCAGCCATTCAGGCATACCGCAAGGGTGCTATGTTTGCTAACCCTTCTTACGTACAGATTCACCCTACCTGTATTCCAGTGCACGGCACTAACCAGTCTAAGCTCACCCTGATGTCAGAGTCATTGCGTAATGACGGTCGTATCTGGGTGCCAAAGAAACTGGAGGATGCCAAGGCATTGCAGGCAGGTACTAAGCAGGGTTGGGAGATACCAGAAGAAGATCGCGACTACTATCTGGAGCGTCGTTACCCAGCATTCGGTAACCTCGTGCCACGTGACGTTGCCAGCCGTGCAGCTAAGGAGCGTTGCGACAAAGGGTTCGGCGTTAACAATACTGGTCTTGCAGTGTTCCTCGACTTCTCTGAGTCAATACAGCGTCTCGGCATCGACGAGATACGCCAGCGTTACGGCAACCTCTTCGATATGTATGAGGAGATAACCGACGTTAACCCAGGCGAGCTTGCTTGCGAGAAGAACGGAGTGCAGTATTACAAGCCAATGATGATATTCCCTGCTATCCACTACACAATGGGTGGTATATGGGTTGACTATGAACTGCAGACCACCGTGCCTGGACTCTTCGCCATTGGCGAGTGTAATTTCTCTGATCACGGTGCTAACCGTCTTGGTGCTTCTGCCCTCATGCAGGGATTGGCTGACGGCTACTTCGTATTGCCTTACACCATACAGAACTATCTTGCCGACCAGGCTCTCTGGCCACGCCTCTCTACTGACCTGCCTGAGTTTGCTGAGGCAGAGCAGGGTGTGCAGAAAGAGATTGACCGTCTGATGTCTATCCAGGGTAAGCGTTCTGTTGACTCTATCCATAAGGAACTCGGTCATATCATGTGGGAACACGTTGGTATGGGCAGAACCAAGGAAGGTCTTGAGGAAGGTTTGAAACTGCTCAAGGCACTGCGCAAGGAGTTTGATGAGAACCTCTTCGTACCAGGTTCTAAGGAGGGTCTTAACGTGGAGCTCGACAAGGCTATCCACCTGCGCGACTTCATCCTCATGGGCGAGCTCATCGCTTATGATGCACTGCACCGTGAGGAGTCTTGTGGCGGACACTTCCGCGAGGAGCACCAGACCGAGGAAGGTGAGGCAAAGCGTGACGACGAGCACTTCTTCTATGTAGGAGCATGGGACTATCAGGGCGACGACACCAAGGCACCTGAACTCGTCAAAGAGCCTCTCGAGTATGAAATCATCAAGGTACAAACCCGTAATTATAAGAATTAAACCATGGCAAAGAATATTTCATTCACAATAAAGTATTGGAAGCAGGATGGTCCGAAGGCAAAAGGCCATTTTGATACCCACGAAATGAAGAATGTGCCTGACGATACCTCATTCCTTGAGATGCTCGACATGCTCAATGAGGAGCTTATCAACGAGGGCAAGGAACCATTCGTGTTCGACCACGATTGCCGTGAGGGTATTTGCGGTATGTGCTCACTCTACATCAATGGTACACCACACGGCAAGACCGAGCGCGGTGCCACCACCTGTCAGCTCTATATGCGTAAGTTCAATGATGGCGACGTAATCACCGTTGAGCCTTGGCGCTCAGCAGGTTTCCCTGTCATCAAGGACTGCATGGTTGACCGTAACGCCTTCGATAAGATTATCCAGGCAGGCGGCTACACCTCTATCCGCACTGGTCAGGCACAGGATGCTAACGCTATCCTCATACCTAAACAGAATGCTGACGAGGCTATGGACTGCGCTACCTGCATCGGTTGCGGTGCCTGCGTAGCAGCCTGCAAGAACGGCTCGGCTATGCTCTTCGTCTCTTCTAAGGTTAGCCAGCTGGCACTCCTGCCACAGGGTCGTCCTGAGGCTGCTAAGCGTGCTAAGGCTATGGTGGCTAAGATGGATGAGCTCGGTTTCGGCAACTGCACCAACACTCGTGCTTGCGAGGCAGTATGTCCTAAGAACGAGTCAATCGCTAATATTGCCCGATTGAACCGCGAGTTTATTAAGGCAAAGCTTGCTGATTAAAGGCAAAAACATTCTGTACGGATAACGGGTGCTACAGCATAAACTGTAGTGCCCGTTTTTATTTTTTTTGCATATCTGTTGCAGAAATAATAAAAAAGTTGTAACTTTGCACTCGATTTAGCAAAATGCTTATCAAGGGGTGCTCACGTGTTCGTGGGCTGAGATGATACCCTCTACCTGATACGGGTAATGCCGTCGTAGGGATTGATAAATATGCTCCCCCCTTATTTTTTCGTTAATAATAAATAAGGTAAAAAGATGAAGAAAAATCTTTTGTTGATGGCTGCATTGATGAGTGCAGCCGTTATGAACGCGCAAACGAAAGCTGCAAGGTATGACTCTACCAAGGTAGAGAAATTGCAGGAAATTGTGGTAAACGGTGTAAGAGCGCAGAAGAATGCACCATTTGCTATTACCAACATCAAGAAGTCAGAGCTTCAGGAATTCTCCAAGACGGGTAAGGAACTGCCCTTTCTCTTTGCCCAGACACCAGGCGTGATAGCATGGAGTGAAAACGGTTTGGGCACAGGCACCACCTATATGCGTATTCGTGGCGCAGGCGATTCTCGCATCAATGTCACTCTCGACGGTGTGCCCCTCAACTCGCCTGAAGACCAGTGCGTCTTCTGGGCTAATATGAACAGCTACGGTTCGCTCTTAGGCAGTGTGCAGATACAGCGTGGCATAGGCTCCTCCACCAATGGCGATGGCGCCTTTGGCGGTACCATAGCCCTCTCCAGCGCTACGCCCTCATTGCGCCCTGGCGGCGAGGTGTCCTTCTCCTATGGTTCTTATAATACCATCAACTTCGGAGGCAACTTCTCCACAGGACTGCTGTGGAACCATTGGATAATCGACGGTGCCTACCATCAGACCAATACCGACGGTTTCATACACGGCACATCAGGTCGCAGCGGCAGTTACTACGGCGGCATTACGTGGATGAAAGAAAACGTCCAGATGCGCTATAAGAACATCGGCAACTTCGAGCGCACTGGTCAGGCATGGAACGGTGTTACCGCAGGCAACGGAGACTACTCATTGATGGACGGCAGCTACGATGACGGCTCATGGACCTATAATGCCAAGACGGGCATCCATGGCTACAAGGATATGTATAACGTAGGGCTGGGCAGATATAACACGCTATACGAAAAACTGGCGACGGGTGACGACGGGCTGTTTGTGAAAGATGCCAACGGCAACTACCTAACCGAGCGCTATAAGATGGCAGACGGCAGCCTGTGGGAGAAGACCACTGACAACTTCTGGCAGAACCACAACATCCTTTCTGCTGCATGGGATATCAACGATTATTGGACAACCACCGCTTCACTACACTATACCTATGGTCACGGCTACTACAATGAGTTCCGTTACAACAACAAACTCTACAAGTTTGGCATGACAGCCACCGATGACAAAGGCAAAAAGATAAAGAGCACCGACTTTGTGCGCGAGAAGGGACTCACCCAACACTCTTACGGCGTTGTGTGGAACGCCAACTATGAGAGAGACAGGTGGGATGTGGTCGGCGGTTTCTCATTGCAGAACTTCGACGGCAACCATTTCGGCTATGTCACCTACACCGCCAACGACTTTGTGCGCCAGAAGTACCTTGCCAATGGCGACTACAAATATTACGACAGCGACGCCCACAAGTTTGATGCCAACATCTATCTCAAGGCAGCCTATAACATCAGTGAGCGTTGGGAGGTGTTTGCCGATATGCAGTATCGCCACGTGGGCTACAGGACCGACGGAATCAACGATAAATTCTACGAAGAAGGTTCTGGCTACTACAACCAGCAGCTCGACATCAACAAGAAGTATGACTTCTTCAATCCTAAGGCAGGATTCTCATGGACAGCCGACGGTCACCGCGTCTATGGCTCTATGGCAATGAGTCATCGCGAGCCAGAGCGCAACAACTTCACTGACAACGGCAAATACCCTGCACCAGAGGCAGAGAGACTCATGGACTACGAGCTTGGCTACACCTATACAGCCAGCAAGTGGCACGCAGGTGTCAACCTCTACTATATGGACTATAAAGACCAGTTTGTGCAGACAGGACAGCTGAGCGACATCGGTGAAAACCTCACCACCAACATCAAGGATTCCTATCGCATGGGCATAGAGTTGCAGGCAGGCGTAGCACCCCTTCAGTGGCTTTCCATCGAGGGTAATGCCGCCCTCAGCAAGAATAAGATTAAGGACTTCGACGAGAAGGTGAATGTGGACTGGAAAGACGATGTCTATGAAACCATCCACTACGACAACTCCACCCTCGCTTTCTCGCCCTCGGCCATACTCAACGGCTTCATCAACTTCCACTGGAAGGACATACGCGCTACATGGCACACCAACTTCGTCTCTCGTCAGTATCTTGACAATACCGAGAACTATGACCGCTCACTGCCATGCTACAGCGTTACTAATGTTAAGGTCAACTACACCCTGAAGCCAAAAAAATACATTAGGGAGTGCATCTTCGGCCTGAACTTCAACAACATTTTCAATCGTCGTTATGCATCCAGCGGTTGGGTATATTCAGCCATTCTCAAGGACTATGGCGACCACCCCAACGACAACCGTTACTACCAGATAGGCTTCATCCCTATGGCAGGCTTCACCATGATGGGTAACGTAACGCTGCGCTTCTAAATGCTTGATTATCTCGACATATTCACCACTGTGCTTGGGCTGCTGTATATCTGGCTCGAGTATCGTGCCAGTATATGGTTGTGGCTCGTAGGCGTGGTCATGCCTGCCCTCGATGTAGTGCTCTATTGGCGCCACGGACTCTACGGCGATGCAGGCATGGCGTGTTATTACACCCTCGCAGCAGTCTATGGTTGGTTCTTCTGGCGCTTCCGTCGCACCCGTAAAAAGCACGAGCCCCTGCCTATTGTCTATATGCCCCGTCGCCTTTACCTGCCCGTGGTAGTCTTCTTCTTCCTTGCCTGGGCAGCCGTGTATTATGTGCTCGTCACTTGGACCGATTCCACCGTGCCCTTGCTCGACAGCTTCACTAATGCCATGTCCTTCGTCGGCTTGTGGGCACTGACCAGAAAATACCTTGAGCAGTGGCTCTTCTGGATAGTGGTGGATGTAGTCTGCTGCGTGCTTTACGTTCACAAGGGCATCCCCTTCAAGGCTCTGCTCTACGGACTCTACGTCCTCATAGCCATTGCAGGCTATTTCAAGTGGCGGCAGCAAGCCAAGCACGTTAAGCCCACCTTTAGCAGAAAATAAAAGAATCAGATGGTGGATGACACCACATAATGGGATTCTGAAGGAGCAGGTTAGAGATTTACCGCGACAAGATATTTTGTCTTATCGTCTAATCCACCTATATATACAGTGGATTAGACGATAAGACGTAATAGCCGCCATGAAAAACAGTTTACGGACGCTTGGCACCCACACGCGGATGCTAAGTAACCGCGCGTCCTTGCTAAGTAACCGTATGCCCTTGCTAAGTAACTGCGTGCGGCAGCTTAGCTGCCAAACTTACATTTTTCTCTTCCTTGTGCTTTTTTTTCAAAAAATATGTTTACCTTTGCAGGGCGATGCATTTTAGGCACCATATTATATTGCTGCTGTGGGTAATGCTCTCCTGTTGCTGCGCGAGGCTGGCAGCGGCAAGCACGCTGAAGGAGAGATACACTGCGGAGCACCCGCTCATCTATGAGGATGCGTGGGAGAAGTGGCCGTATGCCTTCCTTAACAGTCAGCGGCAGCCTGACGGCTTTGACGTGGAACTGGTGAAGGAGGTGATGAGACGCATCAACCTGCCATACGAGATAAGGCTGAGGCATCAGGACAGCGTGCACGTGGACCTGAAGAACGAGCGTGCCGACCTGTCATTCGGCGTGGCGGCTAACTATAACGCCCCGTTTGGCAGTTTCGGCAATGTTACGATATGCCTGTTTGAGAACAGCCTGTTGGTGCCCAAGCGCGATTCGGTGGCTGTTGCCACTGCCAGTATGCTGCGCAGCATGCCGCTGCTGGTGAGCGATAACAGCAGGGCTCACCACTACCTGCAGGAGATAGGTGTGCCTGACAGCATGATAAGGACTGAGGTGCACATGGCTCACGCCATACTCCACATGATAAGTAAGGGTGAGGGCGGCGCGCTGTGGAACACGATGATGCTGAAATGGGTACTCCGGAAATATCATGTGGAGAACTACGCCCTTGTTTCAACAGAGATACCCCCAGGCGAGTATCGTTTTATGTCGGGCGACCGTGAACTGCTCCATGTGCTTGACAGCGTATGCCTCGTTATGCAGCAGGAGGGTAGGATTGACCAGATGATAAACCGCTGGATGTATCCTGAGCGTAAGGAGGCTGACTACCTTTTCCTTTATCTGCTGCTGGCGTTTGTGGGTGCTTTTGCCGTGATGCTTGCCATAATCCTTGCCATACGCTACTACCGCACCTACTACTCACACAGCACGTTGGGCGATGTGAATAGTCAGATGGAGCTGATACTCTCGTCAAACGGTGTGAAGGTGTGGGTGTATGACGTGATAGCCGGCACATACGCCTGGATGACGCCGAGTGGAAAGGTGGAGGAAGAATATAGCTCGTTTGAATTCTCACGCTTCTATCCTGATCAGGACTTCAACATAATACACACTGAGGTGACACACCTGATAACCCACCCTGGGATGATATCCACCAAGACGCTTCGCGGTTATATAGACGAGGAAACGAAGACGATAGTGGATATAGAGGTGAGTATGCAGGCTATCACCGATGATTACGGCAAGATCTACCTTGTATATGGCGTGCAGAACAACATAACCGACAGTAAGGCGCACCTGGACCGTATGAGAGTTCTGCACGAACGCTACAAGACGGCATTCAGCATAGCGTTGGGAGGCATAATACGTTTTGACGCGGACGGCAACGTGATAGGCATGAATAAGGTGCTGTGCGACAGGATGGGCGTAAAAGACATCGACGCATTGATGCAGAGACCATTCAATATCAGAGATGTAAAGATACTTGAAGACATAGATCTGGAAGGGGGATTCGACCACGACATACGCTTCTGCATACACACCAGCCGTCCTGAAGACTATGCACCGTTTGCGCTGGAGGGTGATAATTACTTCTACGTACACCTGCTGAAGACCTTTGACGATGACGCGCAACTGGTGGGCTACATGGCATTCATCAGTGACATAACCGAGGATGTGAGATACCACCGCGAGATAAAGAAGAAGGAGCGCAGCGTGATGAAGATGAGGAATGAGGGACAGCAGTTGCGCCAGAGACGCGACGAGGCATTGCGCAATGCCGACATAGTGATGCTGCGCTATTATCCAGAGGCGAAGAGGCTGTTCTATTTTGATATCATCAAGCAACGCATGGTGGCTATACCACAGCTGAGGGTGATACAGATGATACAAAGTCGCGACATGAAGTTAGTCTTTAAGTCGTTCTATCGTGCTGATGCCTACGAGGACAGAGAGGTGCACATAGTGGTGGGTACGCTGTTGCGCAATGCCCAGGGTGAGCGTATGCATATGGAGGTGCACGTGTGTCCGTTTAAAAACGCCGATGGAAGCGTGCTTTATTACTTCGGTTCATGTAAGGATGTCACCTCACAGATAAGCCTGCATAAGCAGCTGATGCTGGAGGAGGAGAAGGCACGCGAGGCAGACCAGGTGAGGCTGAACTTCATACGTAACATATCTTATTCTATGCGTCAGCCGTTAGTGATGATACAGAAGAACCTGTCATCGTTCAAAAAAGATGAATCCATCGAGAATGAGCATATACTGGTCAATGGAATAAAGATGAGCACGCAGCGACTGGTAACGCTATCTGACGATATCTTCATCCTTTCGCGCATAGAGGCTGATATGTTCACGCAGGAACAGGAGAGGAACGATTTTGTGAAGGTGTATCAGGATGCCATAGAGCAGGGACTGAAGCCTTATAAGCAAAGTACGGTGACATACAGAATAGACAACCTGTATGACGAGCTATTTCTATACTTTGACGCTGGTGTGGTAAGCCGAATACTGAAGGAGGCGGTGGCATTGTCTGCCCGCTACACACACTACGGAACGATAAATGTGCGCTATATGTATCGTAAGGACCACCTCACCGTGGCAATAGAAGACGACGGACAGGGCATACCACCAGATATACGAGACAACATATTCGAGCCACACGTGAATGCCAACTATCGCACGTTTGCCAATGGTGTGATACTCTCTGGTCTGGAGATGCCTATCTGTCATGCCTTTGTGAAGATGACAGGCGGCAGTATAGATGTGGAGTCGCGCATAGGTCATGGCACTGTGATATATATTGATTTACCATTGAAGAAGGTTGAAAGTTGAATGTTTGAAATATTGCTTGATATGTAGAAGGATGTTGTTGCTCGCATTCTTCCTGCTCCTGATTGCCCCTACCTCAGCAGCAGGAGCATCATCGTGGGTGTCGCAGTATGCTACCCGCGAGGGTGACAACACGTTGCCGTTGGGCATACGCTATACCAAGGCTCATCCGCTGGTGGTGGTTGCCGACTGGATATTTCAGCCCTATACATTCCGTAATGACAAGGGCGAGCCCGACGGACTGCTCATAGAAATGTTGGAACAGATATTCAGTCAGCTGCATGTGCCATACGAGATACGCATGATGGACTATAAGAACGCCAAGCGTATGCTCTATTCAGGCGAGGCACAGCTGATGATGGACGTAAAGAAGCCAGACGAGATACATGGTGTGAAGTATGGCAAGGCAGAACTTATCAACTACAGAGTGGGAGTAGTGCGCCTTAACACCACCCGTTCGCTTCACAGCATAGAGCTGATAAAACGTGGCGACACCATATACACCAACACATGGAATTACATAGACCGCTATCTGCTTAAATACTTTAACAATTCGCCTGTATTCACCGTAAGTTGGCGCGACCCTCACGATGCTCTTGACGAGATACTGCATGGTAAGATAAAGTATTATATATGTGGCAAGGCAGGCATAGAGAATGACATAAAGATGTTTGCCCTGCGAGACCGTATAACAGTTGACGATATAGACATACCTGAGGGAAACTTTCACTTTCTGAGCAGTGATGAGGCACTGCTGGATGAGCTCGACATGCAGTTTGAGCGCTTGCAGCGTTCAGGGCGCTACCAGCCGTTGCTGAACAAATGGCTATTAGGTAACACGAACGACGAGGGCAATGCGTTGCTCGACATCATAGCCATAGTGGGTATCATACTGCTGTTTGTAGGTGCCACAATAGCCCTTGTATTTACCATGCGTGGTGGCAATACAGGCAACCTGAAGCGCGAGTTTAAGGCTGTGGCACACCTGTCAATAACGCTGACGGACTGTAACGTCTTTGCCATAAACGTGCGCAGGCAGTGGGTGTATAATGTATCGGGTGACTTCCTGCCGCAGGGCGGATTGTCAATGAAAGACTACGAGAAACTGATTCACCCTGACGACCTATACATAGAACAGGAGGCATGCAGACGTGTAGATGCAGGCGAGAGGAATATGCCGCTCATCTCATTCCGTATGAGGAAACATCATGCTGCAGCAGACGAATGGCGACAGATGAGGGTGGATGCTTCAGTGAAGTCGGACAAGAGGGGTATGCCTATCTATGTGTATCTCGCCATGCACGATGAAACCGACCGCCTGAAGGAACAGAAGCAGCTTGATATGCAGCTACGTGAGTTCTCGCATATCACAGAGATTACCGATTTTGGTATGGCATATTACGATGCCAACGGAAGGCTGGCAAACTGCAACAGCGCCATGATACAGATATTCGACAAAGGCGGAGTGGGCAAGGGCGAACAGTATCTGCGTTCTACCACTCGCGATGAATTGAAGATAATATTCAACGGCTTGTTGCTCGACCAAGGAAAACAGGCTTGGTTCTGCTGCCCTGTTGACATACCAGAACTGAACCTTCACGTTACTCTCGAGTTGAGAATAAACCCCGTGATGAGCGATGACGGCAGGTATCAGGGATTCTCTCTTTGTGCACTTGACCTGAGTGACAAACTGGAGATGTATCATTGCGACTCAGTGGTAAACCGTAAGGAGGAACATAACAGGCACGACCTGTACCGCTATCATTTGGAAGAGAAATACGTGATGCGTGAGATGGAAACGCTCAACAATAAATTCCAGCAGGTGCAGCAGTTGCTCAAGGAACAGACAAAGATAGCCAACGATGCAGCTAAGCAGAAGACCATATTCCTTGCCAATATGACGCACGAGCTCCGCACACCTCTCAACCTCATCAATGGATTTGCCGAGGTGATGCAGGTGGGAGCCACAAAGGAAGAGAAGGAACAGTATTTTTCCATCATGCAGCATAACTGTACCATGCTCATCAATATCATAGACAATATTCTGCGTCTTTCAAACATTAACACCGACGGCATAACGATAAAGTTGCACCTTATAGATTTTGCGAAAGCCTTCGTGGAAGCTGCCGATGAAATGAAGAAATATTTTGTGTCGTCAAAGGTGGAGTACATCGTAGAATCGCCGTTGAGTGCACTTGATGTGGAGGTGGACTTTGAACATATAAAGGTGATACTCGATGCATTAGTAAACAATGCTGTAAAGAATACCCACGAGGGCACTATACGTGTGGGATTCACTTATCATAAGAACGAGCGAATATTATCGGTATATTGCCAGGACACAGGCTGTGGCATACCGCAAGACAAACAGAATGAGATTTTCGATTTGTTTAAGAAGGTCAATGCCTTTGTACCAGGCACAGGCATAGGTCTGTATGTATGCAAACTCATAGCCGATGCCATGAATGCCACAATCGACGTGGAGTCAACAGAAGGTAAAGGTAGTACCTTTACGCTCAACATACCAGTATAGCACATGCTGTCGCCAACTGTTAATTATTCTTAACGCAAAGAAAAATCTTTCAACTTTCAACATTCAATATTCAATTTTCTTTTTAATTTTGCAACCGCAAATTCAATACCGAATATGAAAGGTAGGAAATAATCATTATTCACTTTATTGTTTAACCCTTTAACCCAAGCCCAGATTTTCTCCTGAGGAGATGCTCTGTGTGCTGACGTCTGCGCTCTTTGACTTATTGTTACAACCCTGCAACCTGAGCATTAGCAAAGGTCAGGTAACGTGTGTAGTCCAATACTCTAACTATCAATTTTTGTTTAATTTTAATCTTTTCATTTCTCATTTCTCATTTCTCAATTTATATATTGCGATGGAAAACAAATACTACTTCACACTCAACATGTTTGCTACAAAGGGTAGCGAAAATAATGATTCTATGTATAACCCCTGCGACTTGCAGGTAATAATGAAGACGGGCAAGGCACTGCCCGAAGGCACACTATGCGATTTCTACCTATATGGTGACAACTACACACTAATGGGATATGCACGGCAGAAGAATAATTCAGACTCCTACGCAGTAGAAAAAAGAAAGATAGATGCCATAATAAACATCTGGTATCCGTGGACTGAAGGAAAATACACTCTGCTCGCCAATATCATCAGGTCTGCTGATAAGGGAAGGGCAGAGAAGATAAAGACCATAAAGGTGAACTTCGTGGTAATGGATGTGTTGCAGTATGAGGATGAAATGAAGATACACATAGACAGCACGGAGGTGTGCAAAGGCATTACGCCCGAGGTAGCTTTGGCGCAGCGCCTTAACGAAGAGGCGGCACCTGCATGGTGTTCCTACAACTTCCACCGCCTGCCAGGAATGTATCCCCTGAAGTTCTGGATAGTGCGCCGCAAACAGTGGGAAATGGTTGACGGATTGCTGGAAGAGGGTAGGCCAAACCCCGTCAGCTTTTGCAATAACTACGTCGTCAAGACAAAAACAATGACCATGATAATACAGGCGGTAATGTGCCTGAAACTGGCAGCATTCAACGAATTCAAGAAGTTTAACATAAACTGCGCCACGCTCTATGATGACCTCACACCCTCCGACCCCTACCATAAGGTGAGGGAAATGTTTAATCCAAACGATGCCTCAAATGACATCTACACCACAATGTTTGGAGCAAGAAAGAGGGGTAAAGAGTTCTACTTCATATACAACATCGGCATACTATCAACTCCCAAAGGCGAACCGATACTCAATGTCCTGAAATGTAACGTCATGTGTAATTCTCCCGAGATAGTAATCTTCATGGTAGGAACAGAGCAGGAGGTGGACGCTCTATTCAAGGCTGACCCTTCAATGTACACATTCTTTCCCTTGGTGAGCTGGGGCGATGCAGGATACCTGTCTTATCCCGAGATACTGCGCTATATGTACTCATGGATAAAGGTGGAGAAGATGAATCTCAGCACCTTAGCGGAAATAGTGCTGAAAGGCGACATCAGAACGGCATATAAGTCAGGAGCAATAGCTCATTGGACCATTGATGACATGAACGACTATATCAGGAGCGTGCTGAAGCCCCGATATACCAATCGCGTCACATCAAACATAGATGTAAAAGACCTGCTCTCGCAAACGGGAGACATACTCGTAAAGGTGGAGGATTTCGACAGAAGCTACTTTCTTGGCAAGGAGACCGCAGATGAGATTCTGAACCGCATAGAGGAAAAGCAGCAGGAAGAAGAAGAGGCTGAACAGGAGGAGGAAGAGGATGACTTCGAGACAATGCTCAACGACTTCATATATAAGATGGGCGAGGATGCCTGCAGCGATGCTGACAGCAACACTGCAAAGAGTGATGACGGTGATGCAGACATAGATGCCGACATTGATATTGATAATGATGACGACAACGATGATGTTGATGCCGACGATGATGACGGCTTCGATAGCAGCCCGACGTCATTCACCCACGAAATAGACCCTGACGAGGAAGAAGAGATGTTAGCACGCGAACCTAAGGTGAAATTTCAGGTACTGTCTCCCATCAAAAATCCTAAGGAGGAACTGAACAAACTGGTAGGCTGTAGCGACATCAAGCAGCGCATAGAACAGCTCACAATGCTGTCACGCTATAACAAGGTGATGAAGAAGGTGAACCCCGAGGGCAAGTCCCACGAGATATCCCTTCACAGCATCTTCTTTGGCAGACCAGGCACCGGCAAGACCACTATATGCAAGATAATGGGCTCGCTGCTCAAAAGGTCAGGAGCCTTGAGCAGAGGTCATGTGGTGCTATGCAGCCGCAAGGATTTCGTAGGTACCCGCTGGGGCGATGAAGAGCGCGTGGTGCGTCAGGCAATAAAGGAGGCACAGGGTGGCGTCCTGATGATTGACGAGGCTTACCAACTCAACAGCGACAACCCTTGGGACCCAGGCAAGCTGGTCATACCTCTGCTCATGGAGATACTCTCTGACGAGAAGCAGCGTGACATAGCCATAGTGCTCTGCGGCTATAAGGACGAGATGAAGAGACTCATAGAGCTAAACCCTGGACTCAACTCACGTTTTCCTAACGTGTATGAGTTTAAGGATTTCACCATCGAAGAACTTCTTGAGATAACTCGCCGTAGAGTTGCTGAGTATGGTTATGAGTTTACCAAGGCAGCATGGCGCAAATACCGCACTATAATAGAGGAGGCATACGAGGTGCGTGATGCCAAGACATGGGGCAATGCCCGCTTTGTGGCAAACCTGCTTGAGAAAACTTACCTCAATCACGCTATGCGATGTATGAAAAAGAGCGATTTAGACCGTCGCCACCTTATGCAGATAACCCCAGCCGATGTGCAGCCAATAGAAGTAGCCAAGCCAAAACCCCGCATCGGGTTTTGACTTGGCTACTGTTTTTTTAGTATAGAAGATATAGTCTATCTACTGGTTCTATTCATTAAAATAATAGATAAAGATAGCTATACCCTCGATAGCCTTTTTGCCTGTTTCCTTCACGTTCATGGTGAATTTCACCTCTGTCTTTACTGCGCCACGCAGGTTGGCAATGCTTTGCAGACTTGTGGTGAGACTGAGGCTTTGACCGCTCAATACAGGCTGTCCAAACTTCATCTTGTCAATGCCGTAATTTACCAGCATCTTCACGTTCTGCACATCAACAATCTGGTTCCACAGATAAGGCAGTACTGACAGCGTAAGGTAGCCGTGAGCTATCGTGGTGCCAAACTGACTCTCTGTCTTTGCCCTCTCCGTATCCACGTGAATCCACTGGTGGTCTAACGTGGCGTCAGCAAAGAGATTGATACGCTCCTGTGTCAGTTGTACATAGTCTGATGTGCCAAGCACCTTGCCCTCGTACTGGGCAAATTCTTCATAATTCTTAATAGTTACCATTGTTATTTAATTGATAATTGATAATTGAAAATGGAAAATTAACCTCTAACCTTTAACCTTAAACCTCTTCAGGTGCAAAGGTAGTAAAAAAATAATAATATGTAGGTATTTTGGGTATTGTTTCGCACAAAAAAGCGATAGAAGGATGCTTTTTTCATATATTTTGTGTATTTTTGCATTTGCAAAAAACAAAAAGAAATGAAACTTTCGGACTTAAAGATAGGACAGACAGCCATCATTGAGAGTATAGGTGGCGAGGGTGCATTACGTCAGCATTTTCTTGACATGGGTGTGATACCAGGTGCTGAGGTAACGCTTAACAAGTATGCTCCTATGGGCGACCCTATGCAGTTGACGATTCAGGGTTATGCCCTCACCTTGCGTAAGGATGATGCTAAGAAGATAGAAGCCTACCTCCATCCCCTCCCTGAAGGGAAGGGGGCAACAAACTCGCTTGAGAAAGATAGCTGTGAGAGTAATCCCCCTTCCCTTCAGGGGAGGGTTGAGGAGAGTCTCCACCCAGGACTTGGTGAGGGTGGACGCTATCATGATTCTAAAAATGAGCACCCATTACCAGAGGGCACAGTACTGAGATTTGCCCTTGCAGGCAACCAAAACAGCGGTAAGACCACGCTTTTTAATCAGTTGACGGGTGCCAACCAGCATGTGGGCAACTTCCCTGGCGTGACGGTTGACCGTAAGAGTGGTAGCATTCGCGGACGTTCTAATACAGAGGTTACCGACCTGCCAGGTATATACAGTCTTTCGCCCTACAGTGCCGAGGAGATAGTCAGTCGCGACTTTATCTTAGGCAAGGGCAATCCTGACGGAGCACCCCTGGGCATCATAAACATTGTTGACTCTACTAATATAGAGCGTAATCTCTATCTCACCATGCAACTCATGGAACTCGGAATACCTATGGTGCTTGCCCTGAACATGATGGACGAGATGGAGGGCAATGGTGGCACGGTGCACGTCAATGAGATGGAACGCTTGTTGGGCATACCTGTCGTACCCATCGCAGCAAATAAGAATCATGGTGTTGATGAGCTTATAGAACATGCTATCCATGTGGCTAAGTATCAGGAATCACCTGCAAGACAGGACTTCTGTAGTCCAGAAGATCATGGTGGTGCTGTTCACCGTTGTCTGCATGCCATAATGCACCTTGTGGAAGACCATGCCGTGAGAGCAGGAATACCGTTGCGCTTTGTTGCAGCAAAGATAGCCGAGGGTGATACCATAATAGCAGATAGCCTCGGATTATCGCAAAACGAGAAAGAAACCATAGAGCACATCCTCTGCCAGATGGAGGAGGAGCGTGGCATGGACCGTGCTGCGGCTATGGCAGATATGCGATATAGCTTTATCAAGAAGCTCTGCAGTCAGACGGTGGTAAAGCCCAGCAATAGCAAGGAGGCCCTCCGTTCTCAGCATATAGATAAGATACTCACAGGCAAGTGGACAGCTCTACCAGCCTTCGCTTTGATAATGGCATTCATTTTCTGGGTTACCTTTGACATACTCGGTGGTACCATGCAGGAATGGCTGGAGGAGGCGATAGACTGGTTCACGGGTGTGAGTGACGAAACTCTGCAGTCATGGGAAATCAACGACTCTGTACGTTCGCTTATCATTGATGGTGTGTATGCAGGTGTTGGCTCTGTGGCAACCTTTGTTCCTATCATCGTGATACTGTTCTTCTTCCTCAGTATGCTGGAAGATTCAGGCTATATGGCTCGCATAGCTTTCGTTATGGATAAGTCGTTGCGCAGGTTGGGACTGTCAGGTCGTTCCATCGTTCCTCTGCTTATGGGTTTCGGTTGTTCCGTACCAGCCGTAATGGCAAGTCGCACCCTGCCTTCTGAGCGTGACCGTCGTCTTACCATTATGCTAACCCCCTTCATGTCTTGTACAGCAAAATTGCCTATCTATGCATTCTTCGCAGCAGCTTTCTTCCCAGAGAATGCCGCTTGGGTCATGTGTATAATGTATGTCTTGGGCATCGTGACAGGTATAATGGTAGCACTGATACTGAAGCGCACGGTGTTTAAGGGCGAAGCAGTACCTTTCGTTATGGAACTGCCTAACTACCGAATGCCAGGAATGCGCACCACACTCCTCTTGTTGTGGGAGAAAGCGCGTGATTTCTTGCAGAGGGCATTTACTGTCATCTTCTGTGCTACCATCGTAATATGGTTCCTGCAGAGTTTCTCTTTCAGTTTTAATATGGTGGAAGACCAGTCTGAGAGCATGTTAGGACACATGGCATCAGTGGTGGCTCCGATATTCCAACCCCTTGGTTTCAACGACTGGCGAGTGGCAACAGCCCTTGTTGGCGGCTTCCTGGCTAAGGAGAGTGTTGTGAGCACCGTTGAGGTACTCTTTGGTGGAGTAGCACTTACCAGCGTCATATCTGCTGCTGCTGCTTTCTCGCTTATGGTGTTCTGTCTGCTCTATACCCCTTGTGCTGCTGCCATAGCGTCAATCAGACGTGAACTGGGTAATCGTGATGCCCTCATCGTGGTTTGCGGACAGTGTGCCATAGCCTATGTCGTGGCATTGATAATATACCAGATAATAACAGTATTATGAATGTGCAATCATGGATATTACTGGCTATAGTAGTGGTAGCCTTTGCTCTTGTCCTACGCTACATACATCGTGGTGGGGGAAAGAGTGATTGCTGTAAGGATTGCAAAAGTGACTGCTGCAACTGCCATAACCGTTAAATTTACCTAATAAATTTCCGCATATTACCAAAACTCACTATCTTTGTACGATAAAAACAAGGAAAGATGAGTATTACCTCTATAGCATCATTATATTTCCGTAAGCGCCAAAGGGATTTGGAGCATCATTTTACTACACCCATAGGGCTGCAGGAGGCAGTGCTCCAACGTCTTGTGTCTAAGGCTGCCGACACTCTCTATGGTAGTGAGCATGGCTTTGGTTCTTTTGACAAATCGTCACTGTACGAGGCATTCCGCAAAGGTGTGCCTGTCAACACTTACGAAGAACTGAAGGAATACATAGATCGTATGCGCCACGGAGAGCGTGACGTTCTCTGGCGTGGACAGGTGAAGTGGTATGCCAAGTCATCAGGCACCACCAACGATAAGTCTAAGTTCATTCCCGTAAGCAGTGAGGGACTCAAGCGCATACACTATCAGGGTGGTAACGATGTTGTGGCTTACTACCTGCAGAATAACCCCAAATCAAGACTCTTTGACGGTCGTGCACTGATACTCGGTGGTTCGCATAGCCCTAACTATAATGTGGCAAACTCACTAGTGGGAGACCTCTCAGCCATTCTGATTGAGAATATCAACCCCGTGGTAAACCTTGTGCGTGTGCCAGATAAGAAGACTGCACTTATCAGCGAGTTTGACCGTAAGCGTGAACTCATCGCTCGTCAGTGTCTGAAAGCCAACGTGACAAACATCAGTGGCGTACCATCGTGGATGATGTCGGTATTGAGTCGCGTTATGGAACTCTCAGGCAAGCAGCATCTGGAGGAGGTATGGCCTAACCTTGAGGTGTTCTTCCACGGAGGAATAGCCTTTACACCTTACCGTAAGCAGTATGAGCAACTCATCACCAAGAGTGATATGCATTATATGGAGACCTACAACGCCTCTGAGGGTTTCTTCGGAATACAAAATGACCCTGCTGATAGCAGTATGATGCTGATGCTCGACTATGATGTATTCTACGAATTTGCTCCTACAGAGGCAATAGACGGCGACGGCAGATTGACTGATGAGAGCAAAGTAGTACCGCTTGAGGGCGTTGAAATGGGCAAAAATTACGCCATGATAATATCTACCTCGTGTGGATTGTGGCGTTATATGATAGGCGATACGGTGAAGTTTACAAGCATCAAGCCATATAAGTTTGTCATTACTGGTCGCACCAAGAGTTTCATCAATGCCTTTGGCGAGGAGCTCATAGTAGATAATGCAGAGAAAGGCTTGCAGTATGCTTGCCAGCAGACGGGTGCCGAGGTGCGCGAATACACTGCAGCTCCTGTGTTCAGGTCTGAAGGTGTGGTGCCTCACCATCAGTGGCTGATAGAATTCCGCAAGGAACCTGAAAACCTTGATGAATTCGCTAAAATCCTTGATAGCAAACTGCAAGAACTGAACTCTGACTACGAGGCAAAACGATTCAAAGATATCAATATGGTTTGTCTGAAGATAGTGAAGGCACGCCACGACCTCTTTGACGACTGGCTACGTAGCAAAGGCAAACTCGGAGGACAGCACAAGGTGCCTCGCCTTGCCAACACACGCAAGCATATAGAAGAACTTCTGGAAATGAAGAATAAAGAATGAAGAATGAAGAATTGAAATATTACAGGAAGATTTTGAAAAGAATGATTTACAGAAGGATGTGCTTGCTCGCATTATTCGCAAAGCTCATCATTTCGGTCTTCATTCTTCATTCTTCACTCTTCATTTTTACCTCCTGTGCCCGCATGGGAGCACCTGACGGGGGTTGGTATGATGAGAAACCGCCGTATGTTGTCAGTGCTACACCAGAGGAGAATGCAACCAATGTCACCAGTCGTAAGGTGACCATACGATTCAACGAGTTTATCAAGCTGGAGTCGGCAAACGAGAAGGTGATAGTGTCACCTCCGCAGATGCAACAGCCAGAGATTAAGGTGACAGGTAAGAATATTTATGTCAATCTGCTCGACTCGCTGAAACCTAATACTACCTACACCATAGACTTCAGCGATGCCATCAGCGATAATAACGAGGGTAATCCTATGGGCAACTATTCTTACACCTTTTCTACAGGTGATGCCATAGACACCCTTCAGGTTAGCGGCTATGTGCTCGATGCCAGCAATCTTGAGCCCGTCAAGGGCATCCTCGTCGGACTGTATGCGGAGGGCGACAGCATTATGAAGCGTGTGGCGAGAGCCGACTCTCGTGGACATTTCATTATTTGGGGTGTTGCACCAGGCAGTTACACTGTAGGAGCACTGATGGATGTCGATGGCGACTATCGTTTCACTCAGCGCAGTGAGAAGATGGCATTCAGCCATGATATCATTGTTCCTTCATGCAAACCAGACGTTCGACAGGACACCCTCTGGCAAGACCAGAATCACATTAAGGACATATCTCTCACAGGATACACTCACTTCTATCCAGACGATATAGTGCTCAGAGCCTTTGACCACCAGCTGACCAATCGTTATTTCCTGAAGGCAGAGCGTAAGAATGCTGAAAACTTCACGCTGTTTTTTACAGCACCAGTTGTTGATTCCCTGATTTATCGTGACAATCAGCCTTTATTGGAAAATCATAGGCTTCCTTCTCTACATCTTCTTAACGCTCCTTCCCACATGCAGGGGGTAGGGGATAAGCTCTTTATTGTAGAACCATCGTTAAAGGCTGATACCGTGAGATATTGGCTACGCGATATGGCTTTGGTAAATCAGGATACGTTAAGAATAGAGATGGCTACATATATTTCTGATAGTCTCGGAGTGCAACGATTAACCAAAGATACATTAGAGATACTGTCCAAGTCACCTTACGCCAAGCGCCAGAAGGTATTAGAGGACGAAATGGCAGACTGGAGAAAAGAGGTGGCGAAACGTTTGCGCAGGGCAGAACCCGGCGAAGTGGTTGATACCGTAATGCCAGCAAAGAAACTTGAGGTGAGGTATTCTGCTCCTTCGGTTATGTCACCAACCGATGCCGTAATGATTACCTTCCCTTCACCATTGGAGAAGTTTGATAAGGAGGCTCTGCATCTGTATGTTGAGCAGGATTCCCTATGGTATCGCTCACCATTTACCGTTACCCCAGTGAAAGACAGAACGTGTGAAGTATATACAGACTGGTTGCCTGGTGCCAAATATTCATTTGAGGTTGACTCGCTGGCGTTCACAGATATATATGGTGTGGCAAACGGAAAGTACAAGATGGGCATACAGGTGGGAAAGCTCGAAGACTACGCATCCCTTTTTGTTAACGTTAACGTTAGCGTTAATGCTCCCGTTATCGTCCAGCTCCTCGATAAGCAAGACAAGGTGTTGATGACAGCAGAGGCAAAGGATGGTACTGCAGAGTTCTATTATATCGTACCTGAGACATACTATCTGCGTGCTTTTGTCGATTCCAAC
>JAEEVS010000082.1:0-11747 GCA_016290975.1 Prevotella sp. | reverse complement strand
CGTACTAGCTTCTCGTACTACTACTTTTCCTGTTTATGTAACTCTGTCAAAGAACGAATAACCCTCAGCTAAGAGGGGTGCCTTTTTTCAAAAGCGAGTGCAAAGGTAGATATTTTTTGCGATATGGCAAAATCTTTTTCGACTTTATTTTTTACAAACGACAAAAACCTTGATTTCGTTGATTGAAATCAAGGCTTTTATCTATTTCTTCACTACTGTTTTGTAAGGAAAGTAGCGAAAAGTGTTAAAATCGGTCTCTAAATACTTACTTTACGAGAGCCTTAGTATCAGAAGCAATCATCATCTCTTCGTCGGTAGGTATTACAACCACCTTAACCTTAGAGTCTGGAGCTGAGATTACAGCCTCTACGCCGTGTATGGTAGCATTCTTGGCAGTATCGAGTTTGATGCCCATCCACTCCATATCCTTACATACCATCTCGCGGATGTCAGCCTGGTTCTCTGTTACGCCAGCAGTGAATACGAGTACGTCGCAACCACCCAGTGCAGCAGCATAAGAGCCGATGTACTTCTTGATGCGGTATGTGTACATATCGATAGCGAGAGTGCACTTAGCATCGCCGTCAACCTTGCCCTGGAATACCTCACGCATATCGCTTGACTTGCAAGAGATGCCAGCGAGACCAGACTTCTTGTTGAGCAGGTTAGAGATGCCATCAGCGTCGAGGCCTTCCTTCTTCATGATGAAAGACACAGCGCCGCCGTCGATGTCACCAGAACGTGTACCCATCATAACGCCCTCCAGCGGAGTGAGACCCATAGAGGTGTCAACACACTTGCCATCCTTAACGGCTGCGAGTGAGCCACCGTTACCGATGTGGGCTGTGATAACCTTTGAACCCTCAGCCTTCATGCCCAGGAACTCAAGCGCGCGAGCAGAAACATAGCGGTGAGAAGTTCCGTGGAAGCCATAGCGACGCACAGCATACTTGTCGTAGAGAGCGTAAGGGATGGCATACATGTAAGCCTTAGCAGGCATAGTCTGATGGAACGCAGTATCAAACACAGCCACCTGAGGCAGGTTAGGTAGCAGCTTTGTTATAGCAGCGATACCCTTGAGGTTAGCTGGGTTATGCAGAGGAGCGAGGTCGTTGCAAGCCTCAATCTGCTTGAGCACCTCATCATTGATGAGTACAGACTCAGCAAACTTCTCTCCTCCGTGCACTACGCGGTGACCCACAGCATCCAGTTCCTGCAGAGACTTCAGTGCGCCGTCTGTAGGGTCGGTGAGCACCTTGAATATGAGCTCTACACCCACTGTGTGCTCAGGGATGTCCTGCTCTATGGTCTTCTTCTCACCGTTGGCAGCGTTATACTTGATGAAAGCACCAGGCAGACCAATCTTCTCGATGCCGCCCTTGGTTATTACTTCCTTAGTGTCGCTCTCTATGAGCTGATACTTTATTGATGATGAACCGCAGTTCAATACAAGAATCTTCATTTCTTTTCTCCTATATATATATAAATAAGGTGTAATTACTTCTTAGCATCCATTGCCTGACAAGCTGTGATAGCCACGAGGTTTACTATGTCCTCAACGGAACAGCCGCGAGAGAGGTCGTTCACTGGGCGTGCTATACCCTGAAGGATAGGACCGAGAGCTGTAGCACCAGCCAGACGCTGAACGAGCTTATAGCCGATGTTGCCCACCTCGAGGTTAGGGAACACGAGTACGTTAGCCTTACCAGCAATCTCAGAGCCTGGAGCCTTCTTACAACCTACAGCAGGCACGAGAGCAGCATCAGCCTGCAGTTCGCCGTCAATCTTGAGGTCAGGAGCCAGTTGCTTAGCCACCTTAGTAGCCTCAACCACCTTGTCAACCACCTCGTGAGAAGCAGAGCCCTTAGTAGAGAATGAACACATAGCCACGCGAGGCTCAGCAAATCCTGCCACGCTCTTAGCTGTCTGAGCGGCACAAACTGCTATCTGACCCAGCTGGTTAGCGTCAGGCATAGGAGTAACGGCAACGTCAGCGAATACCAATACACCATTCTCGCCATACTCAGGTTTGTCGGTAATCATCAGCATAGCACCAGAAACGCAAGAGATGCCAGGAGCAGTCTTGATAATCTGGAGCGCTGGGCGCAGAGTGTCGCCAGTTGTTGAGAGAGCACCTGAAATCTGTCCGTCAGCGCCCTCAGTCTTGATTATCATACATCCCAGATAGAGTGGGTTCTTAACCAGTTCGCGAGCCTGCTCAATGGTCATACCCTTCTTCTCGCGCAGCTTCTGCAGGAGCTGAGCCAGTTCTTCAGAACGCTCATAGTTTTCTGGGTCGATGAGGGTTGCCTTGTCCAGGTTCTTCAGGTTATGCTGCTTAGCCAGTGCAGCCACCTTGTCAGGGTTACCGATAAGGATAAGGTCTGCGATGTCCTGTTCCAGCACCTTGTCTGCTGCGATGAGAGTACGCTCCTCCTCAGCCTCTGGGAGGACGATGCGCTGCTTGTTAGCCTTAGCACGCGCTACAATCTGATCAATTAAGCTCATAGTAATGATTTTTTAATTATGAATAAATGAATTATGTTTTGTTCAAAAGTTCAAGAGTTTAAGAGGTTACAGCTCCTCTGTCAATATCGCCTCGAGGTTCTCGGCCGACAGACGCAGACGGAAATGCCCCTTTATGGCAGCCGATATGCGTCCCGTCTCTTCTGACACCACTATCGCTACAGCGTCTGAGTGTTGCGATATGCCCATTGCGGCTCGGTGGCGCAGTCCCAGTTCGCGCGGAATGTTGAGGTCGTGGCTCACTGGCAGTATGCATCCTGCCGCCTTTATGCGCTGTTTGGATATCACCATCGCTCCGTCGTGCAGCGGCGAGTTCTTGAAGAATATGTTCTCTATCAGTCGCTGGTTTATCTTAGCGTCCACCTGATCGCCCGTCTCCACTATATCGTCGAGCGGCATAGCCCTCTCTATCACTATCAGCGCACCGCATTTCTGTCTCGCCATACTCATGCATGCCATCACTATCGGCATTATCGCCTCGCGGTCCACGTGTTTCTTCACTGCCTTATTGTCCTTCACAAACCATTTCAGGAATGTTGACATCTTGCTGTGACCGCCGATGGAATATAAGAATTTACGTATCTCGTCATGAAACAGCACGATGATGGCTATCGTACCCACTCCCACCAGTTTGTCGAAGATGGCACCCAGCAGACGCATCTCAAACACCTGAGACACTAAGAGCCACAGCACCACAAACGAGAGTACACCGATGAACACGTTAATAGTGCGCGATTCTCTCATGAACCGGTAAGTGTAATACAGCATTAGTGCCACTAACACTATATCTATCACGTCTTTTATGCCGAAAGAGAAAAACAAAGTTTTTTTTAATTCAAAGGTTCAAAGCTTCATACACTTTTATAGTGTTCACCGCCTCTTTCACGTCGTGCACCCTGAGGATGTCTGCCCCACGTTCCAGAGCCAGCAGGTTCAGCAGCATTGTGCCCTGCAGGGCGGTTACGTCATTAGGACTACAGTCAAGCAGTTGCCACACCATGCGCTTTCGGCTCACGCCAGCCAGCACGGGCAGTTCGGGAAATTCCTCCCTCAGCCGTTGCATCCCGTTCAGCACCTGGTAGTTGCCTTCCACCACTGGTGTCTTGCCGAATCCGAAGCCTAGGTCGAGGATTATTCTCTCTACACCCAGCGCCTGTAACCCATCCACCTCCTTGCGGAAATGCTCCACCATGCTGTCCATGTCAGGCTGTACAGACATCAGCACGTAGCCAACTTTCAGTCGCCCTACCGTAGCAAACATTCTGTCGTCAGCTCCCTCGGTCACGTCGTTTATCAGTTCGACGCCAAATTCCTCTACAGCCATCTGCGCCACTTCAGCTCTGAACGTATCCACACTCAGCGTTGCCTTGCTATGCCCACGTCTTATTGCCGTCAGTGCCATGCGCAATCGCCTCATTTCCTCGTCCTGACTCACTTCCGTAGCCCCTGGTCGGGTGGAGTAAGCTCCTACGTCTATTATAGAGCCTCCTTCAGAGATTATCTGCTCTGCTCTTGCTTCTATCTCATATTCCGTCTGCATCCGACTTCCTTCGTAGAAGGAGTCTGGAGTACAGTTGAGTATGCCCATCACTATAGGTTTCATGTTGCAGGATGCATCCTTGTGTTACTGCTTTTCACGCTTTTATGCTACAAAAGTAACAATATTTTCGCAGT
The DNA here is from genome assembly GCA_016290975.1 of Prevotella sp. Classification (GTDB taxonomy): domain Bacteria; phylum Bacteroidota; class Bacteroidia; order Bacteroidales; family Bacteroidaceae; genus Prevotella. The sequence goes on along the minus strand of JAEEVS010000082.1, from coordinate 7,547 downwards.
TACGCAAGAAAAAAGTTTAAAAAAAATGTCAAAGAGCACTCTTGGACTTCGTTCGTGGCCTGTAAACTCCGTCTTTTTGTTGATACAAAGGTACTAAAGAATAATGGGGTATGCAAGTTATTTCGCACTTTTAACACAGGAGTAGTTGAGGAACTGCAGATGCTTAGCAAGGGGGATGCAGAGGAGGCTCCTCTGCACGCAGAAGGGCCACTTCTGCATGCAGAAGCATTGCCTCTGCAGGGTATTTGTACGCGTTGTGCAATATGCTGAATGTCAACATGTTGCAAAAAGGTATTTTCTGCAAAAAAAAATCTCTAAGACACTCAAATGGCACAAACAGGGCAAAATGTGCATTCGCATTTTTAACACTTTGGGATTGCAAGCGTGACAGCGTGACAGCGTGACAGTTCGATTTTTGGTCATCACTTTGTCAAGAAATAGGTGCAATATTATATTATATATATATATTATAATATATATATATAATATAATATTGAGGTTAATTTAGGGGTATTCCATTACGATTTTTCTAACTGTCACACTGTAACGCTGTAACGCCTTGGAAGTTTTTTAAAAATTTTTCTCCCCTGATATTTGGTAGTGTCAAGAAAAATTCGTACCTTTGTATTGAAATAATTCAGTGGCCTACAAACGTAAAATATAATAAGAAAAGATGAAGACTTTTTTTAATGCGAAAGACCTTGGCGACATCAAGGGAGCGCTGGCAGAGGCGCAGTTGGTGAAGAAAGACCGTTATGCTTTTCAGTATCTGGGCAAGAACAAGACCCTGCTGATGGTATTCTTTAACAACTCCCTACGCACCCGTCTGTCAACCCAGAAGGCAGCGATGAACCTGGGCATGAACGTGATAGTGCTCGACGTGAACGCTGGAGCGTGGAAGCTGGAGACGGAGCGCGGAGTGATAATGGATGGCGACAAGTCAGAGCACCTGCTGGAGGCTATCCCCGTGATGGGATGCTACTGCGACCTTATCGGCATACGCTCGTTTGCAGGACTGACCGACAGAGACTACGACTACGCCGAAACGATAGTAAACCAGTTTGTGAAGTATTCTGGCAGACCCGTATTCGCTATGGAGACGGCTACCGTTCACCCTCTGCAGGCGTTTGCCGACCTTATAACCATCGAGGAGCATAAGGACAAGGAGCGCGTAAAGGCTGTGCTGACATGGGCGCCTCACTGCAGGGCATTACCACAGGCTGTGCCTGACTCATTCGCTGAATGGATGCTCGCTGCTCCTGATGTTGACCTCGTGATTACACATCCTGAGGGCTACGAGCTCGACCCACAGTTTACTAAGGGGGCCCAGATAGAATATGACCAGAAGAAGGCTTTTAAGGGTGCTGACTTCATATATGCCAAGAACTGGTCGTGTCCAGGCGTTACTAACCCTGCCGACTACGGTAAGATACTGGATGATTACCACAAGATGGCACACTGGACAGTGGATGCTGAGCACATGTCGTGGACCAATAACGGCAAGTTCCTGCACTGCCTGCCAGTAAGACGCGGACTGATAGTGACGGATGACGTGATAGAGAGCAAGAACTCGCTGGTGATTCCTGAGGCTGCCAACCGCGAAATAAGTGCCGAAGTGGTGATAAAGAGAATGCTGGAGGCGCTGTAAGGTTTGAGATTTTAGGTTTGAGGTTTGAGATTTTCACTCACTACAAAATAAAAATCGCTAAACTATACACTCTGTTCCTTGTTCCAATTGACAAGGAACAGTTTTTTTTGTGCTCTGGTGAGGGCTGTATAAAGCCAGTGGATATAGTCGGGAGTGAGCATATCGTCAGTCATGTAGCCCTGATCCACATACACATGAGACCACTGACCGCCCTGCGCCTTGTGGCAGGTTACGGCATAGGCAAACTTAATCTGCAGGGCGTTGTAATAGATGTCTTTCTTCATCGCCTTCAGGCGGTCAGCCTTGCGTGGCAGGTCCTGATAATCCTCCATCACGTTGTCGTAAAGCTGTTTCTGCTGCTGCGGAGTGAGCGCAGGAGCATCGCCCTGCAGAGTGTCAAGAATTGCCGTCATGTCAAGCTCCACATCGTCGTAGTCAGGAAACTGCAGGGTGAGGTCGGCAAAGGTGAAGCCATAGAACTGGCGCACCCTGCGCACCCTGCGCACCACAGCCATATCGCCATTGGCTATGAAGGGGAGAGGCGGATTCTCCTCGTCGTCAAAATAATGATTCTTGACAATCATGATGCGGTCGCCCGAGCAGAGGGGTTCATCATGTCCCAGCACCTGGGTGCGTATTCCATTATTATATATGTTGGCAGTCTTGTTGCTACGGGTGATTACTATGGTGTCATCCATCCCCTCGCGGGCATAGCTCTGCTCCAGACTCTCCACTATCTCATTGCCTGGCAGCGAGATGATGTCGTCAAACCCCGAGAAACGTATCTTAGGCAGTTGGGTGGCAGCATCGTGGGTAATGAGACGGCGCACCTGAGTGGCATTCCACAATATGCCTGACTCATTCTGCACACGCATCACCTCGCTGAGGTCGCACTCAAACACCCTGATGCCGTAACACTCCATCACGCCACGCTGCAGGGCAGGAGCCTCGTCCTCGCCCACTGGGGGCAGCTGGGCAGTATCGCCCACCAGCATCAAGCGACAGTTGCGCCCTGAATAGACATAGGTCACAAGGTCGTCGATAACCCCACCTCCATTACCTATGAAGTTTGGCATCCCCTCACTCTGCACCTGTGGCAGGGTACTAATCATCGACGCCTCGTCAACCACAAAGAGGGTGTCAACATGCAGGTTTATATCGAGACTGAAGTCTGCGCTGCCCGTCTTCTGGCGGTAAATCTTGCGATGAATGGTACTGGCAGGTCGCTCACAGTTGAGCGACAAAACCTTAGCAGCCCTGCCCGTAGGGGCAAGGAGCACCACCTTCTGACGCAGGTCGATGAGCGTCTGCACCATAGCAGCCACCAGAGACGTCTTGCCCGTACCTGCCGAACCGCGCAGTATCATGGCAGGCATAGAGTCGCGAGATGCCAGAAACTGAGAGAATACGTTGATGGCATTATCTTGATCAGCCGTAGGATAATGACCGAAATGGTGCTCTATGTCGCGTTTAAATTCGCTAAACGTCATGAAAAAGTGAGGTTTTTGTTTGCTATTGTGCTTTCTTTTTTGTACTTTTGTAGGCAAAATTACAAACTTTTTGTGGAATTTCCTAACTAACGGAACAAAAAATAATGAAGCCAATCATAATAAGAGCTGGTCAGGGAACGCTGGGATTCATGATTCCAGAGGCTGACGGCACCACTACCTATCACCCTTATGCCGTAAAGAGCGGTATGTCGATAGCTGCCAACCTGCGTCAGGCATTCAAAGAAGAGAGTTACCTGGTGAATGGCGCGAAGAAAGCGGTGCTGATGGTAGCATCGCCAGTGATGCTCATGCCCACGGCTGAATATGAGGAGTATGAGCAGTTTGATGCCGACGAGATGTACGGCAACGTAATAACGGGTCACAAGGGCGAGGAGAAGATAATAAAACAGATAGACGAACTGGGCGTTACGGCAGTATTCCCCGTGAACAGCGACCTGCAGATGGTGGTTAACGACCACTTCCCTATCGTAGAGACGCAGAACGTGATGACCAACGTGTGGCCATACCTATATAAAAAGTATTACGAGAGTGGCAAAAGACGCAAACTCTTTGCTTATTTCCACGATAAAATGGTGGATATTTGCAATTTTGAGCAGCATCGCATACACTTTGCCAACTCATTCCAAGCCACCCACGCCCACGATGCACTGTACTACACCATGTACATCTGGAAGCAGTTGGGCATGAACCAGATGGAGGACGAGTTGCACATAATGGGCGACATGCCCCACGGCGACTGGCTGGAAGAGCGACTGAGAACCTACGTAAACAACGTGATTATTAACGGGAACGATAACGGGAACAAAACGCCTTTCGACCTCACAATATGCGAGTAATAACAGGAACATACAAGGGAAGACACTTCGATGTGCCCCGTTCGTTTAAGGCACGACCCACTACCGACTTTGCCAAGGAGAACATCTTCAACGTGATGACGGGCTACATAGACTTTGAGGGCACAGAAGCCCTCGACCTCTTTGCTGGCACAGGGAGCATAACGCTGGAGCTGCTGAGCAGAGGGTGTAAAGAGGTTGTGAGCGTAGAGATGGACAGAGACCACGCACGTTTCATACAGCAGTGTATAGACAAGGTGGGCGCCGAGAACCACACACTCGTAAAGGGCGATGCATTCAGATTTATGAAGAGTTGCAAGAGGCAGTTTGACTTCATCTTTGCCGACCCGCCCTACTCGCTTCCTACCCTCGAGACCATACCCGACCTTGCACTGCCCCTACTGAAGGAGGGCGGCATGATGGTGTTTGAGCACGGCAAGCAGAACGACTTCTCACAGCATCCCCGCTTCGTAGAGAGAAGAGTGTATGGAGCCGTAAACTTCAGTCTGTTCAGATAAATTATCAATTGTCAATTATCAATTATCAACTTGATAGACCGCCTGACCATAGAACGCATAAAGGATAGAGCCGACATAGTGGATGTCGTCTCAGAATTCGTGTCGCTGAAAAAGGTGGGGGTGAACTACAGAGGACTCTGCCCTTTCCACAACGACCACACACCATCGTTCTATGTCTCACCTACGCGCAGAACATGCCACTGCTTCGTGTGCGGCGAGGGTGGCGACAGTGTGGGCTTCATCATGAAACATGAGCAGCTGACCTACCCCGACGCGCTGAGGTGGCTCGCCAACCGATACCACATACAGATAGAGGAACGCGAACTGACAGAGCAGCAGAAGAAAGAACAGTCAGACCGCGAAGCGATGTTCATAGTAAACGAGTGGGCAGCCAAATACTTCAAGAACATTCTGCACAACGATATCGACGGCAGGGCAATCGGTATGCAATACTTCAGGCAGCGCGGCGTGAGAGACGACATCATCGAGAAGTTTCAGTTGGGCTTCTGCCTGAGTGACCGCCATGCTATGTCTGACGCAGCACTGAAAGAGGGGTATCAGAAGGAATACCTCATGAAGACAGGATTGGCATACGAAAGTGACAAAAAAGGCGATTTAATCGATCGTTTTGCGGGCAGAGTGATGTTTCCATGGATAGGTGTGAGCGGTAAAGTGGTAGCATTCGGTGGACGAGTGCTTGACAGCAGGACGAAGGGTGTAAGCCAGAAATACGTCAACTCTCCCGATTCTGACATATACCACAAAGACCACGAACTCTACGGCATATTCCAGGCAAAGAAAGCAATAGCAAAAGAGAATTGTGTATATATGGTGGAGGGATATACCGACGTGATATCCATGCACCAGTGCGGCATAGAGAATGTGGTGGCAAACTCAGGCACGGCACTCTCCGAGCACCAGATACACCTGTTGCACCGCTTCACCCAGAACATAGTGCTGCTCTACGATGGCGACGAGGCTGGCATCAAGGCTGCGCTGAGGGGAACAGACATGTTGCTCAAGGAGGGTATGAACGTGAAGGTGATGCTGTTGCCTGATGGCGACGACCCCGACTCCTTTGCACGCAAACATACGGCAGACGAGTTCAGGCAGTACATCAAGGAACACCAGACAGACTTTATAGAGTTTAAGACAAAGGTGCTGCTGAAAGATGCCACCGACCCTCGCGTGCGCTCCGAAGCTATTTCAAGCATCATAGAGAGCATCAGCGTGATAGGCGACCCCATAGTGAGAGCCACATACATACAGGACTGCGCCGTAAGACTGGGATACAGCGAACAGACCCTGACAGCCAAGATGAATGAAAACATCAGAGGCATGAGGGCTAACCAGCGCCGACAGACTACTGACCAACCTGCCGCCCCAGCCAGTGAGGCACAGGAGAATCAAGTTGAAACACAGCCGAAAGAGGAAGAGAAGAAGCAGGAGATAAACGTCAACACACTATCGTCGCTGATAATAAAAATGGTGATAAAACACGGTGGAATCGTGATTTTTGACAATGTAGAGACTGAATACGGCGACACTATCTCGTTCACCCTTGCCGAGTGGATAGACTATAACCTGAAGCAGGACGGACTGCAGTTTGCCGAATCCATATACAACCAGATACTCAAGGAGGCAGTGGAGCATTCCAAGGACGAGAACTTTGATAGCGAGAAATACTTCACTCTGCACCCCGACTACGACATCTCTTCAATATCAATAAAGCTGTGTGCCGACAACGTGATACTCTCGAAGAGTCTGCAAATGGAGATAACACCCTATATATTAAGGGAACAGGCTGAGCACCTGCTGCTCGATTTCCTTAATGAGTATCTGATGCAACGCATAAACCAGCTGACCACTGAGATAAAGCAGGCTGGCGACGACATGGACAAACAGATGACGCTGATAGGCGAACTGCAAAACGTTCAGAAAATGCGTATGCAGATATCCCAGAAAACAGGCACCAGCGTAATAACGAGGAGGGTATAAAGGCTTCTGAATGTTCAAAAGATCAAGGGGCAAAAGGCAAATTAGGGTTTTTCCCACACCGTGATAGGGATTTTTCCCTTTCATATAGCGAGATATCTACGTATCTTTGCACCAGAAATCATAACAAAACAAACTTATGCACACTATGAAGAAGTTTATAATGACAATGGTAGCACTGCTCACAGCAGTGACTGGTGTAAAGGCTATGGGATATGAGCAGGCAAGAGAACAGGCTCTGTTCCTCACCGACAAGATGGCTTACGAGCTGAACCTGTCGGAGAAGCAGTATGAGGCAGCCTACGAGATAAACCTCGACTACCTCATGAGTGTCAACACCGTTGATGACGTGTATGCTGAGTGCTGGCGTCAGCGCAACCTCGACATGCAGGTGATATTCTACGACTGGCAGTGGGATGCCTTCTGTGCAGCTACATATTTCTACCGTCCGCTCTACTGGGACGCTGGCGTATGGCACTTCGGCATCTATGCACACTACCCCGTGCGCACGTTCTATTACTTTGAGCGTCCTGTGATATGGGCAACATATTGCGGAGGTCACAGTTGGAGATGCAACGGCGGACGTTCGTGGTATGTGCACTACGGACCTACATACAGAGTGTATCGCCACGTAGGTATGCGCGGACATCACTATACTGGTCCGTCACACCACAGAGGCGGTGGCTGTTATCGCACTGGCGGCGGAGCACGTAATCATGGCATTGCCGATGGTGGAGCAAGGATTAACGGACGCCAGAGCAGCACTCGCACTGGTGGTCACGGAAGCTTCGGAGGAGGCACCAGAGACGGCGGTCGTAGCGGAGGCGGCAGCTTCGGCGGACGCAACAGCTTCGGTGGAGGCAACAGCCGTAGCGGTTTCGGCAACAACAGCAGTAGCGGCAGCAGCAGTCGTAGCAGTTTCGGAGGTGGCAGCAGCCGCAGTAGCTTCGGCGGTGGAGGTAGCTCACGCAGTTACGGCGGAGGCGGTCATGGTAGCTTCGGAGGCGGTTCACGCAGTTACGGCGGAGGCGGTAGCTTCGGT